>NZ_JAKVPE010000001.1:0-333617 GCF_022482365.1 Limosilactobacillus sp.
TACTTTTTGGCGTTCTTCTTTTTCTTTAAGTGCGGGCGTCGCTTTTTCGGCTCCGCTTCCGTTTCCGTTTGCCCCGGCGCGTCGACGTGGATGAAGGTGACCAGTTCGCTGCGTTCGTTGTCGGCATCCGTCTTCGGGTCGTTTTGGACCATGATATCAACACTGTCGCGGTGCCGGTCGTTGATCCGCGCCTCGGCAACCGTTCCCAGCTGGAACTCGGTCTGCTGAGCCAGGAAGCCGCACTCCAGGCCGAAGGAGGTCTGCTCCTTGTCACGCTGGATCCGCTCGTTTACGATCGGCCCCGCTAGCCGCCATACCTGGCTGACCTTATCGTGGCGCTGCAGGGTCAGGTCACCCAGCCCCAACTGGTGAGTCAAAATGACCAGGTCGTCATGCGTTGCCACCGGATACTGGCGGGCGAGGTCCTTGCCAATCCAGTAAAGCATGTCGTCAGTCTCCTTGCCGAGGATGGCCGGCAGAATGACGTCGCGAAGGGTCCCGTTGACCAGGCCCTGGTGACTGTGCAGCAATTGATCATAGCGTTCTTGACTCATTTTATTTAATCGCTCCTCTTTGTAACAATCATTCTTATTATACTTAAAATTGCCAGATATAATAGTAAAAGTTTCTTAAAACTTGCAAATTTTGCCGGCGAAAACGATAATATAGTTTCAGGTATTTTTCTACGGAAATAAAGTTAAAGTTTTATGAGGTGAACGACATGGATAATCGTCCGATTGGTTTAATGGATTCAGGACTTGGGGGCCTATCGGTAATGCGGGTGCTTCACAAGCAGCTGCCCACGGAGTCACTAATCTTCGTCGGCGACCAGGGTCACTTTCCCTACGGCACGAAGAGTCAGGAAGAATTGCAGCGCTTGGTGATGAATATCGGCGACTTCCTCCTGGACCACGACGTCAAGATGATGATCGTGGCTTGCAACACGGCCACGGCGGCCGCCCTGCCGCTCCTGCAGGAAAAGCTGCCGATTCCGGTAATCGGGGTGATCGAACCGGGCGCCCAGGCGGCGGTCGCCCACCATCCCCAAACCGTGGGGGTGATCGGCACCGAGTCGACGATCAAGAAGGGGGCCTATGATCAGGCCCTGCACCGGTTGGACAAGCGGCTGACGGTATACAGCCATGCCGCCCAACCACTCGTCCCAATTGTCGAGCACGGTCAGACGGGGACCCCGGCAGCCCAGGCGGCGGTCGCCCGCGAACTGGCCTACTTCGACACTCATCCGGTCCAGGCTCTGATTCTGGGCTGTACCCACTTCCCGTTTTTGGCGCCGGAGATCCAGCAGAAGATGGGCCAAGACGTGCTGCTGATTGATCCGGCCTTTGAAACCATCAAGCAGGCGGCTGCCACGCTGACCAAGCAGAATTTGCTGGCTGACCAGGAAACGGGCACGATTAAACTCTATACCACTGGTGACCGGGCCGACCTGGTCGCCGGGGCTCAGCAGTGGCTGGCGGGTCAGTTCGATAGTTGCGAACACACGGATTTATAAGACGAAGGGATGATAGGATGACCACCTTAGTAATTGCCACCAAGAATGCCGGAAAGGCGCGCGAGTACCAGAAGATGCTGGCCCCGCACGGGATCGAGGTCAAGACGCTCGCGGATTTTCCGCCAATTTCGATCAACGAGAACGGGCGCAGCTTTGAAGAAAATGCGACCATCAAGGCCCAGACGGTGATGAAAGCCCTGAACCTGCCCGTGATGGCCGACGATTCCGGCCTGGTTGTCGATGCCTTAAACGGTGAGCCGGGGATTCACTCGGCTCGCTACGCCGGTGACCACGACGATGCCGCCAACAATGCCAAGCTCCTGGCCGCCCTAAAGGATATTCCGGATGAAGAGCGGACGGCTCACTTCCACACGACGATCGTGGCCCTCAAGCCGGACGGCGCCAAGCTGGTTGCCAACGGCCGGGTGGACGGTCAGATCCTGCGGGAACGCCGCGGGGAAAATGGCTTCGGCTACGACCCGCTTTTTTACCTCCCGTCTTATGAGAAGACGATGGCCCAGCTGACGGCGGACCAAAAGAACGCGGTCAGCCACCGCGGCCGGGCGCTGCGTGAATTCATGCAGGACTTTCCGGAATGGTGGCGAGCATAGTGAAGGCCTTAATCATCAGTGATAACCATCGGGAAGAAGACATCCTGACGCAAATCGGTCAGCGCTGGGCCAACCAGGTCGACGTCATGATCCACTGTGGCGATTCGGAACTGGCACCCACGCAGCCGGCCATGAAGCAGTTTGACCTGGCGGTAGCGGGCAATAATGACTGGGGCCTGGACTATCCAAATGACGGCTTGCTGATCGCAAACGGGGTGCGAATTTTTGCCACCCACGGGCACCGTTACGGAGTCAACTCCTCCTTGACCCGTTTGATGCTCAAGGGAGAGGAAGAACGGGCGGACATCGTCTGTTACGGCCACACCCACCAGTTGGCGGTGACTGTTGAAAAGGGGATGTTGATGATCAACCCCGGCAGCATTTCTCTGCCGCGGGGACAGTTTGCCCGAATCGGTGGCACCTTCGCCGTGGTGGACGCGCAGACGAATAAGTTTGTCGTGGACTACTACGATCGCCAGTCGCAACCGGTCGAGCAACTGCACTTTGAATTCAAGAGATAAGAATGAAAAATGAGCTCCGGACTTGGGGCTCATTTTTTGTCTCTTCACATAAACTTCTCGATTGCCTGGGCGATCCCGTCGTGGTTGTTGTCCGCGGTGATGTAGTCGGCCGCATCCAGCAGACCCTGCTCCGAATTGCCCATGGCGACCCCGACGCCGGCGTACTTAATCATTCCAATGTCGTTTAAGCCGTTGCCGAAGCTCATCACCTCGGCCGGCTTGAGGTTCAGGGCCGAGGTGAGGTGGGCCAGTGCCAGCTCCTTGGAGGCCTGCTTGGAGATGAATTCCAGGTAGTCGACCTCACTGCGCAGAATCGTGAAGCGGTCCTTGAAGTCTTCCGGCAGCTCCCGCTCGATTCGGTCGAGAATCGTCGGGGAATCCAGCATCATTCCCTTGACGACCACCAACTGATCCTTGAGACGCTCCAGTTCGTCCATGGTCCGGAACTTCAGCGGGATGTGGACCTTCCAGGACTCGTGAATCATCACGGGCGAGAGGTCCTCATTGGCGGTGTACATGCAGTCCGGGGTCGACAGGCAGATCCGGACGCCGTGCTTGCGGGCGAAGAGCTCCAGGTCCAGGTAGTCGTTGAAATCAAAGGATTCCTTCCTGAGGACCTGGCCGTTGGTGGTTTGGATCAGCGAGCCGTTGTAACAGATCACGTACTGGTCGTCCTGGTGGTTGACACCCAGCTGGTCGAGGTAGTTTTGGAAACCGCACAGGGGCCGGCCGGTGGTGATCACGACCTTGGCCCCTTGAGCACTGGCGCTTTTCAGTGCCGCAACCGTTTTCGGCGTGATCGCCAACTGGTCGTTTATCAGGGTGCCATCGATGTCGATTGCCAGTAATTTAATTCCCATGATAATCCCTCCTGTTTATCAAGTGACCGATTAATTGATGAATAATATTCAATAATAAGACATATTTTTCTGAATATTACATTTACTCCTCACTATTAATGGTACAATAAAAATATAGTAATAAATAGTCTTTTTATTGACAAAAGACTATAAGAAATTCGATATCGGACGTTTCTGACAAATTGTATTTTTATTCGCTGCCCATTTTAGCTTTCAGAAGGGAAGATGAGTCATATGTTAAGCTGGCTAAAACCTAGTCCGCCAGCTCAAGAGTTGGTGGCAGTTGAAGATCGTCCGCACCGTTATCACGTTTATCGGACGCGACTAATGTTTGCATCGATTTTTGCTTATTCTTCATACTACATTGTTCGGTCAAACTTTACCGTGGCCTCCCAGTACCTGACCCGTTACCGGGACTTTACAACTAATGACATCGGGCTGGTCTTATCGGCCCTGGCCATTTCCTACGGCTGTGCCAAGTTCTTCATGGGACTCTTGGCCGACCGGCTGAATCCCCGGTACTTTGTTGGGGTGGGGCTGATTATCTCGGCCCTCTTTAACCTCTGCTTTGGCTTTACCGCCAACAAGTGGGTCATGATGGCCCTGATGATTGGGGTCGGGGTGACCCAGGGGATCGGGGCGCCTTGTTGCCAGAAGATGCTGGCGGCCTGGTTTGACTCCCAGCACTTGGGGCTTGCAACCTCGACCTGGAACATTTCACACAACGTTGGGCCGGGGACCACGTCGCTGATCGTGGCGGCCACCGTGGCGGTCTTTGGGGCCAGCAACCTGAACAGCATTTTCCTGATCCCATCCTTGGTTTCAATCATCATGGCGATCATCGTGATGTGCCTCGGGGTGGAAGAGCCCCAGGTTGAGGGCCTGCCACCGGTTAACAAGTCCAAGAAGAAGAACATCCACCACAGTTCCGGCTGGGTGGCCTTCCGGGATAACATCCTGCACAACAAGCTGGTTTGGATTATCTGCATCATGAACGCCTTCGCCTACATCATTCGGTACGGGATTGAAAATTGGATTCCCGTCTACCTGTCCCAGGCACGGGGCTTCAGCAGCGTTTTGACCAACACCGGCTACTCGGTCTTCGAGTACACGGCGATCCCGGGGACGATCCTGCTCGGCTACATCTCCGATAAGTACCTGAAGGGTCGGCGGATGCCAATCATGGTCTGGACCTCGATTGCCATCTTCGTGATGGTTCCGATCTACGCGCTGTGCAAGCAGGTTGCGACCGTCTACATCATCCTGGCCCTGCTCGGTGTCTGCATCTTCGGCCAACAGGTCCTGATGGGGATCATCATCATGGACGCCCTGCCGGTAGAGAGTGTGGCCAGTGGGAGCGGCTTGGCCGGCTTCTTCGGCTATGCCTTCGGGCAGGTCATGGCGGCCTCCGGAATTGGTTACATCGTCGCCAAGACGAACTGGTACGCCAGCTTCGTCATCGTGGAGATTGCTGCCGTCATCTGCATTGCCTGCTTCGTTTACCTCAATAAAGTTTACAAGCACAAGATTTAAATATAAAAAAGCGAGCTCCGTGGCTAGATGCCGGGAGCTCGTTTTTTGCATTATTCTGATTTGCTTAGCGACTGTTTTTCAAAAGCTGTTCGATCGTCTTGAGGACGCCGTCGTGATTGTTGTCGAGTGCGGTGACGTGACCGGCCTGGAGCTTGATCACCGGATTGGCGTTTTGCATGGCGTAGCTCTGGGAAGTCATCGCCAGCATGCCGAGGTCGTTTTCATTATCGCCAAATGTAACGATCTCGTCGTCGAGCAGGCCAAACCGGTCCTGAAGACGGGCGAGGGCGTTGCGCTTGGTGGCCTTGGCATTGCCGATCTGGTCGGTGTTGAAGCCGGAATTTTCAATGATCAAAGACGGCGGCAGGTAGCCATCCATGACCGCAGCCACCTTGTTGAGGTCGATGTGGGGTGCAAAGTTGATCGAAATCTTGGTGAACTGCTCATCCGGAAATTGGCTGAAGACCCGGCGAATGTCGGGCACCCGGGTGACGTCCTCGTAGAAGATCTTAATGACGTTGAAATTGTGTTCGTCCATCTTTTGGTCGACGTAGGACTTAGTCGGCCCGGAGACCACCAGCTGGTTGATGTCTTCGGGTCCGTAGAAACGGTCCAGGATGTGCATAACCCGTTGGAGGGCCGTCACCTGGATGGGGTAGGCCTGGACAATTTCGTGTCCCCGGTGGATGACTGAGCCGTTTTGGGAGATGAAGTCCATCGAATCGACGTAGGGGGCAAACTCGCGGGCCAGGCGCGGAAAGCTGGAGCCACTGGCCGCCACGAAGCGGATTCCGCGACGCTGCAGCTGGCGAAAGACGCGCTTGAAGAGGTGCTGATTATAGGAATGGTCGTCGCGTAAAAAGGTGCCATCCATGTCGGTGGCGATTAGTTTAATGCTCATGGTGATTGGTTCCCTCCCAGGATAGTGGAATGTTTTTGGCATGCAGGGCCTGCAGGTAGGCGGCCAGAAACTGGCTGCTCAGGCGCGACTGGCTGCCGTTGGCGACGGTGATCGTCACCCGAAAGACCAGCTGGCTGCCGACCGTGACCGGGCCGACGATGACCGGATCTTCCCGCAGCTCCGGCGTCTTGGCGATCAGCTGCTTATTGACCTCCTCGACGACGGCGCGGACCTCGGACAAGACCGCGTTGGGTGCGATGTGAATGTCGACGTTAGCGACCATGTTGTTGCGTGAAAAGTTGCGGACAACGGTGATGTTGCGGTTGGGGATGTAGTTGAGGGTCCCGTCGGCACTGGTGATCTGGGTTGTCCGAATCCCCAGCGCGGTGACGGTTCCCTTGATCTGGTTGACCTCGACCACGTCCCCGACGTCCAGCTGCTGCTCTAGGAGGATGAAGAAGCCGTTAACCACGTCGCTGACGAAGCCCTGGGCCCCCAGCCCGAGGGCGATGCTGAAGATTCCGGCCCCGGCGATCAGGGTCCCAACCGGAACGCCGATTTCCGAAAGCAGGGCGTAGAGGAAGAAGAAGTAACAAGTGTAGCGATAGATGTTCAGGGTCAGGGCGCGGATCGTGGCGACCCGGTTGCTGCCCTTGAGGAATTTGTACTTATTCGATTCCTGAAAGAGGTGGTTGATGATCAGCCGCCCCAGCCACAGGATGAGGACGAAGAGCAGGGCGGTGATGACGATCAGCAGCAGCTTGTTTAAGAACTGCTGGAGGATCTGGTGCCAGGAAAGGTCGGTAAAGGCCCGGCGTACCTGTTCGATTTGTTTGTTGAGTTGGGCATTGCTTGCCGCGATGACCATGGGGATGCCTCCTTGATTAAATGCTGAATTAATTGTAACCACGAACCGCGGAAATTGTCGATAGGTCAATTGTTGTTTTCACCCAAACTGTGCTATCCTTGTTCTGAGTATAGATAAAATTAATCGTTAAAAGGAGGGAATCTTGATGACTTATGGACAATTAGCGGGCCTGATCGCGGCAATTGCCTTTTTGATTCTCGTTGTTTTTGCCTGCGTCGTACTGAATCAAGTAACCAAAACAATGAAGGAAACCAACAAGAGCATTACGACCCTGACCCGTGACGTAGATAACCTCAGCAAGGAAGTCGAGGACGTGCTCAGCAACACCAACGCGCTGTTGACTGACATTAATAAGAAGTCCAGCCAGCTCGATCCGGCCGTTAAGGCGGTCGCCGACGTCAGCCAAAGCGTGATCGACATTAACGACCACGTCCACGACCTGACGGCGAAGGTCAGCGCCGGGCGGGAGAAGAGTCAGTTCGGCCTGGGACTGTTGAAGACTGCCGGCAAGGCCGCGGTGGTCAATTCATTTACCAAGCTTAGAAAGCGGCGTGCAGAACGGAAAGGGGCAAGTGATTATGAGTAAAAAATTATTTTTCGGTGCACTGTTAGGGAGCGCAATGACGGGGGCGGCCTGGCTGTCACTGTCCGACAAGAAGAAGGAAGACTTGAAGAAGCAGCTCCGCCAGCGGACCAGCGCGGCCATGGATGCGGCCACCGACTACGCCTTGGACGCCTTGGACATTGTTGATGCCAAGCTGGCGGAGAGTGAGGTCGATGACAAGCTCAACCGCTTCACCGACGGGGCCAAGAAGGTCAAGAAGGCCGCAACGGAAACCGCCGGCAAGGTCGCCGATCACCTGACTAACGACGACTTCGATGAACAGACCGCCGACATTCGGGCCGAGCTGGCCGCCGCCAACCACCCGGACGACAACGATGATCCGGTGGTGGACGACGACATTGTCATCGACACCACTGATGACGATTCCGAAGATCAGCGTTCGGACGAAAAATAAACTAACTCAAAGTAAAACGAAAAATGGCAAAATGGCGTTCGACGCGATTTTGCCATTTTTTTAGCTGAAAACGTTTGCCATTTGACCCACGATCTGCTATATTAGTTAAGTTATGAAAACCAATGAAAACGGTCAATACCAAGAATGAAAGGGCTATCTTTATGGAAAAGCAATCAGTAACAATTTACACCGTTGCGCGTGAAGCACGGGTCTCGATGGCAACCGTTTCCCGGGTTGTCAACGGCAATCCCAACGTCAAGCCGGCAACCCGGCAGAAGGTCTTAGACGTTATCAAGCGCCTCAACTACCGTCCAAACGCGGTTGCCCGGGGCCTGGCCTCCAAGAAGACGACCACGGTCGGCGTGATCATCCCGCGGGTCACCAACCCCTACTTTGCCGACCTGGCACTGGGGATTGACGACATCGCTACGATGTACAAGTACAACATCATCTTGACGAACTCGGACAACGAGGACGACCGCATCCTGACGGTGGTCCGCAACCTCCTGGCCAAGCAGGTCGACGGGGTCATCTTCATGGGCTACAACCTGCCGGATGCCGTTAAGGACGAGCTGAAGGGGAGCAACACCCCAGTGGTCGTTGCCGGTTCCGTCGTTGAGGATCCCGAGATCGCCACGGTCCGGATCGACTACGAGGAAGCAGCCAAGGAAGCTACGGCCAAGCTGCTGGAGAGCGTCCACGACCACGTTGCCTTTGTCACTGGTCCCCTGGAATACGCCATCAACGGGACCACTCGGCTGGCGGGCTACCGGGCGGCATTAAAGGCTGCCGGCGTGGACTACGACAAGTCACTGGTCTTTGAAACTGACGGCAGCTACCAGGCCAGTTATGACCAGGCCAAGTCGCTGCTCGACAAGGGTGTCAAGGCGGCCTACGTCAGCGACGATACCCTGGCGGTCGGCCTGCTGAACGCCTTAACTGATGCCGGTGTCAAGGTGCCGGACGACTTTGCGATCATTTCGTCCAACGACACCACCTACACCAAGATTGCCCGGCCAACGATTTCGTCCATTACCCAGCCACTCTACGACCTCGGTGCCGTGGCCATGCGGCTGCTGACCAAGCTGATGGACGGCGAAGAGGCTCGGCCGGAAGAAAAGGACGTCATCTTAGAGCACGGCTTTGCCCAGCGTCAATCCACGAAGCAATAAGATGACCACCCGTAGTGAATTGCGGGCTCAGCAGCGGGCGGCGGAGGAAGAGGCTGCCCAGAAAAAGGAAGAAAAGCCGGTGGCCGCTCCCAAGCGGCGTCACCACTTCTTCAACTTCTGGAGCGTTATCTCGCTGGCGCTCCTGCTGCTCAGCCTGATCGTCAACGCAACCTTCTTGAACCGCAGCTTCATCCTTCATGAAATCAAGGGCTCGGTGGTCGAAACGACCATCACCGATCAGGTCAACGCCGGCCTGGAGCAGTACGGAATTTCCGGCTCGGTACTGACCGACAAGGAGACCGACCAGCTGCTCACCCAGGCGGTCGACCAGGTTTACGCCGGCAAAAAGATCAGCCTCGACCTGTCAAAGGTGACCGCCAAGGTGGGTTCCAGCGTCGACAGCGAATTGTCCCAGTACGGCTTGTCGGGCGTTGGCAGCACGGCCACGGCCGCAATCAGCCAGAACGTCAACGCGGCGGTTAATTCCCAAGTCAACAACTCCACGGTAGCCAAATTTACCCGGGGCGTTCAGGTGGCCCGGGCGGTAACCAACGCGATCATGATTGGTTCCGGCCTTGTCGTGGCGGCCCTGCTCGTCTTGGCCCTCCTGCGGCGTCACCTGCTGGAGAGCGCGAGCCATGCCTGCATCGGCGCGGCCGTCATTGACGGGCTGGTGGTGTGGGCCGTTGCCAAGCTGGGACCGCAGCTGGCGGCCGATTCACCAGACTACGTTTCCTTCGTGGCCCAGCTGGCGACGGACTTTAGCCACCGGGCATTTGGCATCTTGAGTTTGGCCCTGATCATCGGGCTCGGCCTCTTAGCGGTTCGAATCGTCAGGTGGGGTTGGGGAAGTCGGCGTTGACCTTGAATTAATCCCCAAACTTTGCTAAAATTTATCTGTTTATCACATTAATTAAGAAAAGAGGAGTCAGTAATGTCAGGACATTCAAAATGGCATAACATTCAAGGGCGGAAGAACGCCCAGGATGCTAAGCGTGGTAAGATTTTCCAAAAGATCTCACGTGATTTGTACCAAGCAGCTAAAGCAGGTGATCCTGATCCAGCGAACAACGCCCAATTACGTCTGGTAATTGACAAGGCGCACGCGGCGAACATGCCAAAGAAGAACATCGACCGTGCCATTGCTAAGGCTTCTGGTGCTGGCGGTGCCAAGTTCGAAGAAGTTACCTACGAAGGTTACGCACCAGGTGGTGTGGCCGTGATGGTCATGGCCCTGACTGATAACAAGAACCGGACCGCTTCTGCTGTTCGTTCTGCCTTCAGTCATTCCGGTGGTTCCCTGGGTGCCAGCGGTTCCGTTTCCTACATGTTTGATCGCAAGGGTCTGATCGAAATCCTGCGTGACGGTCTCGACAAGAGCGAAGACGACATGCTGATGGATGCGCTGGATGCCGGTGCCGATGATATGCAGGCCACCGACGAGAAGTTCCAGATCTTCACCGACCCAAGCAGCATGACGAGTGTTCGTGATGCACTGCAGGACAAGGGCTACGAGCTGGACACGGCTGAAGTTACCATGATCCCACAAAACCGGACCGCGGTTCCAGCCGACAAGGCTAAGCAATACCGTCACCTGATCGACGAATTGACTGCCAACGACGACGTTGCCGACATCTACGAAACCGGGATTCTGCCCGACGACGCTGATGACGACGAAGAATAATTAACCAAGAAAGTCACCGAGAAAAAATTCTCGGTGACTTTTTTAGTTTAAAATCGATTTTTTTACGTCTTATTTAAGTAGGGGGGATAAGCATGGAAAATTTTGAAAAGGAATTAGCCGTTGTAATCAATCGTCGGGTTGCCGACCTCTACATTCTGCCGTACAAACGCTATTACCGCCTGCTGGTGGCTGACCGGGGTCAATTAGAGCTCTTAAAGGAAATCTCCAAGGACTACGGGCAGCGTTTCATTGCCTACCTCAAGTACCGGGCCGACATGGCGGTCAGCGAGCACCGTCGTCCGCAGTTGGGAGCGATGAGCTGGCAGTTCGGTCCCGAGAAGATCAACCTGCGTCTGTCGAGTGTCGGTGACTACCAGGGGCGGGAGTCGCTCGTGGTCCGCTTCATCTATAAGCTGACCTCGGATAGTTATCACCTGCTCTTTCCACAGCAGTGGCAGGAGCTAAAGGATCTCTTGCACCGGCGCGGTCTGATTCTCTTTGCGGGGCCGATGGGGTCGGGGAAGACCACCACCATGTATCAGCTGGCCCGGGAGCTGGCCGATAAGCAGGTGGTGATGACCATCGAGGACCCGGTCGAAATTGAGGAGCCGCGATTTGTCCAGCTGCAGGTCAACACCCTGGCCGGGATGGACTACCAGCAGCTCTTGCGGCTCGGCCTGCGCCACCGCCCCAACGTCTTCATCGTCGGGGAGATTCGCGACCCGCAGACGGCCCAGATGACCGTTCAGGCGGCACTCTCTGGCCACCTCGTCTTGGGAACCGTTCACGCCAAAAACGTTTACGGGGTGATCGCTAGGTTAGAGCAGCTGGGGGTAGCACCCTACTACCTGGACCAGGTGCTGACGGGGATCTGTTACCAGCGCCTCTTGCTCCAGCTGAACAAGTCCCCGGCGGTCTTGTTCGACCTCTTAGGGGGAAAGAAGCTGCAAGACGAACTGGAAACACGAAGCGGGAGGGGAATGACGGATGAATGGCAGAATTACCTTAACCAAGCGGTTGCCGAAGGGCAAATCGAAACGCGGGTGGCGACGGCGGTCCAGGACGGCTAAGTTCTCGCTGACCCAACAGGCCCAGTGGTTTCTCCTGGTCCACGACCTGCTGGCGGTTGGCTTTTCGCTGCGCCACGCGATTCAGTTTACCGCGACCATGAAGCCCCGCCTCTCCCCGATCCTCAATCGGGTTGACAAGGAACTGGCGGCCGGGGAGAGCTTTTCCACCGGCTTGCGCCCCTTTATCAACGCCGACCTCTACTACCAGCTTTTACTGGCCGAACGCCACGGCAATTTGGGGACGACCCTAGGGGAGATCGGCACGCTTTTGACGGCCACGGAGGAACAGCGTCGCAAGCTGCGCGGCCTGCTGCGCTATCCCTTGCTCCTGCTTGGCCTCCTGGCGCTGGTGGTGGCCGGATTAGCAGCCTTTGTCTATCCGGAGCTAGCCACCTGGCAGGTCGGCCAGGAAGAGAGCGGGCTGAAGACGATTGGCATCGAACTGGCACTGTATCTGGCGGTGGCTATCCTGGTGGCGAGCGGCTTTCAGCTCTGGCACTGGCACCACCTGACGCCGCGTCAGCGCTTGATTGCCCGTTGTCACTGGCCGGTCGTCGGGCCCTGCTACAAGCTGTACTACCGCTACTATCTGACGTCAAACCTGGCGGTGATGCTCTGCCATGGCCTTTCGCTAAAGGAGATCATTGCCGTCACTAGGCGGTTCGATTCAAGTTCGCTGCTCTACCAGTTCAGTCAGGTTGCCGGGACGACATTGGCCCGCGGGGACCGACTGGAAAGCGTCGTTCGGGACTACCCCTTTATTCCCAGCGAGCTGGCGATCTTTATCAACAAGGGCGCCACCATGGCCACCCTCGGGGATGAGCTGGCCGCCTTTGCCAGGGTTCAGTTCAAACGGCTAACACGGCAGATCGAAGGACTCCTGGTCTGGGTCCAGCCACTGGCGTTTGGCCTGATCGCCCTGGTGATCGTGGCCCTGTACCTCAGTATATTATTGCCAATCTATCACTCGATGCAGGGGGTCGTATAATGAAAAAACTAATTAAGAAACGCAGGGGCTTCACCCTGCTGGAAATGTCCATTGTCCTCTTTATTATCAGTCTCTTGGTGCTGATCGTCCTGCCCAACCTGGCGCAGCAGCGCAAGAACGCCAACCGGATCCACCGGCACGCAATGGTGGCGGTGGTTCAAACCCAGGTCGATGCCTATGAAAACGAGACGGGCACCGACCGGGTCACCCTCGAGGGACTCAGGCGCCATGACTACCTGACCAGCGCCCAGGTTCAAAAGGCCAAGAAGGAGCACATTTCAATCGTCAACGGAAAGGCGGTTGCACCATGAGCCGGCGCCCGGCCTTCACGGTGATCGAGATGGTGGTCGTCCTCATCATGGTGACCCTGCTCTTTACCCTGATGATGCCGCAACTGAGTCCGACCAGGGCCCAGCTAGCCGAGCAGGAGTTTTGGCATTCAATGCGCCAAAACTGGCAGCGCGCCCAGGCGACGGCCCAGATCCAACACCGGGAGACAAACATTATCTACAAGCGGGATAATCAGCAGATCCTTTTTTTCACTTCCGGACGTACTACGATCGTCGATATTCCCGCCTCCATGCGGGTGGTCAAATTCGGCGATGTCAGGATGCATAGTGACGGCTACGTGCGGCCACGGACCTTTGTTATTGATTCGCCCAGTCGCCACCGTCGCTACCTGATGAAGATTCAGCTGGCCTGGGGAGGATATCATCTTGAAGAAGAGAAGCATTAGGGGCTTTGTTTTAGCCGATAGCCTGGTGGCCCTGCTGGTGGTCGCCCTGGGGATTGCGACGCTCTTGATGGGGCAAAAGCAGTTAGCCCATCAGGAGCGCCAGCACCGCATCCGTCTCTGTGCGGCCCGGCTAGCCAAGGAGGCGACCGATCAGCAGGTTGCCACCAAGCGCCCGGCTACCATTCGCCGGGGAGATTTTCGGGCATTGGCCCAGCGACGGCAGGTTACGGTCTGGTATCGACAGAAAATGGTGGTGACTTTGCGATGAAAAAGCAAGCAGGATTTACGATTGCGGAGAGCCTGGCGGCACTTTTGGTCACCGCCCTGGTGATGGTGCTGATCAATTTTGCCCTGACCGCGGTTCGGCAGGTCAACCGGCCAGGATTGGACAAGACAACGGACTGGTATATTTTCTTGCGGGAAATGGAGAGCCCGGACCACCACTTCGTCCTCGAGAAGATGGTCGGTCACCACATGCTGGTCGTCAGGGATGCCCAAAGCGGCCTGAAGTACCAGCTGCAGGGTCAAGACGCCTTCTACCTGACGGCGGTGGGGCGGGGTGGCTACCTGCGGGTGTTAGACGACATCAAGGGGGCAACCTATTCCTTTACCCGGCTGCCGGGATCACGGGTGCTGGTGGAGGTGGAACGAACGAATGGTGAACAAGATGCGGGAATTATCCAGTTTTATAAAGAGTAGCCGGGGTGGTTATGCCCTGCTGACGAGCATCCTTTTGCTGGGCCTGATCTGCCTGGCGGTGGTGTGGCAGTATCGCTACTATACCGCCCAGTGGCAGTTGGAGGACCAACTGGCCCGGGAATTTCTGCGGGCGGCGAGTCACAATTTGACAATTAAAAAATAAGTGTCTGGGGAAAGCGGATTCTTGAATTTATTCCGTATTATCGGTAAACTATGTAATGGAATGATTGTAATTTAATGGAGGTGACCAACACTGGCACAACAAACACCACAACAATTATTTCAATTGTTTGACCGCGGAACCGAGGTACTGCAAGCGGCCCTGCGCTCTTCCTACCTTGACGCGCTGTTGGAGAATATCGAAAACGTAATCAACCACGAGATCCAGGTTGAAGACGGGGTCCCGGACCAGGCAACGGTCGATCAGCTCTCGCAGCTGTATGACCAGCTGGACCTGGACCACGCCGACGCCGAGACGCTGCGGCAGCTTGTTCAGCTGAGCTTTTTGAAGGTGATTCGCAAGGACGCCATCCAGGCCAACCACCAGATGACGCCGGATACGATTGGCTTTTTGATGGCCTTTTTGATCGAAAAGGTCACCAAACTGAACCGGCCCTACACGATCTTTGATCCGGCGGTCGGGACCGCCAACCTTTTGACGACGGTGATCAACGCCCTGCAAAAGGTTAGCCAGGAACCGGTCCACGGTTACGGCATCGATAATGATCCATCAATGCTGGAGGTAGCGAGCGCGAGTGTTGCCTTGCAAAAACTGAACGTTGACCTTTATCATCAGGACGCCATTGATGCGCTGGACATCCCCCAGTGTGACTTGGCCGTATCGGATTTGCCGATTGGCTATTACCCGTTGGACCAGAATACGGGCAACTACCAAACCCGGGCCAAGAAGGGGCATTCCTACGTGCACCATCTGCTGATTGAGCAGTCAATGAACTATCTGCGGCCAGGTGGTTTCGGGGTCTTTTTGGTACCAAGCAATCTATTTCAGACTAAGGAGTCACAGTCATTCGTCAAGTGGATTCAGTCGGTTGCTTACTTACAGGGGTTGATCAACCTGCCCGCCGAGCTGTTTGCCAACCCGGCCGCGCAAAAGTCCATCTTGCTGCTGCAGCGGCACGGTGGCGACAGCAAGCAAGCGGTCAAGGTCCTGTTGGGAGAATTCCCGTCCTTTAAGAAAACCAAGGAATTCGCCGACTTTGTTGCAGAAATCGACCACTGGGTGGCCACGAATCTAAATCAATAAAAGGAGACAGTCAATAATGTCAAAAACTATTGCCGTTAATGCCGGTAGTTCAACGCTGAAGTTTAAGTTATTCGATATGCCAAGCGAAGACGTCGTCGCAGAAGGGACGATCGAGCGGATTGGTGAAAAGATGGGTCACGCCAAGATCAAGTACGGCGACGGCCAGAAGCACGAAGAAGAAATTCCGTTTGCCGATCACGGGGCAGCCGTTCAATACCTGCTGGACCAGTTGATCGACCTCGATATCGTTGACAGCTACGACGAAATTACTGCCGTTGGTCACCGGATCGTTGCCGGTGGTGAATTCTTCAAGGATTCTGCCATCATTGATGACGACGTAATCGACAAGATTGATAAGTTAGCCGAATATGCTCCACTGCACGACCCAGCCGAACTGGTTGGGATCAAGGCCTTCCGCAAGGTGCTGCCAAACGCCTTTGCGGTTGCCGTCTTTGACACCTCGTTCCACGTTGACATGCCAAAGATGAACGCCCTCTACAGTGTGCCTTACGAATGGTACCAGAAGTTTGGTGCGCGGAAGTACGGTGCCCACGGTACGAGCCACCGTTACGTTGCCGGCCGGGCTGCCAAGATGCTTGGCAAGCCGCTGGAAGACCTCAAGCTGATCACCATGCACATCGGTGCCGGTGCCTCCATCACGGCCATCAAGGGTGGCAAGTCCTACGATACGTCAATGGGCTTCTCCCCACTGGCCGGAATCACGATGGCAACCCGTTCTGGGGACGTGGACCCATCCTTAGTAGCCTTTGTCCAAGAAAAGCTGGGTGTCTCCTCCCAGGAAATGATTGACATCTTGAACCACAAGTCCGGTCTGCTGGGTATTTCCCAACTGTCACCAGACATGCGGGACATTCTGGCTGCCGCCGACAAGGGCAATGACCAGGCTCAGTTAGCCCTTGACATGTACGTCAACCGGATCGTTCGCTACATCGGTTCCTACATCGCCGAAATGGGCGGGGCTGACGCAATCGTCTTCACCGCTGGTGTTGGTGAGAACAGTGCGCCGGTTCGGAAGTTGGTTACCGACCAACTGGGCTACTTCGGCATCAAGATCGACCAGGAGAAGAACAAGTGCCACGGTGTTGAACGTGACCTGTCCGCTCCGGATGCCAAGATCAAGACCCTGTTGATTCCAACCAACGAAGAGCTGATGATCGTTCGGGACATTGAACGGTTGAAGAAGCAACAAGCTAACAAGTAATTTATTTTTAGCAGACTAAAGATAACCTAAGATTGGCCCGCGCTAGTCTTAGGTTATTTTGTATCATCAAATTTTACAGGAGGGTAAGTTATGCAATTTGTGACAGCTGATACCCATTTCTTTCACAGCGACCTGCTGGGAATTGATGACTTTGCACCCCGGCCCTTCCCGGACGTGGCGACGATGAATCAGACGATCATTGATAACTGGAATGCCAAGGTTGGCGAGGACGACCTGGTTTACCACTTGGGTGACATCGCCCTCTACTTTACGAAGCCGGCCCGTAAGTCCGACGAGGCCGTCTTGGAGGTCTTAAATCAGCTCCACGGTCACCTCGTCCTGGTGAAGGGCAACCATGACAGCCGGGCACTCTTCAAATACCTGGCGGCCCATAACTACGAGTTCAACGGCCGGCCGAAGTTTGAGTTTCACGACGTGGGCGTGCTGATGAAATACGATCACCGGCAATACTACCTGACCCATTACCCGCTGATGCTGGGGATTGCCCCGCAGATTATCAACCTCCACGGCCACATCCATCACTACGCGGTTCCGGTCAAGGAAAACATCAATGTCGGGGTCGACAGCCCGGAATTCGACTACCTGAGTGCCAAACCGGCCTTTGGGGCGCCGGTCAACTTCCACGAGGTTGAGGAGATGGTCGAGAAGAAGGCCGTCGATTTTGCCAAGCGGCACTAGAATTATGATATGATTTAAGAAAACCGCTAAAAGGGGGATGAAAATGAATCGGGCCAAGATCCAGGATTATATTGACCAACGAGAGGAACAGCGGGCCGATCTTTACCATTTCGAAGCGCGGGATGCCACCCACTTTACCCTCAACGGTCACCAGTACGAGTTAGTGGACGAGTACCGGGATGGCTTTGACGGGGAAGCGCTCGCCAAGCGCTACAGCAACATCCTCAGCAAGTACGACTATATCGTCGGCGACTGGGGCTACGACCAGCTGCGGCTGAGGGGCTTTTATGCCAGCGACAACCCGCTTTACAATCCGGAGCAGGGGGTAAAGACGATCGAGGACTACCTGTACGAGGACTGTAACTTTGGCTGTGCCTACTTCATCATTCACAACGAGGACGTCTGGACGCCTCGCCGTCGCCGTCGACACCGCACGAGCCCGGTGATCAAGGAGCGGCGAAAGAAGCTGCGTCAGCCGGACGTTCGTCATCGCCACCACCAGCGGGCGGAGCGGGTCAAGTCCGGCCATCATCAGCAGAAGTTCGTGATTCACAAGCGTAAACCGGAAGGAAAGGCAAAGAAGCAATGAAAGACTATCGGGGATACTTTATCGACTTAGATGGGACCACCTACAAGGGCAAGGAGCGGATTCCCGCCGCGGCCCGCTTTATCAAGCGCCTCCAGGAAGCGGACAAGGAAGTCCTCTTTGTCACCAACAACAGCACCCGGACCCCGGAGTTCGTGGCTAATAACCTGCGGGAGAACCACCAGATCAACGTGACGGCGGCCAATGTCTACACGACCGCCCTGGCGACGGCGGACTACCTCGACCACGTTGCCGGCGACCGGCGCCGCGTCTACGTGGTGGGGGAGAGCGGGCTAAAAACCGCCCTGCACGATCGCCATTTTGTTGAAACGGACCAGCAGCCGGACTACGTGGTGGTGGGCTTGGATACGGCGGTTACCTACGCCAAGCTGGAAACGGCGGTGCTCCTGATTCGCGCCGGGGCAACCTTTATCGGCACGAACGCCGACAGCAACCTGCCGAACGAACGGGGGATGACTCCCGGTGCCGGTTCCCTGGTAAAACTGGTTGAGTATGCGACCCAGCAAAAGCCGGTGATGATCGGCAAGCCGGAGTCGTTGATTATGAAGATGGCCTTGGAGCGGGTCCACCTGACCAAGGAGGAGGTCGTCATGGTTGGCGATAACTACCGGACCGATATTCAGGCGGCAATTAATACGGGGATGGACAGTCTCCTGGTCTACACGGGATTGTCGACGCCGGAGCAGGTTGCCAAGATGCCAATCCAGCCGACCCATACGGTGAAGAGCCTTGATGAATGGCAAGTTGATTAATAAGCAGTGGAGAGCGTACGTGGTGGTGCTGGTTTGCGGACTGGCGATCATCAGTACCGCTCTTTTTATTACCGTTAACCTTTCACCGTTGTTCGTCGACTACCCGCACCGACTGCTGATCCACTGGAGCCGGGGACAGCTGGCCGGTGACTACCGCCGCCTTCTGCTTTATCTTCAAGTACCCTGGGTGCGCCGGCTGCACCTGGCGGCCCTTCCCCTGCCAGCGGGGGCGCGCGCTCATTTCCAGGCGGTTCGCCACCTTTTGCTGTTGAACGAAGCCGTCCTGATGGTTGCTCTTCCATTAGCCTGGCGAATGGTGGGCAAACAAAAACGGCGCGGTCAACTCTGGCAGTTGATCGCGCCGCTGATGGTGCTTGGTCTTGTAGTTCTGATGCTTGCTTGGCTCCCACTGATTAATTTTCCGACGAGCTTCATCCGGCTGCACTACCTGCTCTTTACCGACCGGAATTGGATTTTTAATGCGCGGACTGCGCCGATCATCCTGATGATGCCGACCGCCTTTTTCGGCAAATTATTTGCACTCTTTTTGGGAATCTGCCTATTGCTGGGCAGCCTCTTCTTTATTTGGCTGCGCTGGCAATCAGGCCTTCTTAAACTTCGACTTCAGGAAACTGACGATGGCCGGAATTAAGGTAACCACGATAATGCCCAGGATGATTACCGAGAAGTGGGCCTGGACGAAGGGCAGGTTGCCGAAGAAGTAGCCGCAGCCACAGCAAAGGGCAACCCAGGAGACGCAGCCAATAATACTGTAGCGGATGAACCGCTGGTAGGGGAAACCCGACCCGGCTGCCGCGAAGGGAGCAAAGGTCCGGATGATGGGCATGTAACGGGCAAGAATGATCGCGGGCGCTCCGTGGCTTTCAAAGAAGAGTTCCGCTCGCGCTAGGCTCTCCTTATTGATGAGCTTACCGAAAAGGGAGTGGTTGGAAAGACTCTTCCCAATCCGGTGGCCAATCATGAAGTTAGTCGAGTCACCGGCCAGGCAGGCGAAGAGGAAGGCGAGGATGAACAACCAGATGTTGAGGTGGTAGCGCGGATCGGCGGCGAGGGCACTGGCTGCGAAGAGCAGTGAGTCCCCGGGAAGGAAGGGCATGATGACCGCCCCGGTTTCAATGAAGACAATTGCCAGCAGGATGAAGTAGGTGCTGCTGCCGAATTGATTGACGATCTGGATGAGGTGGACGTCAATGTGGAGGATGAAATCAATTAGTGTAGACAATCGTAATTCTCCTTTATTTATTTCTTATTTACCATTAGTTGAGTTTAGCAAGCTTGGCGGGCTTTGTGAACCGCCTGAATTGAGATTTAAGAAAACAATTAAGAAAAATCAAAAAACGGCGGTAGGGTGTTCGTTTGTTCTTTTGGTGATTTCATGGCTCTTGGAAGTATGCCAATAGGATTTTTGACGGCAAAGCGCAAACTTTTAAGATTGATTGAGCTGAAAAGTTCGCATAAACGAGTGGGCGGTGGCTTGGCTTGTGAAAAAAGCTTGTTGACATCAAAATGCAATCACGGTATAGTAGTTATCGTTGTCAGCGACGACAATTGCTGTTAGGTTCTTGCCTAACGGTTGTTAAAAATTTTTGTTGACAGCTAATTACTTACATGATATATTATTAAAGCTGCTTTGCTTGAGAAATAATTATCAAATCAAAATTTCTTCTTGACAAAGATTTAGCAAATGATATAATGTAAAAGTTGCTTCTGGCAACTTGGTAGACCTTTGAAAACTGAACAAAGTTTCGACGAATCAAATGTGTAGGGTCTTCAATCACTTCGGTGATTTGAAGCAAAACATTTGCGAAGTCAATTCGCTTAATAACTTTTAATTTGAGAGCTATCTCAAATTCTTATATTTTATATGAGAGTTTGATCCTGGCTCAGGATGAACGCCGGCGGTGTGCCTAATACATGCAAGTCGAGCGCACTGGCCCAACTGATCTGACGTGCTTGCACTGAAGTGACGATGGATTACCAGTGAGCGGCGGACGGGTGAGTAACACGTGGGCAACCTGCCCTGAAGCGGGGGATAACATTTGGAAACAGGTGCTAATACCGCATAACAACGAAAACCACATGGTTTTCGTTTCAAAGATGGTTTCGGCTATCACTTCAGGATGGGCCCGCGGTGCATTAGCTTGTTGGTAGGGTAACGGCCTACCAAGGCAATGATGCATAGCCGAGTTGAGAGACTGATCGGCCACAATGGAACTGAGACACGGTCCATACTCCTACGGGAGGCAGCAGTAGGGAATCTTCCACAATGGGCGCAAGCCTGATGGAGCGACACCGCGTGAGCGAAGAAGGGTTTCGGCTCGTAAAGCTCTGTTGTTGAAGAAGAACGTGCGTGAGAGTAACTGTTCACGCAGTGACGGTATTCAACCAGAAAGTCACGGCTAACTACGTGCCAGCAGCCGCGGTAATACGTAGGTGGCAAGCGTTATCCGGATTTATTGGGCGTAAAGCGAGCGCAGGCGGTTGCTTAAGTCTGATGTGAAAGCCTTCGGCTTAACCGAAGAAGTGCATCGGAAACTGAGCGACTTGAGTGCAGAAGAGGACAGTGGAACTCCATGTGTAGCGGTGGAATGCGTAGATATATGGAAGAACACCAGTGGCGAAGGCGGCTGTCTGGTCTGCAACTGACGCTGAGGCTCGAAAGCATGGGTAGCGAACAGGATTAGATACCCTGGTAGTCCATGCCGTAAACGATGAGTGCTAGGTGTTGGAGGGTTTCCGCCCTTCAGTGCCGCAGCTAACGCATTAAGCACTCCGCCTGGGGAGTACGACCGCAAGGTTGAAACTCAAAGGAATTGACGGGGGCCCGCACAAGCGGTGGAGCATGTGGTTTAATTCGAAGCTACGCGAAGAACCTTACCAGGTCTTGACATCTTGCGCTAACCTAAGAGATTAGGCGTTCCCTTCGGGGACGCAATGACAGGTGGTGCATGGTCGTCGTCAGCTCGTGTCGTGAGATGTTGGGTTAAGTCCCGCAACGAGCGCAACCCTTGTTACTAGTTGCCAGCATTCAGTTGGGCACTCTAGTGAGACTGCCGGTGACAAACCGGAGGAAGGTGGGGACGACGTCAGATCATCATGCCCCTTATGACCTGGGCTACACACGTGCTACAATGGTCGGTACAACGAGTCGCTAACCCGCGAGGGCAAGCTAATCTCTTAAAGCCGATCTCAGTTCGGACTGTAGGCTGCAACTCGCCTACACGAAGTCGGAATCGCTAGTAATCGCGGATCAGCATGCCGCGGTGAATACGTTCCCGGGCCTTGTACACACCGCCCGTCACACCATGGAAGTTTGTAACGCCCAAAGTCGGTGGCCTAACCATTTTGGAGGGAGCCGCCTAAGGCGGGATAGATGACTGGGGTGAAGTCGTAACAAGGTAGCCGTAGGAGAACCTGCGGCTGGATCACCTCCTTTCTAAGGAATAAAACGGAACCTGCACATTAGTTGAAACTTTGTTTAGTTTTGAGGGGTTTACCCTCAGAGCTTGTACTTTGAAAACTAAATAATATCTATTTTCTTATTTATTAACTTAAAACAATAAACCGAGAACACCGCGTTATTTGAGTTTTATTAACGAAATAATCGCTAACTCAATTAATCAAGGTGATCACGACGTGATCATCAAGGTTAAGTTATGAAGGGCGCATGGTGAATGCCTTGGTACTAGGAGCCGATGAAGGACGGGACAAACACCGATATGCTTCGGGGAGTGGTAAGTACACTTTGATCCGGAGATTTCCGAATGGGGAAACCCAAGCACCTTAGTCGGTGCTTGCTTGACCAGTGAATCTATAGCTGGCAAGCGGTAAACGCAGTGAACTGAAACATCTCAGTAGCTGCAGGAAGAGAAAGAAAATTCGATTCCCTGAGTAGCGGCGAGCGAAAGGGGAAGAGCCCAAACCAGTGAGCTTGCTCACTGGGGTTGTAGGACTGAACATTTGAGTTACCAAAGTGCGACGTAGTCGAAACAGTTGGGAAGCTGTGCCAGAGATGGTGAGAGCCCAGTAGACGAAACGTCACACCCTCAGTTCAGGATCCTGAGTACGGCGGGACACGTGAAACCCCGTCGGAAGCTGCGAGGACCATCTCGCAAGGCTAAATACTACCTAGTGACCGATAGTGAACCAGTACCGTGAGGGAAAGGTGAAAAGCACCCCGGAAGGGGAGTGAAATAGTTCCTGAAACCATGTGCCTACAAGCTGTCGGAGCCCGTTAATGGGTGACGGCGTGCCTCTTGCAGAATGAACCGGCGAGTTATGATTGCATGCAAGGTTAAGGTGGAAAAACCGGAGCCGCAGCGAAAGCGAGTCTTAAATGGGCGTATGAAGTATGTAGTTATAGACCCGAAACCAGGTGACCTACCCATGTCCAGGTTGAAGGTGCGGTAAAGCGCACTGGAGGACCGAACCCGTGTCAGTTGAAAATGGCTGGGATGAGGTGTGGGTAGCGGTGAAATTCCAAACGAACTTGGAGATAGCTGGTTCTCTCCGAAATCTCTTTAGGGGGAGCCTTGAGGTAAGAATCGTGGAGGTAGAGCTACTGTTTGGACAAGGGGCCCGTCATGGGTTACCAACTTCAGATAAACTCCGAATGCCATTGATTTATCCTCAGGAGTCAGACGATGAGTGATAAGATCCACCGTCGAAAGGGGAACAGCCCAGATCACCAGTTAAGGTCCCTAAATATATGCTAAGTGGAAAAGGATGTGGAGTTGCATAGACAACTAGGATGTTGGCTCAGAAGCAGCCATCATTTAAAGAGTGCGTAATAGCTCACTAGTCGAGTGATCCTGCGCCGAAAATGTACCGGGGCTAAGCATATTACCGAAACTGTGGATGTGCACTATGTGCACGTGGTAGGAGAGCGTTCTAAGGGCGGCGAAGTCAGACCGTGAGGACTGGTGGAGCGCTTAGAAGTGAGAATGCCGGTATGAGTAGCGAAAGACAGGTGAGAATCCTGTCCACCGAATGACTAAGGTTTCCTGGGGAAGGCTCGTCCTCCCAGGGTAAGTCGGGACCTAAGCCGAGGCCGAAAGGCGTAAGCGATGGATAACAGGTTGAGATTCCTGTACCAGTTAACTGCGTTTGAGCAATGGAGGGACGCAGGAGGCTAAGCGATCCGCACGATTGGAAGAGTGCGGTCAAGCAGTAAGTCAGGAGTTGAGTCAAATGCTTAACTTCGGGTTGACAAGCTGTGATGAGGAGTGAACTTTTAGTAACGAAGTCGCTGATGTCACACTGCCGAGAAAAGCTTCTAGCAAGTAGTTAACTGCCCGTACCGCAAACCGACACAGGTAGTCGAGGAGAGAATCCTAAGGTGAGCGAGAGAACTCTCGTTAAGGAACTCGGCAAAATGACCCCGTAACTTCGGAAGAAGGGGTGCTGGCCGCAAGGCCAGCCGCAGTGAATAGGCCCAGGCGACTGTTTATCAAAAACACAGGTTTCTGCAAAATCGTAAGATGAAGTATAGGGGCTGACGCCTGCCCGGTGCTGGAAGGTTAAAAGGAAGGGTTAGCTTCGGCGAAGCTCTGAATTGAAGCCCCAGTAAACGGCGGCCGTAACTATAACGGTCCTAAGGTAGCGAAATTCCTTGTCGGGTAAGTTCCGACCCGCACGAAAGGCGTAACGATCTGGGCACTGTCTCAACGAGAGACTCGGTGAAATTGAAATCCCTGTGAAGATGCAGGGTACCCGCGACAGGACGGAAAGACCCCATGGAGCTTTACTGTAGCTTGATATTGAGTGTTTGTACTGCTTGTACAGGATAGGTAGGAGCCGTAGAAAGCGGAACGCTAGTTTCGCTGGAGGCGTTGGTGGGATACTACCCTTGCATTATGACCACTCTAACCCGCAGCACTGAACGTGCTGGGAGACAGTGTCAGGTGGGCAGTTTGACTGGGGCGGTCGCCTCCCAAAAGGTAACGGAGGCGCCCAAAGGTTCGCTCAGAATGGTTGGAAATCATTCGCAGAGTGTAAAGGCACAAGCGAGCTTGACTGCGAGACAGACAGGTCGAGCAGGGACGAAAGTCGGGCTTAGTGATCCGGTGGTTCCGCATGGAAGGGCCATCGCTCAACGGATAAAAGCTACCCTGGGGATAACAGGCTTATCTCCCCCAAGAGTCCACATCGACGGGGAGGTTTGGCACCTCGATGTCGGCTCATCGCATCCTGGGGCTGTAGTCGGTCCCAAGGGTTGGGCTGTTCGCCCATTAAAGCGGTACGCGAGCTGGGTTCAGAACGTCGTGAGACAGTTCGGTCCCTATCCGTCGCGGGCGTAGGAAATTTGAGAGGACCTGTCCTTAGTACGAGAGGACCGGGATGGACATACCGCTGGTGTACCAGTTGTTCCGCCAGGAGCATCGCTGGGTAGCTATGTATGGACGAGATAAACGCTGAAAGCATCTAAGTGTGAAACTCGCCTCGAGATGAGATTTCCCATTCCCTTCGGGGAAGTAAGACCCCACAAAGATGATGTGGTAGATAGGATGGAAGTGGAAGTGCAGTGATGCATGGAGCGGACCATTACTAATCGGTCGAGGACTTAACCAAGAAGAGCGGTTAGGTTTATTGAAGAAATGGATATTGTTTAGTTTTGAGAGCATAAGCTCTCACCCGAGAGGGTAGTGTGGTGATGATGGCTTGAAGGATACACCTGTTCCCATGCCGAACACAGCAGTTAAGCTTCAACACGCCGAAAGTAGTTGGGGGATCGCTCCCTGCGAGGATAGGACGTTGCCACGCATTTTGGAGGATTAGCTCAGTTGGGAGAGCGTCTGCCTTACAAGCAGAGGGTCACAGGTTCGAGCCCTGTATCCTCCATTGGGCCTTAAAAGCTCATGAGCCGTTAGCTCAGTTGGTAGAGCATCTGACTTTTAATCAGAGGGTCGTGGGTTCGATCCCCACACGGCTCATTGCCAAACAGCTATCGGTTTGGTATAATAAGTGTGTTGTCCATGCCGACTTAGCTCAGTTGGCAGAGCATCTGTCTTGTAAACAGGGGGTCGGAGGTTCGAATCCTCTAGTCGGCACTTAGTATGCGGAAGTAGTTCAGTGGTAGAACATCACCTTGCCATGGTGGGGGTCGCGGGTTCGAATCCCGTCTTCCGCTTTGCCAATTCTATAATGCCGGGGTGGCGGAATTGGCAGACGCACGGGACTTAAAATCCCGCGGTTAGTGATAACCGTACCGGTTCGATCCCGGTCCTCGGCACTTATGCACCCATAGCGCAATTGGATAGAGTGTCTGACTACGAATCAGAAGGTTGAAGGTTCGACTCCTTCTGGGTGCACTTTTTCGGGAAATAGCTCAGCTTGGTAGAGCACCTGGTTTGGGACCAGGGGGTCGCAGGTTCGAATCCTGTTTTCCCGATTTACTAATAATAATTTAGTAACATTTTATTTTCGCGGTGTAGCTCAGCTGGCTAGAGCGTCCGGTTCATACCCGGGAGGTCGAGGGTTCGATCCCCCCCGCCGCGATTTAACCTGGCTGTTTTGGACCTTTAGCTCAGTTGGTTAGAGCAAGCGGCTCATAACCGCCCGGTCGTAGGTTCGAGTCCTACAAGGTCCATCAAAGCAATTTTTGGTGAATCAAACATCATGGAGGATTACCCAAGTGGCTGAAGGGGGCGGTCTTGAAAACCGCTAGGCCGTGAGAGCGACGCGAGGGTTCGAATCCCTCATCCTCCTCTTTTATTATCGCGGGGTAGAGCAGTCTGGTAGCTCGTCGGGCTCATAACCCGGAGGTCGTTGGTTCAAACCCAGCCCCCGCAATTTTTTTGGTCCGTTGGTCTAGTTGGTTTAGGACGCATCCCTGTCACGGATGAGATCACGAGTTCGAGTCTCGTACGGACCGTTGTTGGCTCGGTAGCTCAGTTGGTAGAGCAAGGGATTGAAGCTCCCTGTGTCGGCGGTTCGATTCCGTCCCGCGCCATTAGTTGAATAGAATGCGGGTATAGTTTAGTGGTAAAACCACAGCCTTCCAAGCTGTTGTCGCGAGTTCGATTCTCGTTACCCGCTTTATGGGCCTATAGCTCAGCTGGTTTAGAGCGCACGCCTGATAAGCGTGAGGTCGATGGTTCAAGTCCATTTAGGCCCATTTGTGGAGAATTACTCAAGTGGCTGAAGAGGCGCCCCTGCTAAGGGTGTAGGTCGGGAAACCGGCGCGAGAGTTCGAATCTCTCATTCTCCGCTTTTATGACCCGTTAGTCAAGTGGTTAAGACACCAGCCTTTCACGCTGGTATCGTGGGTTCAAATCCCGCACGGGTCACTTTTATTATCGCGGGGTAGAGCAGTCTGGTAGCTCGTCGGGCTCATAACCCGGAGGTCGTTGGTTCAAATCCAGCCCCCGCAATTTTGGTCCGTTGGTCTAGTTGGTTTAGGACGCATCCCTGTCACGGATGAGATCACGAGTTCGAGTCTCGTACGGACCGTCGTAGCAGATGAATACTTCATCTGCTTTTTGTTTACAAAAAAACCGTCAAGACATTGTGATCTTGGCGGTTTTTGCATTGGTAAATTTCTAGGCGATTGGACGGTAGATCTCGTCGTAGTAGTAATTGTCGGAGCCGACCGTCATGAAATTATCGAGGTCCTTGAAGGTGTCGCTCTCCCGCCATGCGGTCAGGTCCTCAAAATCGTTCCAGGCACTCAGCAGGACCAGCGTTGAGCTCTCGTTCCGGTTGGCAACGGACGTCATCAAAAAGCCGTTGGCAAATTCCGGGGCGTCGGTGACAATCTTGTCCAAAGTATTGTAGAGCAGCTGCTGCCGATCACCATTGACCTGGAATGACTGGTAGTAGAGGATGCCGTTGTGGTTGTCATTGAGTGATTCGTTTAAGACGGTTAAGGCAACTGGAGTCTTGAAAATCGTCTCCTTGCCGGAAAAGTCAAATAGTGCCAGCTTGTGACTGTGGGTGGAAGCTTGCATCAGTTTGAACTGCCGATCCGGATTCTTGTCGATAATGTCTTTCAAGATTTGGCGTGAACCAAAGGTAAAACTGATTTTAGTTAACACAGGTAATCCCTCCTCATAATAGAATGTCCCTTCATTCCTATTATAATACAGTTCCCCCGGAAAAATACACAAGTTGGCATAAATAGTTTAATAATTCACTTACAAAAAGTTAATAAAATTGGTCCGAACCCCTTTTATCACCCGCTAAAAAATAGTATAATACTAGGTGTATTGATGAATGTTGTTGTGAACGAAATCGAAGGAGGCTTTTTATTTAATGGTCACACTTTATACGTCTCCAAGTTGTACCTCTTGCCGCAAAGCGCGTGCTTGGTTGCAAGAACACAACATTCCATTCAAGGAACGGAACATTTTCTCTGATCCGTTATCGCTTGATGAAATTAAAAACATTTTACGAATGACCGAAGACGGAACCGAGGACATTATCTCCAAGCGATCCAAGGCTTACAAGCAGCTCCACGTTGACTTAAACGAGCTGCCGATGAAGAAGCTGTACGAATTGATCAGTGCTAATCCTGGTCTCTTGCGGCGGCCGATCATCATGGATGATAAGCGGCTCCAAGTTGGTTATAACGAAGATGAAATTCGGCGGTTCCTGCCACGGAAAGTCCGGGCTTACGAGCTGGCGGAGGCACAACGCAAAGCAGATTTAATCTAATTGTTTTGGGGAAGCGAGGTGCTTCTCCTTTTTATTTCCTTTACTTTTAAGTGAAAGGTTTTAGAATAGTAGTTAAGACTTCATTTCGAGCGAATCGAGGGGGTGCTGCCGATGGAAATGGAACACATCAATAAAAACACGATTCGCGTATTAATCGACAACGACGACCTCAGCGCACGGGGGATCACGATCCTCGACCTGCTGGGCAATCACCAGCAGATTGAGGATTTCTTTTATAGCATTCTGCGCGAGGTCGACACCGATCATCAGTTCCAAAATAACGACTCGGTGACTTTTCAGGTCATGCCGACCACGAACGGCCTGGAGCTCTTCATCAGCAAGAACGATCCCGATGAACCGGATGGCGGGCAGGCGGCCAACAATGAGCAGATTGCTCAGTACATTAAGCAGAACCTTGCTGCGCAACAGGCCACGGCCCAGCCGGCACCGGTGGAAGGAGGCAGTCAGCCAGAACCAATGATGCCAAATGACTCTCAATCACAGAGTACCGACCCCCACCAGCCCGCAACTTGGCGGGTGGTGGTCTTTGACCAGTTCGAGGACCTGGTCGACTTTGCCCACATCGCCGAGGACGACGACGTGGTGAGCGAGCTCTATAAGTACCAGGACAAGTACTTCCTGGCGATGAAGTACTATCAGCCCGTCGACAACGACAGCCTGGTCAAGGATAGCATGGCCCTGGCATACGAGTACGGCAGTCCGACCGTCGTGACGCCGATGTATCTGAGCGAGCACGGCAAGAAGCTGATGGCCGTCTCGGCCCTACACACGATTCGCCACTACTTTAATTAAGATTGCTATGTAACAACGAGGTTGGGTTAATTCTCAATCTCGCTTTTTTTATTTCTGAGAAATTGCCGATTCTTCCGTATTTAAACAGTAGGGGGGATCGTCATGTTAGTTGCACAAGGAAAAGCCGGCCTAGTCCTGGCAGCCGATGCCCGGGCCGGGGAATCGTATTGCTGCCCGGGCTGCCGGGAAACCGTCATCCTACGGCGGGGGCGATGCAAGATTGCCCACTTTGCTCACCGTCCCGGCAGCCATTGCCACCTGAGCGAGGGGGAGACCCCTGAACATTTGCTGGGCAAGACGCAGCTGCTGGAGTGGGCGCAGCGGCGTGGTTATCAGCCACGCCTGGAGGTCTACCTGCCGGCAATTGCCCAGCGCCCGGACCTGCTGCTGACGGTGGGAACGCGGTCGGTGGCCCTGGAATTCCAGTGCAGCCCACTCAGCCTGCGACGCCTGCGCGAGCGCAACGCCGGCTACCGGCAGCTGGGGATTCCGGTCCGCTGGCTTTTGGGCGCGCCCTACCGGCGAAACCTGCATTCGCAAAAGGTGGCCCAGTTCACCCAGCTGGTGGGTGGGGAAATGGGCCTGCTCTTTTGGAATACCACGAGGAGCTGCCCGGAGGTGGATCGGCACTTCGCCCGCTGCTCCCTCATTTCTGCTCAACGCCGTCGTCCCGAGGAGATCGTCCGTCTACAGATGAACCGGCTGGCCCGGCTGCAATACCAGCACCCAACGCCGGCAATTCAGGCACTGGCCTGTCGTTCCCCGGTCCTGCCGCTGGCAACCTGTCCGCTGATCTGTCATGATCTGGCACCAAGCTGGCCGCTGCTGGCAACGCCACCGATCCTGTGGCGGCTCGCCGTCGTCAAGGCGTTGATGGATTTATCGCCGTTTCACTTTTGGCCGCGGTCGGCCTGGTATGGCTGGCTGGAGCAGGCCGGTCCGCTGGAGTGGTTGGGTTACGGCTGCCTAAATGCTCGTCAGCTTCACGCCCGGTTCTTGCGCAATTTTACTGCCGAGCTCGTCGCCGCTGGAATCCTCGCTCCGGTCGCCACGGGCTGGGTTCTGCTGGCCCGCCCGCGGTGGTTTGCCAGCCCGGCAGAGAAGCTGGCAGTCGTTCGGCGGGGTGGGCTTTCGCCGCGTTTTGCATTAAAATAGAGCAAAAGGGGATGAGTATTAATGGAACACACCTGTACAACATTTTTAGCCGGCAAGAAGGCCACGATCGACGGCTCGACCATCGTCTGCCGGGAAGAGGACTACGGCAATGCCTTTGATCCGCAGCGCTTCGTCTTCGTCAAGCCAGCCGACCAGCCGCGCCACTACGAGAGCAAGACCACGGACTTCCAAATTGACCTGCCTGATGATCCGGTGGGCTACACCTCGACGCCCGATGCCGACAGCTCGGCCGGGGTCTTCGCGGCCGGCGGAATCAACCGGCACAACGTCTCGATGACCGGAACCGAGACGATCACCACTAACTCCCGAATCCTCGGGTTGGACCCGTACAACGACGAGAGCGGGATCGGCGAGGAGGACTTTGTGACCCTGGTCCTGCCGTACATCAAGACGGCGCGCCAGGGGGTCGAACGGCTCGGGGCCCTGCTGGAAAAGTACGGGACCTACGAGGCCAATGCCATCTCATTCGGTGACGCCGACGAGGTTTGGTACCTGGAGACAATCGGTGGTCACCACTGGGCAGCCGTCCGGATTCCCGACGACGCCTACGTGATCGCGCCTAACCGCCTGAACATCGCCGACTTTGACTTTGCCAGTGCGGATACGCTGAGCGACGCGGGCCTGCAGAGCTTTATTGACGACCACCAGCTGAACCCGTCGCTGGATGGGCACTACAACCTGCGGGAGATCTGCGGCAGCCAGACGGTCACCGATACCCGCTACAACAACCCGCGGGCCTGGTACGTTCAGCAGCAGCTGAGCGGGGACAGCGGTCACCAGCCGACCGACCAGGACTTGCCATTCATTTGTCACGCCCGGCACAAGCTGACGATCGAGGAGATCAAGGACCTGATGTCCTCGCACTTCCAAAACACCGCCTTTGATCCTTATGAGCAGGCGAGTGGGCACGGTCCTTACCGGTCAATCGCCCTCAACCGGAACCTGGAGCTGCACATCCTCCAGATCCGCAACGGGGTCGCACCCGAAGTGGCTGCCGTTCACTGGCTGGCCTTTGGACCCAACGCCTTCAACACGGTGGTGCCATTCTTTGCTAACGTCACCGACACGCCGGCACGCTGGCGGGACACGACGACCAAGTACTCGGTCGAGCAGATGTACTGGCTGTCGCACACGATTGCCGCCATCGGTGATCAGCACTACGACGCCGCCCGGGGCAAGGTTGAGCACTTTGCCCAGCAGGTGGTCGCAACCGGCCGGCACCTCCAGGCGGTTGCCGATCAGGAAGCCGGCAGTCAGCAGGACGTTGCTGCCTACCTGACCGGGATCAACCAGCAGATGGCCGACGCCGCCTACCAGGAGGCCGTGGCCCTGTTGGGGGACCTGGTCAAGATCGCCTTTGGCACGGCCAAGTTGCAATTCTAATTCAAGCAAAAAATAAAACGCCAGCGCGATGCTGACGTTTTACTTTTGGATAATTTTAAGTGCCGGACGGTGGAACTGGGCGGCGAACTGCTTGGCGCTCTGGCCCTTGTCCAGGCGGTTCTGTTCGTACATCTGGATCAGGGTCTCGTAGTCAAAGTGCGGGATCAAGAAGCCGTAGTCGGTCTGGTCGGTGTCGAACACGACCGCCGTGGCCGTCTCACTGACCCCCAGCTCGGCTGCCACCCGCTGGTCCTGCCGGAAGGCGTCGTGGGCCAGCTTGGACTGGCGGTCTTCGAGGAACATCTCCAGGTCCAGGCCAGAGCTCTCGGCGGCTTTTTTGACCAGTTCGAGTGAATAGTTGACGTCATGCTGGATGATGGCGGTTTGCAAATGGAGCAGGTAGCGCCGGCCACGCTTGCGTCCCTGGAAGAGGGCGGCCTTGTAGTCGAGGATTACCTGCAGGATGGTGTCGGCCACCTGTTGCCGGGCCTTCAGGCTATGCGGATCAAAGTCGTACAGGCGCAGTGTGTCGTCAATCGTGTTCATGTTGAATAACGGAACGAACTGGTAGTTAATTTTGGTATTCAATTCTCGATCAACCCTCAAGACGTCATTTTCGCAGCGGAAACAACGCATCCCAACGGGGTTAACAAATAAATGAATCTCAAGCATTAATTGCTCCTCCGATCAGTTTGAACTTCAAACTCATTTTGTAAACAGTATTATTGTGACAAAAATCCCGGGACTTGTAAAGTAAACCGCTTTGGCGACGACCAGCAGATTAAAGTATGCTAAAATAATATGCAGATTTAACAGGAGGCTTTGAAGAATGATTGAAAATTGGCAGCATTTCTTATTGCCATATCAACAGGCCGTCAACGAGTTAAAAGTTAAGCTGCGGGGGATGCGCAAGCAGTATCAGGAACAGGGCGAACACTCACCGATCGAGTTCGTCACCGGCCGGGTCAAGCCCGTCGACAGCATCAAGGAGAAGATGGTTCGCCGTCACGTGCAGGAGGACCGGCTGGAGCAGGACATGCAAGACATCGCCGGGCTGCGGATCATGTGCCAGTTCGTCGAGGACATCTACGTCGTGGTCGATCAGTTGCGCCAGCGCAGCGACATGACGATCCTGGAAGAGCGGGATTACGTCACCAACGTCAAGCCCAGCGGCTACCGCTCCTACCACATCGTGATCGAGTACCCGGTCCAGCTGGTGACGGGGGAGAAGAAGATCCTGGCCGAAATCCAGATCCGGACCCTGGCGATGAACTTCTGGGCCACGATTGAGCACTCGCTGAACTACAAGTACCAGGGGGCCTTTCCCCAGGAGCTGTCGGCCCGGCTGCAGCGTGCTGCCGAGGCGGCCTTTAAGCTCGATAACGAGATGTCAGAAATCAGGGAGGAGATCAAGGAGGCCCAGACGCTGTTCTCGCAGCGCACGCCAACGAGCCTGCCGACCGATTCCCAACACGAAGACCATACAAATGAGGAAGATTGATTAAATGAAGGTAGCAATTTATAACAACGAAACGGCGGAATCCCAGCGGGTTACCAAGCTGCTCAAGGCGGAGATGGACAAGGCTGGCTTAGTCTATGACGCCAAGCAGCCCGAGGTCGTCATCACCATCGGCGGCGACGGGACCCTCCTGTCGGCCTTCCACCACTACCAAGCCCAGCTGGACAAGATCCGCTTCGTCGGCATCCACACCGGTCACCTTGGTTTCTACACCGACTGGCGAAACTTCGAAATCGACGACCTGGTCGACAGCCTGGTCAAGGACAGCGGCCAGTCCGTCTCCTATCCACTGCTCGACATGAAGGCGGTCTACTCGGACGGCACGACCGACCACTTCATCGCCTTAAACGAATCGACCATCCGCAACATCACCAAGACGATGGTTTGCGATGTCTACATTAATAACCAGCTCTTTGAAAACTTCCGGGGGGATGGGCTCTGCATCTCCACGCCGACCGGCTCGACGGCCTACAACAAGTCGGTCGGTGGGGCGATCATGGACCCGCACAGCGTCGGCTTCCAGCTGGCGGAAATGGCGTCCTTGAACAACCGCGTCTTCCGGACCCTGGGCTCACCGATCATCTTCGGGGCGGACACCAAGCTGATGCTGCGGCTGCGCGACGTCAACGGCCACGTGATGACCTGTGACCGCGACCAATTGATGCTGAAGAACAAGCCGGGGCAGCGCTACTTGATGGAGCTGGCCTACCAGGTCTCCAAACAGCGGATCTACTTTGCCCGCTACCGGCACAACAACTTCTGGAACCGGGTCAAGGACTCCTTCATCGGGGAGACCAAGTAATGGAATTTTCCTGGACCTACCAAAAAGACGTGCCCCGCAAGCTGCGGTCGGCCCTGCGAATGGAAGGGGTGACCAGCACCCTGATGAAGGTGGCGATCTACCACGGCGGCAAGATGCTGATCAACGGCGAAGAGAAGTGGGCGGTCGACATGGTGCAGCCGGGCGACCGCTTCAGCCTGGTCCTGCCGGCCGAGGCGGGGAACCCCGCCGTGGAAGCCTACCCGGCACCAATCACGATCGTCTATGAGGACCGGGACTTTCTGGTGCTCAACAAGCCGGCCGGGGTGGCCACCGTTCCGGCCCACAACGTCGAAGTGGCCGATAGCCTGGTCAACCGGGTCAAGTACTACTACCAACAGCAAAACTACGAGAACCAGGTCATTCACGTGGCGACGCGGCTGGACAAGGACACCAGCGGCCTGGTCGTCTTTCCTAAGCACCGCTTCGCCCACGCCGTCCTCGACCGCCAGCTCAAACACCACGAGGTCAAGAAAAACTACCTGGCCCTGGTGAACGGGCGCGTGCGGACCGGTCACGGCTACATCGACGCGCCCATTCAGCGGGATCCCGAATCGTTCGTCCAGCGGATGGTCGGGCCCGCCGGCAAGGCCTCGGTGACCGAGTACTGGACCCAGTGGACGAGTGAGCGGGCCTCGCTGGTACGAGTGCGCCTCCATACCGGGCGGACCCACCAGATCCGGGTCCACTTCGCCTACCTGGGCCACCCGCTGCTCGGGGATGACATGTACGGACAGAACTCGCCGGTGATCGCCCGCCAGGCCCTGCATTGCTACTGGCTGCAATTCTACAGTCCATTTAAGCAGGACAATATCACCCTGGAGGCACCGCTGCCGGATGATTTTCGCGCGGCAATGAACCAATTACAATAGATACTGATCTAATGAAGCAAACAGCTCCAGTCTTCGGACGGGGCTGTTTTTTTGTTTCCGGATCATTTATTAAATGGTGAAACGTTTATCTGAATTTATTTTTCGGTAGATTATAGAATGAAGTTAGCCACCCAGTTGGTGGTAAATAAAAAACGCCATTCGGCGTGACATCAGGTATCATATTAAGTGAACCAAACCTATATGAAAGGATGTCCGTCAAATGACGCACTTAAATGATACCATGTCTACTATTTTATTGACTACTCATAAAAAGAATGCTCATCTTACTAAAGAAGAACGTGTGATGATTGCGACTTTAAAGTCGCAAGGACTTTCCAATCGCGCAATTGGTCGCCAATTAGGAGTTAATCATCAAACAATTAATAACGAGCTCAACCGTGGTACGGTCCGCCAACTTCGTCGTCAAAAATCTAATGGTAAGATTTACGAATATTCTTACTACATCTATAGTTATGAAGCTGGTCAGGCCACATATCTTGAACATCACCGCCATTCTGGTCGTCGTCGCTTATATTATTCTTCAAAGCAATTTTTACGATTAGCTGATCAGCTAATGCTTGGTGAGTTTGACGACCACCATTACTCCCCACAAGCGGTTATTTATAAGGCTCGAGATTTAATGAATGATGGCACCCTGATCCCAAAGTCGGTTGTAACTTTATATCAATGGATTAATGAGGGTGTGCTTCGTACGTCCAATTTAGACCTCTTTGAAAAACCTAAACGTAAGCATCATCAAACTCATCCGCAAGCTAAAAGGTGCTTAGGGCCTAATATTGCTCAACGACCTCAAACTGCGGACCAACGGTCCGAAATTGGCCATTGGGAACTGGATACAGTTCAGGGACAGAAAAACGGTAATGACAGTGTTGTACTAGTAATGACTGATCGCCTTTCACGAGTTAATATCACGAGTAAAATTGCTGGTAAAACTGCGCATGCAGTAAATCAGTTCTTTATAAATTTGCGCCAGAAAATGGGCACAGATGCTTACTATCGCATTTTTAAGACAATAACCTCTGACAACGGTTCAGAATTTAGTGAGTTAACACAAGTTCACGATCATGTTTTCTATGCTGATCCGTATTCCCCTTGGGAACGTGGATCCAATGAGATCAATAACCGGTTTCTCCGCAAGGAGATTACCAAAGGTGAAGCTATAAATAACTATAGTAGTGCTCAGATCATAGCGACTAATGATTGGATGAATCACTATCCACGAGCTATGTTTAATGGACATTCGTCAATGGATATCTATCGTAAGGCCTTCTACCAAGAGATATCACAGCTCCATCAACCAATAATCAATTGGTCAGTATTATTTATTTGAGTCCAGTGGCTAACTTATTCTTGAAATTTAGGGAATTTATTTTTCTATAAAAACGGCATTTTTTGCACAAAAAGATCAAAAGTTCTGAAAGCTATTAGGGTGATAAACTGAAAACCGTTTTCTTATTTATAAGAATTAAACCGATTAACGTATGTCGAAAAAAGCATAAATTATAATAAAAAAGTTTTTTTGCTTCAAAATTAATTTAACTATTGAAAAAATTATAGACTTGTGCTTGCTGTCATGAAACCAAATACTTATAACGACTCTAAAAAGGCGTTAAACCGGGGCTGAAATAAGCGGACCATTATTGAACTAGCTTCACAAAGTAGGCAATTTCAGTGAAAGTCACCCGAATAAAATAATCGAACGCCGCTCTTTTGTAACATAGTTGTCAAAAAGGTGTTTAATCATTATCGATAAGTGTTAGAATAGAACTGATTATAAAAAAATATATAAAGCAATTATTCAAAAACGACTTTCGCTTGGAGCCATTATTTATTTAGCTAACGATAATTGGGAGGCAGCATTATGTCAGAAGATCACGTTAAAGAACTAAATCAAGATAAGGATGAACAGAAGAAACTTCAACACCGTAACATCAAGCGGCTTGGCGTTGGAGCTGCTTCCGTTATTTTAGGGACGTCCTTCTACTTAGGGGGAACGGCAAACGCGGATACCAATGCCGACCAAGCAGCCAACACTAATAACCAGGATCCAGATACCAACCAAAACACTCAGGCAACGGCTGATCAGATGGATACCAACAAGGCCCTCCAAACTGGAACGACCACGGTTACTTTGAACCACAATCAAGCGCAAGAAACCGCACCGGTTGCCGATGATGCTTATCAGGTGACGAGCACGCCAACGGCAACGGTAACTGACGGGGCCCAGCCGAGTGATTCAGGGAACGTTCAGCTGCACGCCGATCTGTCACTGGATTCCAGCAAGATTAAGGCCGGCAACTACATCGACTTTAAGATGGGGGCACCAACGGCCGACGGCAAATACGCCAACTACAGTTCCGTGACGGCGGATGACATTCCGGTCACGATCAACAACGTTCAGGTTGGTGAGATTACCTCACAGGGTGACGGTGGCTACGCATACTACCGGCTGCAGTTCAACAACAACATCACCACGATCAAGAACCCGAAGATCAGCGTTAACCTGGTTTGGAAGAGTCTGATTCAGAAGGGCCTGACCCTTAACGCTTACAGTCACAACAAGTCACTGACGACCTACAAGCCGCAGGATGACATCGTAATTGGGAGCCACACTTACACCTCCGGGATTTCCATTCCAGTCACCTACGTTTCGCCAACTGGTTCTCAAGTGCAGGACCACGAGACGACTGAAGTAAAGGCCGGCAACGTTGGGACCTCCCACGTTTGGACGACCAACACCGACGGCAGCCAGTCACTGAGCGTGCGGGACATGACCACGGCCGTTGAGGTTGCTTTAGGTGATAAGCTTTCCAACAACGTTGACATCACGGTTGAAACTCCAGTTCAGACCGGGATCACCACTACTTGGAAGACCACCGATGAGGTCCGCCAACAGATTGTCGACATTCTAAAGAAGAGTCTGGAGAGCGCGAAGATCACCAACCTGCTCCGTGATGGTCAGGTCGGGATCAGCATCGAAACCACTAACCCGGATGTTCCCGAGGTTACGGTAACGTCAGCTGACCCGACGAAAACCAATGAACCGGGCACCTTGGTTAACAGCAAGACCTACCACATCGTGATCAACACCGACCAGCCAATCAAGTTGGGTGGCCAGACAATCGATCTGGCGGAGGTCACGGTCGACAAGAGCTACCTGACCCAGCCGAGTGACACCACCACCTACGACCAGGACATGGCAAACTACAAGGTTTACACCTCCGAGAATCAGGTTGGTGGCAACCAAACCGGAATCGTGTACCGGGGATGGCTGGCTAACGGTTCCTACCTGGGGACGAGCTTAGCAAACAAGGATATGCAGAATTACCTGACCAATCACTTCGCTGCCTGGGTTGCCATCAAGGATAATGGCAATACGGCTAATAACAACGGGGATGACGGCTACGTCAACCTCGGTGGCAGCACGCAGGATTGGGGGGACGTCAACTTCGTCATGCAGATCCGTTCCTACAATGCAAACAACGGATCCGATGCTAAGAACAGCAGTAACGGGAGTGGTGACCAAAACGTGACGACCTCAAAGATTACAGTTACTTATATTGATACGACGACCGGCAAGGTGCTCTCAACGGTCACCAAGGAAGGAAAAGAAAACGATGATTCTGGTTACAGCACCACCAACGATATCAATAACTTCAAGGCTCAGCACTACATCCTGATCAGCGATGACACGAACGGCAAGGAGCTGACCTTCCAGAATGAAGACAAGGCCTACACGGTTCACTTAGGACACGAAACCCAGACGGTCAACGATTCCAAGAAGGTCACGGAGACCATCCACTACGTCTTCACCGACGGAACCAGTGCCGCAACGGACTACCAAGCAACGCCGGTTAGCTTCAGCCGAACGGGCCAGAAGGACATGGTCACGAACGAGACCAATTGGAACGCCTGGGAACCAGATCAGGCAACCTTCCCAGCGGTAACCTCACCAACGGTTGATGGCTACACGCCAGACCAAGCTGAAGTAGCGGCCAAGACCGTCAATGCTACCGATGACACCAACCAGGTGCTGGTGGTTGTGAAGTACACAAAGAACGCGCAGACATCCGACCAGCCGACGAGTCAACCGACAAGCCAACCAACGAGTCAGCCTACCAGCCAGCCGACTAATCAGCCGACAAGCCAACCAACGAGTCAGCCTACTAGCCAGCCGACTAATCAGCCAACGAGTCAACCGACGAATCCGAACCAGCCGACGAGTGCTAGCGAGCCGGATCACAGCCTTAACACGGGTACGACGGTGATCGACCCGAGTCAGGTAATTGATCCGCGGAACCTCAACCACCGGACGACCACCACAACGAATGGTGGGGGCGCAACCTACAGTCAACCAGTTACGACGACCAGCACCAACACGCAGGGAGCTACGACTGGCAACTCCGCATCCGGCAGCTATCAATGGGTCACCGAAGCGGTTAAAGTACCGAACAGCTCCAGCAACCAGAATAGCGAATTGCCACAAACCGGGAACGCAAACAACAAGCAATCAAGGAACATCTTCTTAATTATCTTGGAAGCCTTCCTCGCATTATTGGGAATCTCACTTGGTGGGAAAAAGAAGCAAGATAATTAGTTCTATTTGTGGGGGGTAAATAGAGTATGCTGAGAAAAAATAATAAAAAAATAGCCAAGGAGGATGAAAGCAGCAAAGTTCGGCTTTATAAGACTCACCAAGGTTGGGTGAGTTCCTTAAGTCGTTACATGCGGCTGCTCCTGCTTGACAAGGATCGTCAGGTGACGACAGATGAAGTGCAAGCCGACCCGGATGCCTTAAGCAAACGGATGGACGACACAACTGGCTCCTACATGAAAGGACTGGCTGCCTTAACGACCATCCTGGGGGCCGGGGTGGCTGGAGTGCCCGTCGACGCGATGGCCGATGCCCAGACCCAGCAGACGATGCAGGGGGCACAGACCGGCAGCGAGATCGGGTCCACTTCGGTCAGCCAGAGCTATTCACCGGCAACTGCTAGTACCCAGAAGAGTACAACAATTGCTAATAGCCAGACGAGCATTAATTCACAAAATATTCAGTATTCAGCTTCGGCACGGCGTTACCAGCAACAAACGACTGTTTCCGTGCAGAGTACGCAGGTAGTTTCCTCGTACCAGCAAAACAGTCAGGTGGTTCCGTCAACGCGGAGCCAGGCGGTTGTCTCCAACCAGACTAACAGTCAGGCAAGCCAAAACACCGTTGCCTCAAACGAAAATAGTCAAGCAGCCGAGAACAACGTCAATACCTTTACTGTTAACAGCTTCGGTAGTGACGACGCGGCTGCCTTTAATGCGCAATTATTCACGATTCAGCAGGGCGAATTCAACGCCAACCTCTTCGGCAACATGTTATTTGCTGCTGGGACACCGGCTTACAACGCCAGCCTGAGTCAATCTTATTCAATCGCTCAAGAAGAGTCTGAACACACCATCTTCAGTAACTCCGCTGTCCACATCGGCAGTGGGGCTACCAGTGCTTCGACCAGTCAGACGAGTCAGTCAAGCCAGGCGTCCAACACGACCTCTGAGAGCACTGCCTCTAATACCCAATCTCAATCTACTACTCAGTCCACAACTACTAATGAGTCCCAAGCCATTAGTAGTTCTTTGAGCAACTCCTGGAGTGTTAGTCAGCAGACTTCTCAGGTCATCAGCCAGGCAATCAGCCAGGGTCAAAGTGAAGCTATGAGTACGGTTGCTAGTCAATCGACCAGTACCTCTACTTCCGGCTCCCAGAGCTTGAGTGGTTCCATCGCTGAATCCCAGAGCATCTCAATTAGTTTGAGTGGTTCCGAGTCCTTAAGCGTGGTTACCAGTATCAGCACGTCAATCAACGCTTCATACAGCACCTCCACGAGTGCTTCCTATAGCACGAGTGCATTGCTGAGCGACTCTTACTCGGCTTCTACCAGTAGTTCCTATAGCAATAGTTCAGTCCTGAGTGCTTCCTACAGCACGAGCCTGAGCACCAGCTACAGCTACAGCGGTTCCCTGAGCGGCTCCTACAGTGCTTCACTCAGCACTTCTTACAGCTTTAGCGGCTCACTGAGTTCATCATATTCAACTTCAACTAGCGCCTCTTACAGTGTAAGTGCCTCGATTAGTGCTTCGACTAATAGTTTAAGCGCTTCAATCAGTAGCTCTTACAGCACGAGTTTAAGTGCTAGCTACAGTGTAAGCGGCTCAGTTAGTGGATCTTACAGTGCATCACTCAGCCTTTCATACAGCCTGAGCGCATCATTGAGCGTTTCAACTAATAGTTTAAGTCTTTCGATTAGTGGATCTTACAGCACGAGCTTAAGTGCTAGTTACAGTTCCAGTGCATCACTCAGTTCCAGCTACAGCTTATCAACGAGCGCTTCACAGTCCGCTGCAAGCAACTCCCTGAGTTCTAGCTACAGTGCCAGCTCCAGTCTGAGTGCTTCCTACAGCGCATCAACGAGTGTTTCGCAGTCTGTCGCAAGCAACTCGCTGAGCAATAGTTACAGTGCTAGTTCCAGTCTGAGTGCTTCCTACAGCGCTTCGACCTCCGTTTCCTACAGTCAAAGTGCTTCGCTCAGCCAGTCCTTCAGCATGTCACTGGTTGGCTCTTATAGCCAGAGCGTATCACTCAGTCAATCATTCAGTATGTCCTTGGTTGGTTCCTACAGCCAAAGCGTTTCACTTAGTCAATCATTCAGCATGTCGCTGGTCGGCTCATACAGTCAAAGTGTATCTGTCAGCCAGTCCTTTAGCATGTCCTTGGTTGCTTCCTACAGTGCTAGTTCCTCAACCAGCCTGAGCACCAGCTACAGCTTCAGTGGTAGCCTGAGCAGCTCCTACAGCGCATCCAGCTCCCTGAGTTCTTCATACTCCCTGAGTGCCAGCGTGATGCTGAGTAACTCTTACAGCGCCAGCGCAGCCTGAGTGCTTCCTACAGTGCCAGTCTGAGTGGTTCTTACAGTGCATCCAGCTCCTTGAGCTCTTCATACTCCCTGAGTGCCAGCGAAATGCTGAGCAACTCCTACAGTTCAAGTGCTAGTCTGAGTGCATCTTACAGCTCCAGCCTGAGCGGTTCCTACAGTTCTAGCTTATCCGCGAGTGCTTCAGCTAACAGCCTGAGTGCTTCCATCAGCGGTTCTTACAGCGGATCCCTGAGTGCCTCCTACAGCACCAGTGGTTCTGTCAGCGGCAGCTACAGCGATTCCCTCAGCACCAGTTACAATGTTTCCAACTCACTCAGCTTCAGTGAATCACAGAGTTCCAGCTTCAGTCTGAGTGCATCTTACAGTGTTTCTGCTTCTAACAGTCTGAGCGAATCCGTCAGCGCTAGTGAACGGATGAGTGCCTCCTACAGTTCCAGTGACAGTCTGAGTGCATCTTACAGTGCAAGCCTCAGTCTTTCCTACGCAACGAGTGCCAGCCTGAGTGCTTCGGTCAACAGCGCTAGTGCAAGTCTGAGTGGTTCCTACAGTGCCAGCCTGAGCGCTTCTTACAGCGTTAGTGCATCAACGAGTGCTTCTTACAGTGCATCGACGAGCGTATCCTACAGCACTTCTACTTCCGTAAGCACTTCAGCTAGCTACAGCACCAGTGCATCATTCAGCACCAGCTACAGCTACAGTTCAAGTCTGAGCCAGAGTTACAGCACCAGCCTGAGTGCCAGCTACAGTGTCAGCGCATCGGTTAGCGCATCCTACAGCGCATCGACGAGCGTATCCTACAGTCAATCATCCAGTGCTAGCTACAGTACCTCTAGTGTTCTGAGTGCCTCCTACAGTGCTTCCTACAGCGCAAGTTACAGTACTTCCAGCGTTCTGAGTGCTTCCTACAGTTCTTCAACTTCCGCAAGCACTTCTGCTAGTTACAGTTCCAGTGCATCATTTAGCACGAGCTACAGCGCAAGTTCTAGTCTGAGTCAAAGCTACAGCGCAAGCCTGAGCACGAGCTACAGCCTGAGTTCTTCTATCTCTGCAAGCTACAGTGCATCAACGAGCCTGAGCTACGAAACCTCCAGTTCGCTGAGTGCCAGCTACAGTTCATCAACCAGCACGAGCTACATTGTTTCTAGCTCCGTATCAACGAGCATGAGCCAGAGCTACAGTTCAAGTCTGAGTCAGAGCTACAGCCAGAGTGTATCTGTTTCCGCTAGCTACAGTGCATCAACTAGTGCATCTTACAGTACCAGTACTTCTGTCAGTGCCAGCGCAAGTTACAGCTCCAGTGCATCGTTCAGCACGAGCTACAGCGCAAGTTCTAGCCTGAGTCAAAGCTATAGCGCAAGCCTGAGCACGAGCTACAGCCTGAGCGCAAGTTCATCCTATAGTTCATCCAGTTCACTGAGTGCCTCCTACAGTGCTTCCTACAGCGCAAGCTACAGCACTTCCAGCGTTCTGAGTGCTTCCTACAGTTCTTCAACTTCCGCAAGCACTTCTGCAAGCTACAGTTCAAGTGCATCATTCAGCACGAGCTACAGCGCAAGTTCTAGCCTGAGCCAGAGTTACAGTACTAGTCTGAGTACCAGCTACAGCATTAGTGCTTCTGTCAGTGCATCACTGAACAGTCAGAGTGCATCAATTAGTGCCTCCTACAGCACGAGCTTGAGCGCATCTTACAGTGCATCAACGAGCGCATCCTACAGTGCATCTAATTCACTGAGCGACTCCTACAGTACTTCAAGCTCTGTCAGTGCCAGTGCAAGCTACAGCGCAAGTGCATCATTCAGCACTAGTTACAGCGCAAGCACCAGTTTGAGCCAGAGCTACAGCACGAGCCTGAGCACCAGTTACTTTGTTTCTAACTCTGAATCAATTAGCCTGAGTCAAAGCTACAGTGCAAGCTTGAGTACCAGCTACAGCATTAGTGCTTCGGTATCCGCAAGCTACAGTGCATCAACGAGCACATCTTACAGCACCAGTACTTCTGTCAGCGCCAGCGCAAGCTACAGCTCCAGTGCATCGTTCAGCACCAGTTACAGCGCAAGCACGAGCCTGAGTCAGAGCTACAGCGCAAGCCTGAGTACCAGTTACAGTCAGAGTGCTAGTGCATCTTACAGTGTATCTAGCTCACTGAGTGCTTCTTACAGTACTTCAACTTCTGTCAGCGCCAGCGCAAGTTATAGCTCCAGTGCATCATTCAGCACGAGCTACAGTGCAAGTTCCAGCCTGAGTCAGAGTTACAGCACCAGCTTGAGTGCTTCTTACAGCACCAGTGCTTCTATCTCCACTAGCTACAGTCAATCAACGAGCCTGAGCTACGAAACCTCAAGTTCTGTCAGCGCAAGCTACAGTTCTTCAACCAGCACCAGCTACATTGTTTCTAGCTCCGTATCAACGAGCCTGAGCCAGAGCTACAGTGCAAGTCTGAGTCAGAGCTACAGTACTTCGACCTCTGTAAGTGCAAGTGAAAGCTACAGTTCCAGCGCATCATTCAGCACCAGCTACAGCGCAAGCTCCAGCCTGAGTCAAAGCTACAGCACGAGCCTGAGCACGAGTTACAGCATTAGTGCCTCCGTCAGTGCATCGCTGAACAGTCAGAGTGCATCAATTAGCGCATCGTACAGCACCAGCTTGAGCGGTTCCTACAGCACGTCAACTTCTGTAAGCACGTCCGCAAGTTACAGTGCCAGTGCATCGTTCAGCACCAGCTACAGCGCAAGCTCCAGCCTGAGCCAGAGTTACAGTACTAGCCTGAGCACGAGCTACAGCATCAGTGCTTCCGTCAGCGCATCGCTGAACAGTCAGAGTGCTTCAATCAGCGCATCCTACAGCACGAGCCTGAGTGCCTCCTATAGTGCAAGTTCTAGTGCAAGTTACAGCGCATCTAGTTCACTGAGTGGCTCTTACAGTGCCTCCTACAGTGCAAGCTACAGCACTTCCAGCGTTCTGAGCGCCTCCTACAGTACTTCAACTTCTGCAAGCACGTCGGCAAGCTACAGTGCAAGTGCATCGTTCAGCACGAGTTACAGCGCAAGTGCAAGTCTGAGTCAGAGCTACAGTACTTCACTGAGCACGAGCTACAGCATCAGTGCTTCTGTCAGTGCATCACTGAACAGTCAGAGTGCATCAATTAGCGCATCCTACAGCACCAGCTTGAGCGGTTCCTACAGCACGTCAACTTCTGTAAGCACGTCCGCAAGTTACAGTGCCAGTGCATCATTCAGTACCAGCTACAGTGCAAGCTCCAGCCTGAGTCAGAGCTACAGCACGAGTCTGAGTGCATCCTACAGCACCAGTGCTTCTATCTCCACGAGCTACAGTCAGTCAACGAGCTTAAGTTACGAAACCTCCAGTTCTGTCAGCGCAAGCTACAGTTCATCAACCAGCACGAGCTACATTGTTTCTAGCTCCGTATCAACGAGCTTGAGTCAAAGCTACAGCTCCAGCCTGAGTGGTTCTTACAGTGCAAGTGCCAGCGCATCCTACAGTGTATCTAGTTCACTGAGCGCATCTTACAGCACGTCAACTTCTGTAAGCACGTCGGCAAGCTACAGCGCAAGTGCATCGTTCAGCACCAGCTACAGTGCAAGCGCAAGCCTGAGCCAGAGCTACAGTACTTCGCTGAGCACGAGCTACAGCATCAGTGCTTCCGTCAGCGCATCGCTGAACAGCCAGAGTGCTTCAATCAGTGCTTCCTACAGCACCAGCTTGAGTGCATCCTACAGTACCAGTGCTTCTATCTCCACGAGCTACAGTCAATCAACGAGCCTGAGTTACGAAACCTCAAGTTCTGTCAGCGCAAGCTATAGTTCATCAACCAGCACGAGCTACATTGTTTCTAGCTCTGTATCAACGAGCATGAGTCAGAGCTCTAGTGCAAGCTTGAGCACGAGCTACAGCACCAGTTCTTCTGTCAGCGTCAGTGAAAGCTACAGCTCCAGTGCATCATTCAGCACCAGCTACAGTGCAAGCGCAAGTCTGAGCCAGAGCTACAGTACTTCACTGAGCACGAGCTACAGCATCAGCGCTTCCGTCAGCGCATCGCTGAACAGCCAGAGTGCTTCAATCAGTGCTTCCTACAGCACCAGCTTGAGTGCAAGTTATAGTACAAGTGCTTCCGTATCTACAAGCTACAGTCAATCAACGAGCCTGAGCTACGAAACGTCCAGCTCTGTCAGTGCAAGTTACAGTTCATCAACCAGCACGAGCTACATTGTTTCTAGCTCCGTATCAACTAGCTTGAGTCAAAGCTACAGCTCCAGCCTGAGTGGCAGCTACAGCGCAAGTGCCAGCGCATCATACAGTGTATCTAGTTCACTGAGCGCATCCTACAGCACGTCAACTTCCGTAAGCACGTCGGCAAGTTACAGCGCCAGCGCATCATTCAGCACGAGCTACAGCTACAGTGCAAGCCTGAGTCAGAGTTACAGCACCAGTCTTAGTGCAAGCTACAGCACCAGTGCTTCTATCTCCACGAGCTACAGTCAATCAACTAGCCTGAGTTACGAAACCTCCAGTTCTGTCAGCGCAAGCTACAGTTCATCAACCAGCACGAGCTACATTGTTTCTAGCTCCGAGTCACTTAGCCTGAGTCAGAGCTACAGTGCAAGCTTGAGCCAGAGTTACAGTACTTCAACCTCTGTCAGCGTCAGCGCAAGCTACAGTTCTAGTGCATCATTCAGCACCAGTTACTCTGCAAGCTCCAGCCTGAGCAGCTCCTACAGTGCAAGCCTGAGCCAGAGTTACAGTCAGAGCGCCAGCGCAAGTACCAGCGCTTCTAACTCCCTGAGTGGCAGCTACAGCGCATCACTGAGCGCAAGCAGTTCTGCCAGTGCTAGCGCCAGCGCCAGTGCAAGTGCTAGTGCAGTTGCTAGCCAGAGCCTGAGCCAGAGTTACAGCAGCAGCCTGAGCACGAGTTACAGCATCAGTGCTTCTGTATCCGCAAGCTACAGTGCATCCACGAGCACCAGCTACTCCGCAAGTTCTAGTGCAAGCTACAGCACCTCCAGTTCACTGAGTGCAAGCTACAGTACCAGTTCTTCCGTCAGTGTATCTGGTAGCTACAGTGCAAGTGCATCATTCAGCACGAGCTACAGCAACAGTGCAAGCCTGAGTCAGAGCTACAGCGCAAGCCTGAGCAGCAGTTACGCAGTATCTAGTTCAATCAGCGCAAGCTACAGCACGTCGATCAGCATCAGCTACATTGTTTCGACCTCTGTATCCTTGAGCCTGAGCTACAGCTACAGCGCAAGTCTGAGTCAGAGCTACAGCACCAGTTCTTCCATTAGTGCATCTGGCAGCACCAGCGCAAGTGCCTCCTACAGCACGAGCTACAGTGCCAGCGCAAGCCTGAGTCAGAGTTACAGCACAAGTCTGAGCACCTCTTACAGTCAGAGCGCATCCACGAGCGCAAGCTACAGTCAATCTAACAGCGCAAGTTACTCCGCAAGCTCCAGTGCAAGTTACAGCACTTCCAGTTCACTGAGTGCATCTTACAGTGCATCCAGCAGCGCAAGCTACAGTGCATCCGCAAGCTCCAGCACCAGCGCATCCACGAGCGCAGTTGCTAGTCAGAGCTTGAGTCAAAGCTACAGTGCAAGCCTGAGCACGAGCTACAGCATTAGCGCATCGATCAGTGCATCACTGAACAGCCAGAGTGCATCAATCAGTGGTTCCTACAGTGCTTCCTTGAGCACGAGTTACAGTGTCAGTGCTTCTGTATCTGCAAGCTACAGCGCATCCACGAGCACCAGCTACTCTGCAAGTTCTAGCGCAAGCTACAGTACTTCCAGCTCACTGAGCGCATCTTACAGTGGTTCTACCAGTGCAAGTTACAGCGCATCCGCAAGCTCCAGTGCTAGTGCATCAACGAGTGCAGTTGCCAGTCAAAGCCTGAGCCAGAGCTACAGTGCAAGTCTGAGCAGTTCTTACGCCCAAAGTGCATCGATTAGCGCATCACTGAACAGCCAGAGTGCATCAATCAGTGGTTCTTACAGTGCAAGCCTGAGCACCAGCTACAGTGTCAGTGCTTCTGTCTCCGCAAGTTACAGTGCATCAACCAGTCTGAGCTACAGCACTTCAACGTCTGTATCAATTTCCGCAAGCTACAGCACGAGTGCATCCTTCAGTACTAGTTACAGCACTTCAACCTCTGTATCTACCTCTGCAAGCATCAGTACCAGCACTTCATTCAGTACGAGCTACAGTGCAAGTGCAAGTCTGAGTGCAAGTTACAGTACTAGCCTGAGCACGAGTTACAGTGTCAGTGCTTCTGTATCTGCAAGCTACAGTGCATCGACCAGCGCAAGCTACAGTACCTCAACTTCTGTATCAACGAGCGTCAGTGCATCCGTCTCCGCAAGCTACAGCACGTCAGCAAGCGTCAGCGTATCTACTAGCTACGTTGCCAGTGCAAGCTTGAGTACGAGCTTCAGCTACAGTGCAAGTCTGAGCTCCAGCTACAGCACGAGCCTGAGCACCAGCTACGTTGCCAGTGCATCTGTATCCGCAAGCTACAGCACTTCGATCAGCACCAGCTATGTAACTTCAACTTCAGTCAGTGCAAGCTACAGCAGTTCAATTAGTACTAGTTACGTTGTTTCAACTTCTGTATCGTACAGCACCAGCTCCAGCAGCAGTGCAAGCCTGAGTGCAAGTTACAGCACTTCGACCAGCACGAGCGTATCGACTAGCTACGTAACCAGTGCAAGCTTGAGCACTAGCTACAGCTACAGCGCAAGTCTGAGTGCAAGCTACAGCACTAGTTTGAGCACCAGCTACAGCGTCAGCGCATCTGTCTCCGCAAGCTACAGTGCATCGACTAGTCTGAGCTACGTAACTTCAACTTCCGTATCTATTTCCGGAAGCTACAGCTTGAGTACTAGCGTTGCTCAAAGCACAAGCGCTAGCGCAAGCCTGAGTGCAAGTTACAGCACGAGCCTGAGCACGAGCTACATTGTCAGTGCATCTGTCTCCGCAAGCTACAGCACTTCGATCAGCACCAGCTATGTAACTTCAACTTCAGTCAGTGCAAGTTACAGCAGCTCAATTAGCACGAGCTACGTTGTTTCAACTTCTGTATCCTACAGCACCAGCTCCAGCAGCAGCGCAAGCCTGAGCAGCTCTTACAGTACTTCAACCAGCACGAGCGTATCTACTAGCTACGTTGCTAGTGCAAGCTTGAGTACGAGCTACAGCTACAGTTCAAGCCTGAGTACTAGTTACAGCACGAGCCTGAGCACGAGCTACAGTTACAGCGCAAGCTTGAGTGCAAGTTACAGTGCTTCTATTAGTACGAGTTACGTAACCAGCACATCCGTATCGGTAAGCTCCAGCACGTCTGCTTCTACATCGACGGTCGTAAGTCAGAGCATTAGTACGAGTCTGAGCGGCAGCTATAGTGCAAGCCTGAGCAGCTCTTACAGTACTTCAACTTCTGTATCTACTAGCGTCAGCGCATCGATCTCTGCAAGCTACAGCACGTCAGCAAGCGTCAGCGTATCGACTAGTTACGTTGCCAGCGCAAGCCTGAGCACGAGTTACAGCTACAGCGCAAGTCTTAGCCAGAGCTACAGTACCAGCTTGAGCACGAGCTACAGCATCAGCGCTTCGGTATCCGCAAGCTACAGTACTTCAACTAGTGTCAGCTACGTATCAAGTGCATCTGTATCAACGAGCACGAGTCAATCTGTCAGTGCAAGTTACAGTACGTCAACGTCTGTATCAATCTCCACTAGCTACAGCACGAGTACGAGCGCAGTTGTCAGTGGAAGTTACAGCACGAGCCTGAGTCAATCAACCAGTGCAAGTCTGAGTGCAAGCTACAGTACTTCACTGAGCACGAGCGTATCAACTAGCTACGTAACCAGTGCAAGCCTCAGCACGAGCTACAGCTACAGCGCAAGCCTGAGTGCAAGCTACAGCACGAGCCTGAGCACCAGCTACAGCATCAGCGCTTCGGTATCTGCAAGCTACAGTACTTCAACCAGCACGAGCTATGTAACTTCGACCTCAATCAGTACCAGCTACAGCAGTTCAATTAGCACTAGCTACATTGTTTCTGCATCTGAATCAACGAGCTTGAGTCAAAGCTACAGTTCAAGCCTGAGCAGCTCTTACAGCACTTCAACTTCCGTATCTACTAGCGTCAGTGCTTCCGTCAGTGCAAGTTACAGTACTTCAACGAGCACCAGCGTATCTACTAGCTATGTCGCAAGTGCAAGCATGAGTACGAGCTACAGCTACAGTGCAAGTCTGAGTGCAAGCTACAGCACGAGCTTGAGTACCAGCTACTCAGTAAGTGCATCTGTATCGGCAAGCTACAGTGCATCGACTAGTCTGAGCTACAGTACTTCAACATCTGTATCGATCTCTGCAAGCTACAGCACGAGTGCATCGTTCAGTACCAGTTACAGCACTTCAACGTCTGTATCGACGTCCGCAAGCTACAGCACCAGCACTTCATTCAGCACTAGCTACAGTGCAAGTGCAAGTCTGAGTGCAAGTTACAGCACGAGCCTGAGCACGAGCTACAGTATCAGCGCTTCTGTATCCGCAAGCTACAGTACTTCAACCAGCACGAGCTATGTAACTTCAGCCTCAATCAGCACGAGCTACAGCAGCTCAATCAGTACTAGCTACATTACTTCGACTTCTGTATCAACGAGCCTGAGTCAAAGCTACAGTTCAAGCCTGAGCACCAGTTACAGTACGAGCCTGAGCACGAGCTACAGCTACAGCGCATCAATCTCAGCAAGTTACAGCACGTCAGCAAGCGTCAGCGTATCTACTAGTTACGTAACCAGCGCAAGCTTGAGCACGAGCTACAGCTACAGCGCAAGTCTGAGCCAGAGTTACAGCACGAGCTTGAGCACTAGTTACAGCATCAGTGCTTCTGTAAGTGCAAGCTACAGTACATCAACCAGTGTCAGCTATGTTGCTAGCGCATCTGTATCAACCAGCACGAGTCAATCTGTCAGCGCAAGCTACAGTACTTCAACTTCTGTATCAATCTCCACTAGCTACAGCACCAGCACCAGCGCAGTTGTCAGTGCAAGTTACAGCACCAGCACGAGTCAGGTAGTAAGCTCTAGCTTGAGTGCAAGCTACAGCACTTCACTGAGCACGAGTGTATCTACAAGCTACGTAACCAGCGCAAGCTTGAGTACCAGCTACAGCTACAGCGCAAGTCTGAGCCAGAGTTACAGCACGAGCCTGAGCACGAGCTACAGCATCAGTGCTTCTGTATCGGCAAGCTACAGCACCTCGACTAGTGTCAGCTATGTTGCCAGTGCATCTGTATCAACGAGCACGAGTCAATCTGTCAGCGCAAGCTACAGCACTTCAACGAGTGCCAGTGTATCGACTAGTTACGTAACCAGCGCAAGCTTGAGCACCAGCTACAGCTACAGTTCAAGCCTGAGCGTAAGTTACAGTAGCAGCCTGAGCACGAGTTACATTGTCAGTGCTTCAGTAAGTGCAAGCTACAGCAGTTCAATCAGTACTAGCTATGTAACCAGCACTTCCGTATCCGTAAGCTCCAGTGAGTCGGCTTCTACATCGACGGTCGTAAGCCAGAGCATTAGCACGAGTGTAAGTGGCAGCTACAGTGCAAGTCTGAGCACTAGCTACAGCACCTCAACGAGTGTCAGCGTATCGACTAGCTATGTAACCAGCGCAAGCTTGAGTACCAGCTACAGCTACAGTGCAAGCTTGAGCGCAAGTTACAGCACGAGTCTGAGCACGAGTTACAGCATCAGTGCTTCTGTATCAGCAAGCTACAGCACCTCAACGAGTGTCAGCTATGTTGCTAGCGCATCTGTATCAACAAGCACGAGTCAATCTGTCAGCGCAAGCTACAGCACATCAACTTCTGTATCGATTTCCACTAGTTACAGCATCAGCACGAGCACGGTTGTCAGTGCAAGCTACAGCACCAGCACGAGTCAGGTAGTAAGCTCTAGTCTCAGTGCAAGTTACAGTACTTCACTGAGCACGAGCGTATCGACTAGCTACGTAACCAGCGCAAGCCTGAGCACGAGCTACAGCTACAGCGCAAGTCTGAGTGCAAGTTACAGCACGAGCCTCAGCACTAGTTACAGTGTCAGTGCCTCTGTCAGTGCAAGCTACAGTACGTCAACGAGTGTCAGCTATGTTGCCAGTGCATCTGTATCAACGAGCACGAGTCAATCTGTAAGTGCAAGCTACAGTACTTCAACTTCTGTATCAATCTCCACTAGTTACAGCATCAGCACGAGCACGGTAGTCAGTGCAAGCTACAGCTCCAGCACAAGTCAAGTAGTAAGTTCTAGTCTGAGTGCAAGTTACAGTACTTCACTGAGCACGAGCGTATCGACTAGCTACGTAACCAGTGCAAGCCTGAGCACGAGCTACAGCTACAGTGCAAGCTTGAGTGCAAGTTACAGCACGAGCCTCAGCACTAGTTACTCTGTCAGTGCATCTGTCAGTGCAAGTTACAGCACCTCAACGAGCACGAGCTACGTAACCAGCACTTCGGTATCTGCAAGCTACAGCACTTCAACCTCTGTATCAGCTGTTGCTAGCCAGAGCAGTAGCACGAGCCTGAGCCTGAGTTACAGCACCAGCTTGAGTACGAGCTACAGTGTCAGTGCTTCTGTATCAACTAGTTACAGTGCATCGACTAGTTTGAGCTACAGCACTTCAACTTCTGTATCACTTTCCACTAGCTACAGCATCAGCACGAGCACGGTAGTCAGTGCAAGTTACAGCACGAGCATGAGTCAGGTAGTAAGTTCGAGCCTGAGTGCAAGTTACAGTACTTCGTTGAGCACGAGCGTATCTACTAGTTACGTAACCAGCGCAAGCTTGAGCACGAGCTACAGTTACAGTGCAAGTCTGAGTGCAAGTTACAGCACAAGCCTCAGCACTAGTTACAGTGTCAGTGCCTCTGTCAGTGCAAGCTACAGTACTTCAACAAGTGTCAGCTATGTTGCCAGTGCATCTGTATCAACTAGCACGAGTCAATCTGTCAGCGCAAGCTACAGTACTTCAACTTCTGTATCACTTTCCACTAGCTACAGCATCAGCACGAGCACGGTTGTCAGTGCAAGTTACAGCACGAGCCTGAGTCAATCAACAAGTGCAAGTCTGAGTGCAAGCTACAGTACTTCACTGAGCACGAGCGTATCGACTAGCTACGTAACCAGCGCAAGCCTGAGCACGAGCTACAGCTACAGCGCAAGCTTAAGTGCAAGCTACAGCACGAGCCTGAGCACGAGTTACAGTTACAGCGCAAGCCTGAGCATGAGCTACAGCACTAGCTTGAGCACTAGTTACGTTCAGTCAACTTCTGTATCGACTAGTCAAAGCCTGAGCACGAGTCTCAGCACGAGCTTGAGTACTTCACTTAGCTCCAGCCTGAGCAATAGCTTGAGCGTATCGACAAGTTACGTAACGAGTTCTAGCTTGAGCACGAGCGTATCGATGAGCATCGTAGCAAGCACGAGTCTCAGCACGAGTTACAGCTACAGCTCCAGCCTGAGTGCAAGTTACAGTACTTCACTGAGCACGAGCTACAGTTACAGTGCAAGCTTGAGTAGCTCTTACAGCACTTCAATCAGTACGAGCTACGTAACTTCAACTTCCGTATCCGTAAGCTCCAGCATGTCAGCTTCTGTATCAACGGTTGTAAGTCAGAGCATTAGTACGAGTGTAAGTGGCAGCTACAGCGCAAGCTTGAGCACCAGCTACAGCACTTCAACTTCTGTATCTGCTAGCGTCAGTGCTTCCGTATCTGCAAGCTACAGTACTTCACTGAGCACGAGCGTATCGACGAGCTACGTAACGAGCTCCAGCCTGAGCACCAGCTACAGCTACAGTGCAAGTCTGAGTGCAAGTTACAGCACGAGCCTTTCAACTAGCTATAGTTACAGCGCATCCTTGAGCATGAGTTACAGCACTAGCTTGAGCACGAGCTACGTTCAGTCAACCTCTGTATCGACTAGTCAGAGCCTGAGCACGAGCCTCAGTTCTAGCTTGAGCACGTCACTGAGTACTTCACTCAGCACTTCGATCTCAACCTCAACTAGCTTGAGTCAGAGCCTGAGCACGAGCCTGAGTGTCAGTGTAAGTTCTAGCCTGAGTGCAAGCTACAGCTCCAGCACTTCAACCTCTGCATCGATGAGTATCGTAGCAAGCACGAGTCTCAGCACGAGCTACAGCTACAGCTCCAGCCTGAGTGCAAGTTACAGCACGTCATTGAGCACGAGTTACAGTTACAGCGCAAGCCTGAGCATGAGCTACAGCACCAGCTTGAGCGTAAGTTACAGTACTTCGACTAGCGTATCTACAAGTCAGAGCACGAGCATGAGTCTCAGCACTAGCCTGAGTACTTCATTGAGCACGAGCCTGAGTGCAAGCTTGAGCGTATCGACGAGTTACGTAACGAGTTCTAGCTTGAGCACGAGCGTATCGACGAGCATCGTGGCAAGCACGAGTCTCAGCACGAGCTACAGCTACAGTTCTAGTCTGAGTGCAAGTTACAGTACCAGCTTGAGTACTAGTTACAGCTACAGTGCATCGCTCAGCATGAGCTACAGCACGAGTTTGAGCACTAGTTACGTTCAGTCAACGTCCGTATCAACTAGTCAAAGCCTGAGCACGAGTCTCAGCACTAGCTTGAGTACTTCATTGAGCTCCAGCCTGAGTGCAAGCTTGAGCGTATCGACCAGCTACGTAACGAGTTCTAGCCTGAGCACGAGCGTATCGACGAGCATCGTAGCAAGCACGAGCCTCAGCACGAGCTACAGTTACAGCTCTAGCCTGAGCGCAAGTTACAGTACTAGCCTCAGCACGAGTTACAGCTACAGCGCATCACTCAGCCTGAGCTACAGTACGAGCCTGAGCGTAAGTTACAGCACTTCAACTTCAGTATCAACGAGCCAAAGCGCAAGCATGAGTCTCAGCACGAGCTTGAGTACTTCATTGAGCACGAGCCTGAGTGCAAGCTTGAGCGTATCGACGAGTTACGTAACGAGTTCTAGCTTGAGTACCAGCGTATCGACGAGCATCGTGGCAAGCACGAGTCTGAGCACCAGCTACAGCTACAGCTCAAGTCTCAGCGCAAGCTACAGCACTAGCTTGAGTACTAGCTACAGCTACAGTGCATCCGTATCGATGAGTTACAGCACGAGCCTAAGTGTCAGCTACAGTACTTCAACTAGCGTATCAACGAGTCAGAGTACCAGCATGAGTCTCAGCACGTCACTGAGCACGAGCCTGAGCAGTTCACTGAGCACGTCACTTTCAACCTCAACTAGTCTGAGTCAGAGCCTGAGCCTGAGCTTGAGCACTTCACTCAGTCAGAGCATTAGTACGAGCCTGAGCGCAAGTTACAGCGGCAGTACTTCAACTTCTGTATCGACAAGCATTGTTGCAAGCACGAGTCTTAGCACCAGTTACAGCTACAGCTCCAGCCTGAGTGCAAGTTACAGTACTTCACTGAGCACGAGCTACAGCTACAGCGCAAGTCTGAGCCTGAGCTACAGTACGAGCCTGAGCGTAAGTTACAGCACTTCAACTTCAGTATCGACTAGTCAGAGCGCAAGCATGAGTCTGAGCACGAGCTTGAGTACTTCATTGAGCACGAGCCTGAGTGCAAGCTTGAGCGTATCGACCAGCTACGTAACCAGCTCCAGCTTGAGCACGAGCGTATCTACAAGCATCGTGGCAAGCACGAGTCTGAGTACGAGTTACAGCTACAGTTCAAGCCTCAGCGCAAGCTACAGTACCAGCTTGAGTACGAGCTACAGCTACAGTGCAAGTCTGAGTGCAAGTTACAGCACGAGCCTAAGTGTCAGCTACAGTACTTCAACTAGCGTATCAACGAGTCAGAGTACCAGCATGAGCCTCAGCACTTCACTGAGCACGAGCCTGAGCAGTTCACTCAGCACTTCGATTTCGACATCGACTAGTCTGAGTCAGAGCCTGAGCTTGAGCTTGAGTACTTCACTCAGCCAGAGCATTAGTACGAGCCTGAGCGCAAGTTACAGTAGTAGTACCGTAACCTCTGTATCTATTAGTCAGGAAAAGAGTATGAGTCTCAGCACCAGCTACAGCTACAGTGCAAGTCTGAGCTCAAGCTACAGCACGAGCCTGAGCACTAGCTACAGTTATAGTGCATCTGTATCGATGAGCTACAGCCGGAGCTTGAGCGTAAGTTACAGCACTTCAACGTCTGTATCGACGAGTCAAAGCTTGAGCACCAGCTTGAGCACTTCACTCAGCGGTTCACTGAGCACGTCACTCTCTGTATCGACGAGCTACGTAACCAGTGCAAGTCTGAGTGCAAGCTACAGCTCATCAATCAGCACGAGCGTATCGACGAGCTATGTAACGAGCTCCAGTTTGAGCACGAGCGTATCGACGAGCTACGTCAAGAGCACGAGCCTGAGCACTAGTTACAGCTACAGTTCCAGCCTGAGCGCAAGTTACAGTACTAGCCTCAGCACGAGTTACAGCTACAGCGCATCACTCAGCCAGAGCTACAGCACGAGTCTGAGTGTCAGCTACAGCACTTCAACTTCTGTATCGACTAGTCAGAGCACCAGCATGAGTCTTAGCACGTCACTGAGCACAAGCCTCAGCAGCTCACTCAGCACTTCAATCTCGACTTCAACTAGTTTGAGTCAGAGCCTGAGCCTGAGTTTGAGCACTTCACTCAGTCAGAGCATTAGTACTAGCCTCAGCACAAGTTACAGTACCAGCACCGTAACCTCTGCATCACTGAGTACGGTTGCAAGCACGAGTCTCAGCACTAGCTACAGCTACAGTGCAAGTCTCAGCGCAAGCTACAGTACCAGCTTGAGTACGAGCTACAGCTACAGTGCTTCTGTATCGATGAGTTACAGCACGAGCCTGAGCGTAAGTTACAGTACTTCAACTTCTGTATCGACGAGTCAGAGTGTAAGCACGAGTCTCAGCACTTCACTGAGTACAAGCCTCAGCGCTTCAACTTCGGTATCGACTAGCTACGTAACGAGCTCCAGCCTCAGCCAGAGCTACAGCACTTCAGTTTCTGTATCGACTAGTCAAGTTGCAAGCCAGAGCCTGAGCTTAAGCCAGAGCGTATCAACTAGCTACGTCAAGAGCACAAGCTTGAGCACGAGCTACAGCTACAGCTCCAGCCTGAGTGCAAGCTACAGCACGAGCCTGAGCACAAGCTACAGTTACAGCGCAAGCCTGAGTGCAAGTTACAGCACGAGCTTGAGTGTCAGCTACAGTACTTCGACTTCGGTATCCACTAGCCAAGTTGTAAGCATGAGTCTCAGCACAAGCCTGAGTTCTAGCTTGAGCAGCAGCCTCAGCACATCACTGTCTATCTCAACTAGCTACGTAACGAGCTCTAGTTTGAGCACGAGTGTATCCACTAGTCAGGTCAAGAGCACGAGCCTGAGCACGAGCTACAGCTACAGTGCAAGTCTGAGCGCAAGTTACAGTACTTCACTGAGCACGAGCTACAGCTACAGTGCATCTGTATCGATGAGCTACAGTACGAGCCTGAGTGTCAGCTACAGTACTTCGACTTCGGTATCGACGAGTCAGAGTACAAGCACGAGTCTCAGCACCAGCTTGAGTACTTCACTGAGCACCAGCTTGAGCAATAGCTTGAGCGTATCGACGAGCTACGTAACGAGCTCCAGCCTGAGCACGAGTGTATCGACAAGCATTGTTGCAAGCACGAGTCTCAGCACCAGCTACAGCTATAGTTCAAGTCTGAGTGCAAGCTACAGCACGAGCTTGAGTACTAGCTACAGCTACAGCGCATCCGTATCGATGAGCTACAGCACGAGCCTGAGCGTCAGCTACAGTACTTCGACTTCGGTATCGACGAGTCAAAGCTTGAGCACCAGCTTGAGTACTTCACTCAGCGGTTCACTGAGCACGTCACTCTCTGTATCGACAAGCTACGTAACCAGTGCAAGTCTGAGTGCAAGCTACAGTACTTCGCTGTCGGTATCGACTAGTCAGATGATTAGTACTAGTCGGAGCATGAGCCTGAGCGTAAGCACGAGCTACAGCTACAGTGCATCCTTGAGCGCAAGCTACAGCACATCACTCAGCACCAGCATCTCGACTAGCTACGTAACGAGCTCCAGTCTGAGCACGAGTTACAGCTACAGCGCAAGCCTGAGTGCAAGTTACAGCACTAGCCTCAGCACGAGCTACAGCTACAGTGCATCTGTATCTATGAGCTACAGCACGAGCCTGAGCGTAAGTTACAGTACTTCGACTAGCGTATCGACGAGTCAGAGCTTGAGCACCAGCTTGAGCACTTCACTCAGCAGCTCACTGAGCACTTCAATCTCTGTATCGACGAGCTACGTAACCAGTGCAAGTCTGAGTGCAAGCTACAGTACTTCGCTGTCAGTATCCACGAGTCAGATGATTAGTACTAGTCGGAGCATGAGCCTGAGCGTAAGCACAAGCTACAGCTACAGCGCATCCTTGAGCGCAAGCTACAGCACATCACTTAGCACAAGCGTATCGACGAGCTACGTAACTAGCGCAAGCCTGAGCACGAGCTACAGTTACAGCTCCAGCCTGAGTGCAAGTTACAGCACGAGCTTGAGTACGAGCTACAGCTACAGTGCATCTGTATCTATGAGCTACAGCACGAGCCTGAGCGTAAGTTACAGTACTTCAACTAGCGTATCGACTAGTCAGAGTGTAAGCACGAGTCTCAGCACCAGCTTGAGTACTTCACTGAGCACCAGCTTGAGCAATAGCTTGAGCGTATCGACGAGCTACGTAACGAGCTCTAGCCTGAGCACGAGTGTATCGACAAGCATTGTTGCAAGCACGAGTCTCAGCACCAGCTACAGCTATAGTTCAAGTCTGAGTGCAAGTTACAGCACGAGCTTGAGTACTAGCTACAGTTACAGTGCATCTGTATCGATGAGTTACAGCACCAGCTTGAGTGTCAGCTACAGTACTTCAACATCTGTATCAACTAGTCAGAGCACCAGCATGAGCTACAGCTACAGTAACAGCCTGAGCATTAGCTACAGTACTTCGAGTTCTGTATCGACGAGTCAGGTTAAGAGTACGAGTCTGAGCATTAGTACTAGCCAGAGCTACAGCACGAGCCTGAGTGCAAGCTACAGCAACAGTCTCAGCGTCAGCTACAGTACTTCGCTGTCAGTATCGACTAGTCAGATGATTAGTACTAGCCGGAGCACGAGCTTGAGTATCAGTATTAGCCAGAGTACTAGCTCTGTTCTGAGTGCAAGCTACAGCAGCTCACTCAGCACTAGCATCTCGACTAGCTACGTTAAGAGCACGAGCTTGAGTACGAGTTACAGTTACAGTGCAAGTCTCAGCCAGAGCTACAGTACGAGTCTCAGCACGAGTTACAGCTACAGCGCATCTGTATCGATGAGTTACAGCACTTCGATTAGTACGAGCTACAGCTACAGCGCATCTGTATCAATGAGCTACAGCACGAGTCTGAGTGTTAGCTACAGTACTTCAACGTCTGTATCAACTAGTCAGAGCACCAGCATGAGCTACAGCTACAGCAACAGCCTGAGCATCAGCTACAGTACTTCGAGCTCTGTATCGACGAGTCAAGTAAAGAGCACGAGTCTCAGCATTAGTACTAGCCTGAGCTACAGCACGAGTCTGAGTTATAGCTACAGCCACAGCTTGAGCATTAGCTACAGTACTTCGAGTTCTGTATCGACGAGTCAAATCATTAGTACGAGCCGGAGCACGAGCCTGAGCCTCAGCATTAGCCAGAGTACTAGTTCTGTTCTGAGTACGAGTTACAGCTCTAGCACCAGCTTGAGTCAGAGCTACAGCACGAGCCTGAGCGTCAGCTACAGTTACAGTGCAAGCTTGAGTGCAAGTTACAGCACTTCGATCAGTACGAGCTACGTAACCAGCACGTCCGTATCGATGAGCTACAGCCGGAGCTTGAGTGCAAGTTACAGTACTTCAACGTCTGTATCAACTAGTCAGAGCACTAGCATGAGTTACAGCTACAGCCACAGCTTGAGCATCAGCTACAGTACTTCGAGCTCTGTATCGACGAGTCAAGTCAAGAGCACGAGTCTCAGCATTAGTACTAGCCAGAGCTACAGCGCAAGTTTGAGCACTAGCTACAGCACAAGCTTGAGTGTCAGCTACAGCACTTCAACGTCTGTATCGACGAGTCAAATGATTAGTACTAGCCGGAGCACCAGCTTGAGTATCAGTATTAGCCAGAGTACTAGCTCTGTTCTGAGTGCAAGCTACAGCACATCGCTCAGCCAGAGCATCTCGATGAGCTACGTCAAGAGCACGAGCTTGAGTACTAGCTACAGCTACAGTTCAAGCCTCAGCATGAGCTACAGCACAAGCCTGGCCACTAGTTACAGTTACAGCGCATCTGTATCGATGAGTTACAGTACTTCAATCAGTACGAGCTACGTAGCCAGTGCATCTGTATCCATGAGTTACAGTACGAGCCTGAGTGATAGCTACAGCACAAGCCTGAGTGTCAGCTACAGTACTTCGACTTCCGTATCGACGAGTCAGAGCCTGAGCACAGTTAAGAGCACGAGCCTGAGCATCAGTACAAGCCAGGTAGTAAGCCAGAACTTGAGCACTAGCTACAGCTCCAGCACGAGTCTCAGTCAAAGCTACAGCACGAGTCTGAGCGTCAGCTACAGTTACAGCGCAAGCTTGAGTGCAAGTTACAGCACTTCGATCAGTACGAGTTATGTAACCAGCACGTCCGTATCGATGAGCTACAGCCGGAGCTTGAGTCTTAGCTACAGCACTTCGACTTCTGTATCGACTAGTCAAAGCACGAGCATGAGCTACAGCTCCAGCAACAGTTTGAGCATCAGCTACAGTACTTCGAGTTCGGTATCGACGAGTCAAGTCAAGAGTACGAGTCTGAGTATTAGTACTAGCCAGAGCTACAGCACGAGTCTGAGTGCAAGCTACAGCACCAGCTTGAGCGTAAGCTACAGTACTTCTACTTCCGTATCGACGAGTCAAATCATCAGTACGAGCCAGAGCATTAGTACTAGCCAGAGCTACAGTACGAGCCTAAGTGCAAGCTACAGCACGAGCCTGAGTGTCAGCTACAGTACTTCAACGTCTGTATCGACGAGTCAGAGCCTGAGCACGGTTAAGAGCACGAGCTTGAGCATCAGTACAAGCCAGGTAGTAAGCCAGAACTTGAGCACGAGCTACAGCTACAGTGCAAGTCTGAGTTCAAGCTACAGCACGAGTCTCAGCACGAGTTACAGCTACAGCGCATCTGTATCGATGAGTTACAGCACTTCAATTAGTACAAGCTACAGCTACAGTGCATCTGTCTCCATGAGCTACAGTACAAGCCTGAGTGTCAGTTACAGTACTTCGTTGTCTGTATCGACGAGTCAGAGCACCAGCATGAGTTACAGCTCCAGCAACAGCTTGAGCATCAGCTACAGTACCTCAACGTCTGTATCGACGAGTCAGAGCCTGAGCACGGTTAAGAGCACCAGCCTGAGCATCAGCACAAGCCAGGTAGTAAGCCAGAGCCTGAGCACGAGCTACAGCTACAGTACAAGTCTGAGTGCAAGTTACAGCACGAGCTTGAGCGTCAGCTACAGCACTTCAACGGTAACGAGTATCTCAATTAGTCGGGTTCAAAGCACGAGCTTGAGCCAGAGCTACAGCCAGAGCTTATCTATCAGTTACGTCAAGAGCACGAGCCTGAGCATCAGCTACAGCAACTCGCTCTCACTCAGCTACGTACAAAGCGAATCTGCATCGACCTCGCTTGTTAACTCGATCGTCACTCGGCCTGTTGAATACGTGGATGTCGACAACGGCAACTCCATCATGACCAACCTGGCTGACTCCGTAAGTGGCAAGATTGGTACGAGTGTTTCCTACACTACCAAGTCCTTGCCAACGAACTACGAGCTGGTTGGCGACACTGTTCAGAGCATCACAATCAACGGTACTGATGCCTACGTTGTCAGCGTACGGCACAAGCGTCAGACTGATACTGAAACCTTCGTTCGGAATGCGGTACAACAATTCCTGAACTCTGAAGGCAACGTTGAGTCTACGCACAGCTTGTCACCACAAACCGTCACGATCGTACGGACTACCGACTTGGTAACTGGCACGTCGACTTACGACACGCCGGATAGCACGAAGGGTGAGAACACGATCGCTGAACGGATTGCTCCAGATGTACCTGGATACACCATCAGCGACTCTAAGAACAACGGTGCAATTACCATCACCTGGGATAACAGTAAGATCGGCCAGACGATCACTGAGCAGACTGCAACGTTCACTTACAAGCCAGGTCAGCACGAAGTAGTTGTTAACGCAAAAGATGCAGCTACTGGAGCGACACTGGCGAGTAGAACGATAACAGGGGTTACCAACCAAGTTATCGATCCAGTTGCCACCGCGAAGTCAATCGTCCCAAGTGGGTACATTGCGGCTTTGCAAGCTGATTACGCAGACGATTACCAGTTAAACACAGAATTCACTAGCCACTGGGCAAACGGCTATCGGTTGCTTGCTGAGGGGAACGCCACCGAGTTCAATTACTACGTCCAACAAGGGATGGTCAACAGTACTGAAACCAGGACGATCACGCGGACGATCAACGTCACGCTGCCTGGCAGCACCATGACCTCGACGGTTCAATCCGTCACCTTCACGCGGACGGTCACGGTTAACGCCGTCACTCACGAAAGCACATCAGCAACCAAATGGACGGCTACCAGCACGACCTGGCCAGCCTACACTGTCCAGACGGTCACCGGCTACACGCCATCGATTACTACTGATGGCGCAACCGCAACCGATGTTCCAGCAGTCGGCGTTACGCCTGAAACTAAGGACTCTGTCGTCGACATCACCTACGAGGCGAATGCTGAATCAGCAACCATTGAATATGTCGATGATGACAACAATGGCAGCTTAGTTGGATCAACCATTATCAGAGGGTCTTACAGCACCTCAGCAAGTACCGGGGTCACCACTTACGTTAGTGGCTTGACTGGATATAAGGGCTTGAAGGATGCTTGGAAACAAGTCGGTACGTCACCAAGCACCTACACCTTCACGGATGATGCTAACCAGACGATTACGGTTCACCTGAAGCACAATACTACCAGTCGGACTACTAGTGGGACGTACGTACGTCAATGGAGAGCTTATAAGGCGGATCAGAACGGTATTAAGGAAAGCAGCAACTCGATTGCTTCTGAATCGCAAAAAGCAATCATCACTGTTACTGGTAGCGTTGACCGGGTAACTGGGTCAGTAACTCACTCAACGACCATCGTTTACAATGGTCAGTCAGTTGACGAAATTCCATCATTGGGCAAGATAAGCACGAATAAGTCTCTTCAAGAAGCCTTAGGTGGGACTTTGAAGGAATACACGTACTCAGACGGTAGCAGCAACTCTATGACGACTACCGATGGTGACTACAACACATCTATTTCTTACGATTCATCATTCGATCAGGCAGTTACCCCGGATAACACTGTTCAGTACAAGACAGATGATGATTGGCGGGACCTTATCCTTGGCACTGATGGGTTGAACATGAATAACATTTTCTATGATGTAATTTGCAGACCACACCAATACAACAACACTGTGAAGATTGTTGATAAGAGCGGTAATGTCTTGGCAACAATTACTGACGACAACTTCTACAATACGAATGTTGCTGGAAATGTTAACTATGCAAACGATCCGAACCCGTACAACAAACACACAGCGGTTATTGTTAAAGGTAACGAGGAATTCCAAGACAAGAACGGTGTCACTGGTTTCTACAACCAGAATGTCAACCTTACGAATGCGCAAAGCGAGCTGACCAAGCTGCTTAACAGTGGCTGGAAGTTCGACCACGCCGACAATGGCATGACCGTCACGAACGGCACCATCCAGGCAATTACTCAGCCAAGTGGCGACCAGACGTGGACGATCACGCTGGACTCCAACCTGATGATTGGTTCTGAAAACAAGACCTACGAGCGGACGATCAACTACTTCACGCCACGTGAAGACGGGACGATTCCAACCTCGACTGCTCACACGGCAACGCAATACCAGTACTACACTCGGACTACTACTAAGAACGATGTCACTGGCAGCATGAGCTATGGTCCTTGGACTCTCAGATCTGGCTACACGAATGGCTGGATTGGCAAAGTTGACGGCGACGATCCAGTCTTGGCTGCTAACGCCGTTGAAGGGTACACTGAGTACGTTGATCCGAAGGTTGCTAATGAATGGTATGCAGACTTCTCGAAGCCAGTTCAGATTAACCCAGAGACGACGACGCAGACTGACTACACCGTCAATATCTACTACAAGGCCAAAAACTACACCGATACCGTCAAGTTCGTTGACGCAAATGGCAAGAGCCTGAACGATGACGTCACATTCAACGCCGATTACCGGACTGACATTAGCCAGACCGAGACGACGAATGCGGATGTCAAGGCGGCGATTACAGCCGTTAAGGCCAAGGGCTACGACATTTCCGTTGATCCATTCACGACCGGCTTGAAGCAGCCAGCTGGCAACCAGACCTATACGATTGTCTTCAAGGGTACTGACTCGCCAATCACTGACCTGACGAAGCTGCGGCAGACTGTCACCCGGACCATCAATACTACCAACCCTGATGGCACGACCAATAGTATGGTTCAGAGCGTTGTCTTCGGCCGGACCGGGACGCACAACCCGACGACTGGTGACACCTATACGCCATGGCACGTCTACACTGATGCCTCTGCTACTGGCACTGACACTGGTGAGACGACTGGTCGCTGGGATGCATATCCAGTTCCGCAACAGACCGGCTACACCTCTCAAGTCAAGACCGAGGGGACTTCCGGCGAAGCTTCGAATGCTACCAGCATTGATGCCAACAACAACGTCACGGCCGACACCGATAATGTCGTAGTCGACGTGACCTACGCGGCAAATGCTCAGACGGTTCAATACCAGTTCGAGGATGCCTTCAAGTACGATAACGACGCTCACAACGTCCACATCGACTACAGCACCAACCCGAAGAAGGTCGGCGATGCGATGACAGTCGCTGGTAAGACTGGTCAGACGGTCAACACTGGTCTGACGGTTCCAGCCGGCTACATCCTGGCTGATGGACAGACGCTGCCAACCACCTACACCTTCAAGGCCAGCGGCAACGATCCAATCGTGATCAAGCTGACCCACAATGTTGCCACCTCTAAGGATTCATCATCCTCTGTTCGGACGCTGAAGTTCTACAACGAAGACGGCACTCAGGCCTCCGCAGATGTTCACCAATTTGCCGGACAAGCAGTTACGAATGATCCACAACTCGTGAAGGAACAACATCCTGACAACACCAACGCAATCGGTTTCGACTACACTGGTGAGGACGACCTGACAACTGGCAAGATCCTGTGGCGTGACTACACGCCAGCCAGCGGGACTTGGGACTCATACGCTATTCCGCAAAAGGCCGGCTACATCACGGTTGACCTTGCACCTGCTGACGTTGCTTCCGCACTTGCCGGTGGCAACATCAAGCAGAACATTGTCACGAGCATTCCTGCAAAGACTGACGTCCAGCATGATGAGTCTGAATCCGACACGACTACGTACATCACTTACCTGAAGTATGAAAACAGTACGTCGACCAGCCAGATCACGCGGACGATCAACGTTCACAACCCAGTGGATGGCACGACTACAACCACGAACCAGAGTGTTCAGGTTCAAAAGAACGTTAAGGTCATTCAGCTGAAGGGTGGCGTCACGATTGATATTCCTGACGACGACTGGACACTGAGCGACTCCACGAAGAACAGCTGGGCAAGCTTCACGGCACCTGACTTCGACGGCTACAAGCCGAGTCAGGACACCGTTGCTAGCCAAGTCGTATATCCAAACGAGACGACTAACACGACGGTCGACATCACCTACACGGCGGATGCTGCTTACAACCAGTACACTGCCAACATCAAGTACGTTGATGACGACAACAACGAAGCCCAGGTTGGCAACGAAACAACCATCAAGGGCCGCGCTGGACAAACTATCCCAATTACCATCAAGGTTCCGGACAGTCGTTACGAACTGGCAACTAGTGAGACGAACCTGCCAACAAGCTACACCTTCGAGACGAGCGGCAATAAAGACATTACTATCCACTTGAAGCACAAGAAGATTAGTACTTCGACTGCTATCAACCTCAGTCGGGCCTTTGTTCCAGCAATCACCAAGACTGGTGAAACTGGCAATCTGAATGATGATGATATTAAGTGGAACATGCAATGGGATAAGCAAACCGATACGGCAACGCTCTACTATGACCAAGATATGGTAACCAGTCTGATTACTGGTACCGATGTTGATCTGAAGAGTGGGATCACGGCACTCAATCCAGATGATGTTCTCAGTGCTGCACCAACCATTGCTGGGTACGAGATCAACCCAGGCTATGGCACTGTCAAGGGATGGGCTCAGTCTGAACAAGACAACTACGCTAAGAACCCAACGCTTGATAACAACACTTTCTCTGCCTACACTAAGGCACAAGTGCTTGAAGCTATCAATAAGGAACACTTGACGTCGATGACAACAGACTTCACGTACACCAAGTTCGTTCCGTATGTTCCATACACGACGCAAGCAGATACCCATACGGCAACGCGGATGATTGAGCTGCACCTGCCATCTGGCAACACGACATATGTTCCACAAAAGGTTGAATTCACACGGAACATCAACGTTTTGTCTGGCACGACTCAAAAGCTGAATGATGGCAAGGAGACTGCATGGACGGTTGCTAGCGGTTCTGCTACTAACTGGCCAGAATACACGCCAGAAAACGTGGACGGCTACGCACCAAACCCGGCAACGGTGGCTAAACAAGATGTCACGGCTAATACCGATGACACGGTGGTTGATGTCTACTACAACCAGACGACCCAAAAGGCCACGGTCAGCTTCGTTGATGACGACAATAACGGCGCTACTGTAGGCAACTCATACAGCATCAAAGGAACTTACGGTGAGGTTAAGAGTACCAACATCAGCAGCAACATCCCGACTAACTACGTCCTGAGTTCGACGCAGCCGGATGCTAACTACGGCAACACCTGGACGGTCGGCAAGAGTGATGTTTCGATCACCGTTCACTTAAAGCACGCAACTCAGGTCATCAATAGTCAGACGAAGAACGTGGTTCGGTCGATCTACCGGCAGTTCAAGGATGCCAACGACAAGGCTGAAAAGCTCGTGAACACCCAGACGGTTACCTTCGTCCAGAACACGACGAAGGACCTGGTAACTGGCAAGACAACGACCAGTGACTGGAAGAGTGACAACCCAGTTTGGGATGCCCAAACTGCTACCGACATTCCGGGCTACACGCTGGAAACTGATCACAGTTCAGCTCCAAAGGTAACGGTTACTTCTGATACCGCAGATGCCAAGGTAGTCTTCATCTACGACAGCAACTCGGGCAAATTGCCAGTTCAGTTCGTGGATGACGACAACAACCAGGCAGTAGTTCTGCAGTACGACGTTCCTGTCAAGACTGGTCTGACGGTCAAGACTGGGAAGCCGGCAACTGACGGGGCAGAGCCAACGACCTACTACACTGACGAGATTCCAGCAGGCTACACGCTGGTACCAAACCAGAATCTGAACTCAACCTTCACCTGGAACGGGACTGACACGCTCAGCCCAATGGTTGTCCACCTGACTCATGGGACGGCGACGAACAGCACGACTGAGTCCTTCACGCGGTACATCTACATTCAGCTTGGGTCCAACCCGTCGACGGTGCTGACCAGTCAAACGGTCACCCTGACGAAGACGACCACGGCTGATGCTGCAACTGGGACAGTCAAGTCGACCACCTGGTCCACTGGCTACTTCGCTCCGGTAGATGCACCAACTGAAAAAGGCTACACGCTGGCTAGCGATAGTCCGAAGTCGGCTGCCTTCACTACGATTGGCGGCTCTTCCACAACGCCAACCAACCCAGCGGACGTCACCTTCAAGTACAATGCCAACGAGACCGTCAAGATTATCTATGTTGATACTGGTCTGATGAACGGTGCCATCATCTTGAGCGGCAGCAATAGCACCCTCAGCAGCACCTCCCTGAGTGGGGTTGCGGATGGGAAGAGTGTCGCTACCAGCATTCAGGCTCCGAGTGACAAGTACGTCATCAGCAGCGTTCAGCAAGACGGTAAGGACTTGACCAATTACGCTAACTACACCTTTAAGGACGGCACTAATGGCGACATTACTGTCTACCTGAAGCATGCGGTCAAAGATTTCAAGATGCCGGTTCAATTCAAGCGGGAACTCATTCCACAAACGCAGAAGCTTGAAAACAACCAGCTGAAAGATAATTACCAAGAAGATGATGCACTTTCGGAAACCGTCACAGGTTCTGCCAATATGGAGACTGACCTGACAAATAACAAGAACTACGTTGTCAATTTGGACTCCAGTACTTTCAAGAGCCTTGATGAGCTGACTGTAGACCAGATGCCAAAATACGATGGCTTTAGCTTGCCAGAAGGTCAGACATTAGCTCAGATTATCGATAGTCAGTTCCCAGTCAGAATACCCGGTGACGTTGAAAACAGTGCCTACACTGTTGCGTTAAGTGGTTCGCAGATTGAAAAGATTATAGAAGAGCTTGGTGTGACGCCGGGCAATGAGATCTCTAGTGATGTTATTAAGGGTTCGACGGACACCGGTCAGTATATCGGTGAGGAAATTGCCGCAACTATTAAGTACAACAACAAGACGTACCCTGAAACGTTCCAGTTCATCGATAGCACGACTAATAAGGAAATTACCGATGCCGTTTACACGGACGATAAGGGCAGTACCTCGACGCTGCCGGGTGAACAGTCAATGTCTGTTCAGTATCTGCACCCTTATGGCAGTTCTTCCGGTGCTTACGGCATCACTGATCTGATTCAGAAGTATCAATCGCTTGGCTACACGGTTGTCAAGAATGGCTATGCGGATAATGTCAACACTCGTCAGGATCTGAGCAGCCACACCTACCAGATCGTTCTGGTCAAGAGCAGCATGCAGGATAGTCATACCGCCACGCGGAAGATTACGGTCAACAATGTCGATGGTACGTCGACGGTAACGTCGCAAGTGGCCAAGGTCACGCGGAGCGCCGTCTGGAACCAGGCAACCCAGCAGTATGATTATGGCGATTGGAACACCGGCACTTGGGAATCCGTCACGCCAGCTGCTGTTACCGGCTACACGCCAGTGATCCTGGTCGATGGCAATAGTGCCAACAGCATTCAAACTGTCACGGTCACTAACAAGACGCAGGATTCCAACGTTGTAGTCAGCTACACGCCAACGGAGTACGATGACTCAGTGGTCATTGAAGATCAGGACGTCAAGGATGCCGATGGCAACAACAAGGTCTTAGACACGCTGACGATTCCTGGGACGTATAACAAGACGATCGATACGACGGATGTCAATACCCAGCTGAATAATTATGAGGTAGGAGGCTATGAGGTTGTCAGAAACGAATTAGCCAACCCAACTACTCAGCCGGCTGAAGCCCATACCTACACGATCATCTTGAAGCACAAGACCCTGGATGTTACTGACAGCGCAGCCCCAACACGGACGATCACGGTTAACACGCCTGTAACGGTTGATGGCTCAACTTCAATTTCAGCGTCAACAGTTACTCAAACAGTGAAATTCACCCGGACGGGGACTAAAGACTTAGTAACGAAGGACACTAATTGGAATGCTTGGTCGGTTGCTACCGATTCACCAGCTCAGAATTGGGCTGAATACGATGCACCAACTATTGAGGGCTACACGGCAAAGCCAGCAAGCGTAGGTGCATTGGTTGTCAAGGCCACAACGGCAAACGCAACTGCTACGATTGACTACACGGGCAATGATCAAAGCATCAACATTACTTACGTTGATGATGACGAAAATGGCGCTCAAGTTGGCAATGTCCAACCTTTGACTGGTAAAACTGGTGAGACTGTTCCGATGAACATTGCAACGCTGGATGACTACAACATCAGCAGTGTCCAGCAGGGGGACAAGACGTTGACCAGTTATGCAACGTACACGTTCCTGCCAAGCGGCAACCAGAATGTTACGGTTCACTTGACGCATAAAGTCCAGACCGTAGCGGTTTCACTGACGTACACTCGGGATTATGAGACCAATTTAATGAATCCAGACTTTAAGACTGTAAAGGAAGAGTCCGGAAATAAATATAGTGCTCAAAACTATACGGGGACAGCCCATGTGAAAGTTGATCAAGTTACTAAGACGAAGACACTGGTTGACTATGAGATCAATAATCAGCAATCAATTCCGGCTGTTGATACATCAAAATTCCCTAAGATCGATGGGTACTCAAATTCTGCTTGGATTCAGGGTCAACTTATCTCGGATGCAAAACAATCTGATTATAACAATATTCAGCTGATGGCCATCCCAGCATCGATGCTGAAAACAGCCCTAGAAAATCAAATTGCTTCTGCAAGTGATCTTACGGCAGGATTAGAGTTTAGTAATGACGCTCAGGTTCGCTACTATCCAACTCTGTATGCAGACACGATTACCTTCAATGATACTAGTGGCAACAGTTTGACCGGTTCCCTCAGTCTTGGAAAGACTTACAATTGGCAGGATCAAGAATATCATAGTCACGTCGAATCAGGCGGAATTGCCTACACCGATACAATTACCAGTGCTGACAAGAAGAGCGTCACCGACGAGATTGCTGCTCTGGAAGCGCAAGGCTACCAGCTTCAGCAGGACGACCAATACACGAAGTTCACTTCGCTGACGACGCAGCCAGCTGAAAAGGTAACGATCAACCTGACCTTTGCCAAGGTTTACAACGACACGGTTAACTTTGTTGATGCGGATGCTAACAACAAGTCAATCAATGATTCCGTAACGCTTTCAAACTTGAAGGCGGGGGATACCCTTGATTTGACGAACGTCAACACTATAATTGCTGCCTTAAAGGCAAAGCACTATGTATTGCAGACCAATGAGCTTGATGGTGTAACGACTCAGCCAGCCGCAAACAAGACCTACACGATCAGCTTCACTGAAGGCAGGGACTATGTGGCAGTGCCAGATAAGACCTTTACCTACAAGCTGGTACGGGTGCAGGAAAATGCTGATGGGACGACAACTTCCGAGACATTAGTCAACTCAACGGCTACGGTTTCCGGTAAGCAGTTTACCAACCTAATCACTGGCGAGACATTGGGCGATCCAATCTACACAACGACTAACCCGACTTCAATCGGCGGTGGAAACCTTGCCACGCGGTTAGCTGGCAAGACCACTGGTGATCAGGGTCAGTACCATGCACCAGCAGGTTGGGACTACGTAGACAAGGGTTCCATTAAGTCCTATGGTCTTGATGCGGACGGCAACGTCACTAAATGGTATGTTCCGGTACTGACTGAAAGCCAGATGACGGCTTTAGCTGACAAGGGTACCTTTAGCTACACTGATACGGTTTACTGCAAGCCATACTACACAAACAGTTATAACTTTGAGGATGCCGACACCGGCGCCAGCCTACATGCTTCGATGACGACGACGACCACCTACCAGGCGACCGTCAACTTGACCGACGTTAACCAGGTCATCTCCGATCTGGAGAGCCAAGGCTACACTGTTAAGAGCAATCCGCTGACGACGGGGATGACCCAGGTCGCAAATGGTAAGACCTACACGATCACCTTCCAGAAGGCTTCTGGCACGACCTACGTCAGCGTCGCCCGTGCGTTTGCTCCGTACAAGACGACTGACGGGACAATCCCAGAAAGCTTAAAGACGAGTGATCCGAGCTACCTTACCAGCCAGTCCTGGGGTGTCCAGCGGGCAACCGTCAAGGTTCAGTGGTCGCTGAATACCGCCACTGGCTCAAACTCCATCGTCAGTGTGGCCTGGGCTGACAGCGGCAACACGCTGAGCAGCCGGGACGCCAACACTGTTCTGTCCGAGGCACCGTCCATTGACGGCTACGTCATGATGCCTGGCGAAGCCCAGACGCTGCAAAGCAACTACGACACTGCAAAGGCTACGGCACCATCTGATGTCAATACCTATGCACAGGACGTCTTTGGTGACGTGCCACTGAACGAAGTGGAAGCCTTCCTGAAGTTCTACGGCTGGAAGACGACTGGAACCGCGGCTAGTCCGCAGGTAACGGACCCGATGATTACCGCTATTCCGTAGATCCCAACTAGCCATGTGGCAACGAAGACGGTACCAAGGAATGTTACCGAAACTATTAACTATCAGTATGAGGATGGCACCACGGCTTCTCCGTCAGTCACCAAGACAGTAACCTTCAATAAGACTATAACCTACGATCCAACGGTTACCGGCTCAGAGAAGGTTTGGTCGGAATCCGATTGGGACGCGGCAAGCAGGACGTTTGACGATGTAGCCTCGCCAGAGATTGCGGGTTACACTGCTGATCAGACGACGGTCACGGGTGCCACGGTTACACCAACGTCTACTAACATCACCAAGACGGTGACCTATAAGGCGAACGCGTGTAGCTTAACGTTAGAGATTGTCGACGCCGATGATAGCAACAAAGTTCTAGACTCGATGATCATTAACGGCAACACGAGCACGACCATGAGCAAGGAGAACCTGAACAACAACTATCAGACGACCCTGCAAAAGATTGCTCACTATGAGAATCTGAGCATTGACTCGGCTTCACAGACAGAGTTGGACAAAGGCTACACCTTTAGTGCCGATTCGAATCAAACTGTGAAGGTTCTTGTTCACCATAAGACGATGACTCAGCACCCAACACAGCAAGCAGCACGGCATGTGTTCAATTCGTTGGAGGGTCAATCCGGGTCGACGCTGCAAATCAACCAGCCGTATAAGTTCCATTATGATGAAACTTATGATCTATTTACCAACAAGCCCGTCAAGGATACCAACTTTATTTATGACACGAAGATCGATTCGGTTACGGCTAAGGCCTATGATGGCTATACGGTCACTAACCCTGATGCCGCCCCAGCACTCACCTTGGAGCAGCTGGTCACGGTTAAGGATGGTCTGGCGAATAACAAACAACCTGCCGATGTTACCTTCAAGTATGTGCTGAATTCCTACACGAACTCCTACAAGTTTGTGGATGCTGACGGAACGGCCATCCATGCCGAGCTGGCAGGGAAGCTGACTAAGTACACCCAGTCAGTTGATCTGACAGACGTCAACAAGGTGATTGATGATCTGGTAGCCAGTGGCTACAAGGTTACGTCCAATCCGTTGACGACTGGGATGGCCCAAGTGCTGAATGGTAAGACTTATACGATTAAGTTTGATCACCAGACTTCGACCAGTGTTGAAACTGCAACGGCGACCTTAAAGGTTCACTACACCGGTGCAGGAGATAAGACATTATTAGATAGCGTTGAGGATGTTAACATTTCCCGGACGCACACAATTGATGAAGTTACTAAGACAGATACCAGCACAGCATGGGTACCTGCCAAGAGCACCTATAATACGGTTTACAATCCGGTGGTTTCTGGCTATGTAATCACGAATGTTGACAATAACGGCAGCACGGACGGCGGCAAGACCGTTTCCGGCGTTGCCGTGGGCGATAAGAGCAAGACAATCACGGTCACCTACCAGGCGGTTGGTAAGTACGTGCCAGTGATGCAGCTTAATGGACTGCCGGTCTATGGTTACGAACAAGCCCAGGGACTTACTAGTGCAACTGATCATAGCTGGAGTTATACCAATGACCCGACTGATCCAACGAAGGTCACAGCTTCTCCAATTGCCCCAACGATTGATGGTTGGACGCAAGTGTCTGCGTTACCGACTACAATTACTAACCCAACTGAGGATACGAATGTTAGCTACAGCCAGAACACCATTAATGATAAGATTATCTACACGTTAAATGGTACCCAATTCAGTACTGCAAACGTTCCTGTGCAGTATCTTACACAACTCAAGGATCTTGCAAGCGACGCTAATGTTCAAAGTAATGCCCCATCGGGCTATGAGGTGGCTACTATTGATAAGTCAAACCTTCCTAGCGATGGGCTTCAGGGTACAAAGCCGTTGACCATTACTGCTACCCTTGTGCCAGTAAGTGGAACTGCTAGTTTTGTAGCATTAGCTTCCTCGACAAGAGCAACTACTAATCAAACCAACTCATCTGTTGATTAACAATCGCTTCAGATTGCGATAGCAAAAACGAAGGCGTGAATTATCGATTTCGATAGTTCACGTCTTTTCGTTTGCCCTGCGACGGGCGATGAAAATTGAATTGAAAACGGCGGCGGGCGGCAGTGAAAAATTTCCCGGGAAATTTTTCGTGAGTTTGGCGATTTCTTCCGTACTTATATATTAGGAGGTGCAATAACCTTCGAATATGAAGTGTAAGCACCCAATAACGATACGTATTGAAAAAGATAAGGCTTGAGCCACCAAAATCAGTGGCCCAAGCCTTTTTGCCTTAGATATGACACTCCTGTTGTACTGTAAGCACCCAATAACGACACGCATTGAAAAAATTAAGGCTTGAGCCACCAAAATTAGTGGCCCAAGCCTTTTTCCTTAGATATGACATTCCTGTTGTACTTGCTCTGCCCATGGTAAATAAGCCTCAATGGCTTCCCCATTGCGGTTAGGTAAATAATCGAACAGATACTGAAAGTATTTGTAGATGTTTAAATGATTTTGTTTCGCTGTGCTTACGATTGTGTAGTAAATTGCGCTTGCTTTGGCACCGCGAATGCTTTTCGCAAACAAGCTATTCTTGCGAATCAAGGTTGATGGTCGAATAGCTTGTTCAACCGGATTATTGGTTAGCGGTACTTCGCCATTTTCAAAAATTCGGTAAACTCGTGACCGCAAGTTGATGGCATTTTGGATGGCGTTCCGTAATTTTCCTATCGGGCTGATTACGTGACTGATATAGTCATAAAACTTATCCATCAGTGGCCGCATTTTCTCTTGACGCTGCTTCAGTTTTTCATCAGGGTTCTGATATTCAAGCTGATTTTCCGTATGGAAAATCGGTCGTAATAAATTTACTGCCTGTTGAGCTACTGAATGCTTAGCTTTCTTTAGTTCGAGCGTCTTAATGATATTAGTGAATTCCCGCCGGATATGAACCAAGCAAGTACCGAAGTTAGCGGTTGGGTAGAGCTTATCACTATAACCGCCATAGCCGTCACAGACGATTATTCCTTCGTAGTCACTTCCCATGATTTCGCCAATCGCTTTTCCAGAACGAGTATTAAAATAATCCTAAATTTCAAGAATAAGTTAGCCACTGGACTCAAATAAATAATACTGACCAATTGATTATTGGTTGATGGAGCTGTGATATCTCTTGGTAGAAGGCCTTACGATAGATATCCATTGACGAATGTCCATTAAACATAGCTCGTGGATAGTGATTCATCCAATCATTAGTCGCTATGATCTGAGCACTACTATAGTTATTTATAGCTTCACCTTTGGTAATCTCCTTGCGGAGAAACCGGTTATTGATCTCATTGGATCCACGTTCCCAAGGGGAATACGGATCAGCATAGAAAACATGATCGTGAACTTGTGTTAACTCACTAAATTCTGAACCGTTGTCAGAGGTTATTGTCTTAAAAATGCGATAGTAAGCATCTGTGCCCATTTTCTGGCGCAAATTTATAAAGAACTGATTTACTGCATGCGCAGTTTTACCAGCAATTTTACTCGTGATATTAACTCGTGAAAGGCGATCAGTCATTACTAGTACAACACTGTCATTACCGTTTTTCTGTCCCTGAACTGTATCCAGTTCCCAATGGCCAATTTCGGACCGTTGGTCCGCAGTTTGAGGTCGTTGAGCAATATTAGGCCCTAAGCACCTTTTAGCTTGCGGATGAGTTTGATGATGCTTACGTTTAGGTTTTTCAAAGAGGTCTAAATTGGACGTACGAAGCACACCCTCATTAATCCATTGATATAAAGTTACAACCGACTTTGGGATCAGGGTGCCATCATTCATTAAATCTCGAGCCTTATAAATAACCGCTTGTGGGGAGTAATGGTGGTCGTCAAACTCACCAAGCATTAGCTGATCAGCTAATCGTAAAAATTGCTTTGAAGAATAATATAAGCGACGACGACCAGAATGGCGGTGATGTTCAAGATATGTGGCCTGACCAGCTTCATAACTATAGATGTAGTAAGAATATTCGTAAATCTTACCATTAGATTTTTGACGACGAAGTTGGCGGACCGTACCACGGTTGAGCTCGTTATTAATTGTTTGATGATTAACTCCTAATTGGCGACCAATTGCGCGATTGGAAAGTCCTTGCGACTTTAAAGTCGCAATCATCACACGTTCTTCTTTAGTAAGATGAGCATTCTTTTTATGAGTAGTCAATAAAATAGTAGACATGGTATCATTTAAGTGCGTCATTTGACGGACATCCTTTCATATAGGTTTGGTTCACTTAATATGATACCTGATGTCACGCCGAATGGCGTTTTTTATTTACCACCAACTGGGTGGCTAACTTCATTCTATAATCTACCGTATTAAAATAATGGAAAACTGTCAGGTGATGGCGACTAAATTCCTTAACGGTGCGGGTCGCCCAAAAATAACAGTTAGTTTTATGCTCCTCCAGTACCGAAATCGGAGTTTCATCCATGTGAATAACCCTTTCGGTCCGCATTAATTCGATTAATTTTTCATAGAGTGGTTGTAAATAAACCTCACTGACTTTAATCACATTGTTCGCAATTAACTTATCGTCAACCGGGAACCCCAACTCAGTCCAAAGCTTCAACTGACGATGAAAGGGCAATGCTAAGTTAAATTTGAGCTCACACACTTTAGCCAGAATACTACTTGAAAAATAGCTATGTGGCAGAAGCGTTCGGGGAGCTTCACTATTAACCAAGACATCTTTGCCTTCTGGATGACATTGTAAACATTTGTATGTTTCCTGAAAAAGATTTCGACAATATAATTCCGCAGGCTTCAATGTTGCCTCACGACTATAAAGACGCTGACTGATCTTATGCATCTCTTTGTGGCAGTACGGACACCGTTTGTCCGCAAGCGGTAAGACTTCGTTTACTTGTGGTAAATTATCCAAAAAAGCGGCACGCTTCCCGCTAACCTTTGGTTTGCGGTGACGTACCACTTGCTTTCGGTCAACAGTAATAACCTCAGTAACGCTCTGACCTTGGCCTTGCATTGCTGAAAGCTGTTCTTCATTAAATAATGATTGCTGACCCTTCGTTATTGTTTCAAAAACTTCAGTTTTTTTCCCATATAATTGGTTTTGCTGCAGTTTGATGATTGCAGTCAATTTTGCAATCTTTTGATTGGCCGCTTGCAGTTGCTTCTCAAGCTCCGCAATCCGTTCATCAGCTGAAGTCGTCATAGTACGTCACCTCCTTTTGACCAATAATTCTTTATTATTATATCAAAAGAACAACGTTTTAAACAGTACTAATATAGGCTCCCCGGTTGAGCTTGATGGACACCCGGAGTTGGAAATGGATTAAGTCCTTTCAGTAATCGCCTTAGCTGTTTAGTGGAAAGTAATCGGGCTTCTGAGCTTACTCGTGGCCATTTCAAGCGACCATTTTCGAAACGCTTATAGAGCAGAATAAATCCTTCACCGTCCCAGAAGAGTGCTTTGAAACGATCATTACGTGAACCGCAAAATAGAAATAGGGAATTACTATAAAGTTCGATTCCATAATTTTCGGCAATCACCATTGCCAAGCCATCAATGCCTTTTCTTAAATCAGTTTTTCCGCAAACAATATAGACATGATCGGGATCATACCAATTAACGAGCATAACGGACAATCACTTTAGCTAGTTCCACCGCTAGGTTGGAACTGGCTCCCTTAAAGACAGTTAATTTAACACCATTGCTTTCAATCTGAGCTGCCAAACGTGTTCGAAAAGGGTGTGCTTGTGGGGAAGCAGTGGTTTTAGTAGTAAATTTTGGCGTTATGATTTCATGCTTTTCTTCCATAGATAAAGGACCTCCTTACTGAACAACTTCAGTATACGGGGTCCCAAAGACAAATTATAGGCGTGTGGTTATAGTATGCTTACTATGAAGTTGGGGGGACTGTCATGAGCAATCGAGAACAGGAGATGCAGGCCGCCGCGGCCAAATGGGAGCGGCTGACGCTGGCGGATGACCGGATGTTTGGGATGGTCATGGAGGACGAACAGATTTGCCTGGAAGTGCTGCAGCGGATTTCCCCGGAGCTGAAGATCAAGCAAGTTCAGCAAGTGGCGACGCAGAAACAGGTTAACACTTCGCTGGATGTCAAGTCGCCGCGCTTTGATGTCTTTGTGCGCGACGATCAGGGACGCATTTATATTCTGGAAATGCAGGTGAAGAATAATCATAACTTGCCTTTCCGGGTGCAGTACTATCTGGATCACGCGGATGTGCTTAAGCCAGGTGATGAATATGACGAGGAACACGTGAACCCGATTTATATAGTCTTCTTTTGTGATTTTGATTATTACGAAAGGGGGAAAATGTGTTATCGTTTTAGCTTGAAAGAAGATGATGAACCCGACTTATTAGCTGGGGTCGGTTTGCGGTTAGTGGTGTTTAACGCTAAGGCAAAAGACTTTCGTGGTAAAATAAAGCTAGCAGGATTCTTGCGGCTGATGCACAACGAGCGGACGCCGGAGGATGAATTAGCGGAACGGATTTACCAGAAGATGGAACGAATTAAGCACGATCCGGAAAGGCGGGAGAGCTTTATGAAATACGAATTGGATTTGATGGATGCGCGGAAAGAAGGCCGCGACGAAGGCCAAGCGATCGGCTTGAAGAATGGTGAGGCAATTGGCCTTAAGAAAGGAATTACTGGAACAACCAAAGTCCTAATCGGCCTCAAGCTAGATGACGAAACGGTTGTTCATAAATTGATGGATACGTACAATCTTTCTTCTAAGGAAGCATGGAATTATCTAGAGCAAGCACGATAGTATGGCGGGAGGCAGCTGTGAGACTTGATCTCATAGTTGCCTTTTCATTTTATAAAAGGCTTTCATGATAAAATGAGGTTAGCAGGATTCCTGCGGCTGATGCACAGCCAGGGCATCATTTAGGCAAAATAACGTGGTACTTACCATAATCGATATAGATAGTAAATTATTGAATTTTGTTGATAGTTATAGTACATTTTGTATGCAGGATAAGGTCACAGAACCTACCAAAACTGTTTTATATAAAGGTTAGGGAGCCTATCAAAACCCTTTTATATAGAGGCCACAGGACCTATCAAAACTGTATTACTGCAATATTGGCTTGGCTGGTGCAATTAACCAGCTTTTTTTATTTGCCTGTAAATTCGTAAAGATTCATTTTGCAGATATAAAGAGATATAAAAATTGAAAGAAGATATAAAAAGATATAAAATAGAATCAAAGATATAAAAAGGAGTGAGGATAATGGACAATCCTTTTAATCCGAGCTTTGGGATGCAACCGACCGTTCTTTTAAATCGTGACCAAATTTTAAGTAGTTTGGTTGAGGACATTAAGCGCCTTACCACCCCGTACCGAACGACGCTGATTTATGGAGCACGGGGAGTTGGAAAGACGGTCTTCATGAACGCAGTCGGCAGTCGGATTGACCAGGACCCACAGTGGACGACGGTTCATTTGATTATCGGTGAAAATATGGTTGGCCGGCTAACCGAAATGCTATATCAGCAGACCACTGGTAAATTGCAGAAGCTCTTTCGCGAGATTGCAGGGGTTAACCTCAACTTTGGCGGGGTGGGTGTTAAATTTGATATTAAGGATGCTCAAACGGCCAACTATCAGTATCTGCTAAGCCAGATGTTAAAAATCATGCAGCAACACCAGCAGAAGCTTCTAGTAATGATTGATGAGGCCCAGGATGTTCCGGGGATGGTGGAACTCGCTTCCGTGTATCAAGTCATGATTAGCCAGGGCTTGCCAATCTCGATCATCATGACCGGCCTGCCTAAAAACGTCCAAGAGCTGCAGAATAACCATGTGTTAACTTTTCTTTTGCGAAGTGGGCGCATTAATCTTTCACCTTTGGACTACTATGACATTCGTGCCCAGTATCAGCGGGAATTAAGCAAACGTGATCCCGAGATTGATCCGATGGTGGTGCGACGAATTGCGCAGTTAGCAGACGGGTATGCCTATGCCTTCCAGCTGCTCGGCTACTTAATTTGGCGAAGCCCTGACAAACGGATTACAGTGCAGACGATCAATGCGGTGCTGCCGGAGTATCAGGCGCAATTGAGCCGAAACGCTTATAGCAAAATGCTGGAGGAGCTGTCGCCGGTTGATCAGCAGTTTGTGATTGTAATGGCGAAGGCGCCAACAGACCCCGTTTCGGCTGCCTACCTCGGTGCTAAGCTCAACAAGAAGCCAGGCTACGTGGGGGTATACCGGCGGCGGTTAATTGACAGTCAAATCATCGTGCCGGCGGGCTATGGAATGGTTAAATTCGCTCTACCACTATTTAAGGAATTCCTGATTGATGATGGGCAATATTTGATATAATTTTTTCGTATAATTTTGTTTCTTTTCCGTATTTACTAGTCAGCAAATAAAAAGAGGTGATCTTGGTGGATGCATTTACTGTGGACAAAGAATTGGACCAGCTTAATAAGCGCTGGGCAAAGTGGGGAAGCGAACAAACAGAGTTTAAGCGAGTGGACGGCCATACAATTCAGGTTCTTACTCCATTTACGGACGCCTTTGACGATGGCATCTTGTTTGAGATTGTTTCCGATGATCACGGAACATATTCTGTTACTGACAAGGGCTATACTATTTGGAATCTCGAGACCAATGGGATCAACGTTTCCCGGCAGGAATCGAATCGTTACCAGCTTCTGAATTCAATTGTCAGAGCCCATCAATGTTCGATTACAGATACTAAAGAAATCAAAAGGGATGATTTGAAGTTAGCGGATTTACCCCAAGCAATCACGGATTTTATTCAAGTTTTGATTAATGTATCCGGCATTGCTTTCCTAAATAGCGGGGATCCCCAATCTGACCCCCGATAAATCCACAGATTTATCGGGTCCCAAATGCTATATTTTAAAAATCAAAACGGGTGTTCACGAGAATTTCTCATGAGCACCCGTTGCTTTTAACTTAAATGATTACTTCCACAGCTGAACGCAAACCGGCTCTGGGCAGGCAACGTCCTTTTGAAGCATGGTCAGCTTACCAGTGGCGCTGTCCCGCTTGTAGAGGGTCAGGTTGTCGCTGTTCTGGTTGGAGGCCAGCAGGTAGGCGTCGTCGTGGCTGAGGTTGAAGTCCCGTGGGAAGTCACCCTCAGTGGAGATCGATTGGATGTGCTTGACGGTGAAGTCCGGTTGAACTGCGAAGACGGCGATCGTGTTCTCGCCCCGGTTGGAGGTGTAGATGAACTTGCCGTCACGGGAGAAGCGGATGGCAGCAGCACCGTTGTGGGCGGTCCAGTCGGCCGGGATGGTCTTGATCGTCTGGACGTGGGTGAAGCTGGCATCGGCGGCGTTGTACTTCAGGACCTCGAGCTTGCTGCTGAGTTCACCCAGCACGTAGGCGTACTTGCCATTCGGGTGGAAGGCAATGTGACGGGTTCCGAAGCCGTCCTCGCACTTGTAGCGGGAAACGGCAGTCAGCTTGCCGTCAGCGGAAACGTCGTAAACCACCAGCAGGTCCATCCCCAGGTCGCAGACGACCAGGCGCTTGTCCGGCGTCAGGTCGGCGTAGTGAACGTGCGGTGCTTCCTGTTCCGGCCGCGGACCGGTGGCACCCTGGTGGGTTACGGAATCCGTCTGGGTCAGGGTCCCGTCGGCGTTGATCTTGAAGACGTCAACCTTGGCCGTGTGGTAGTTGGCACTGTAGAGCAGTTGGCGGTCACGGTCCAAGCCAACGTATGCCGGTGGGGCACCCGCTGCCAGGACCTTGGAGAGCATCTTGGCGTTGTCGTCCTTCAGTGAGTAGGAGGCCACGCCACCCTGGTCGTCGATCTGCTTGATGGCAAAGACAAGGTCATCATCACCAACCTGCAGGTAGGCCGGCTTCTGTGATGGGATCGCCAGCTTGACGTCGGTCAGCTTGCCGGCCGCATCGTCCAGGGTGACGGCGTAGACACCCTTGCTATCCTTTTTCGTATACGTTCCAATTAGAAATTTCTCTTCCACTATGGAATCCCCCTTTGAAAATGCTTACTTATATAATAGCAAAATTCTCGTTGTGGTAAACTATAAAATATTAAAACAAAGGAAGAATTAACGTGAAAAAAGTAGAAAAGAAACGGCAACTGGTCGCCGCCCACCGCGACCTCTATCGCTGCCCGGTCTGCCACCGGCTGATCCAGACAGTCGATCAATCCGGGATCGTCTGTGAAAACGGGCACCGGATTGATTTCAACAAACACGGCTACCTGCATTTCCTGAATGGGGCGGCCGACACCGAGTACGGGCGGGAAATGTTCGTTGCCCGCCGGCAATTATTGTCCGCGGGGCTTTTCTTGCCAATCGTCCGGGCGATGGCGGCCCACCTGCCGGCCCGCCCGCAGCGGATTCTGGACGTCGGCACGGGGGAGGGGACGCCCCTGCTTCAACTGGCCCAGCAGCGGCCGGGGCAGGATGACTGCCTGGTCGGCTTTGACATCTCTAAGGCCGGGATCACCCTGGCGACCCAGCTCGACCTGGCCGCCTTCTTCTGCGTGGCCGACCTGCGCCAGCTGCCCTTTAACGACGACAGCTTCGACGTGGTGATGGAGCTCTTCTCGCCGTCGGACTATGCCGAGTTCAACCGGGTCCTGGCCCCCGGTGGGACGCTGCTCAAGGTGATCCCCAACAGCGACTACCTGATTGAGCTGCGCCACCTTCTCTATGGCACCGCGGACAACCACTCCCACTACGACAATTCGCGGGTCCGGGAGCTCTTCTTCAAGCACTACCCGCAGGCGAGCCTGGAGCGGGTCCGCTACCAGTTCACAATCCCGGACGGTCTCCAGCAGGCCCTGGTGGAGATGACGCCCCTGCACTGGGGAAAGGGCGCTAAACGCCTGTCGGACGGGGACTTAGCCGCCCTGCATTCCGTGACGGTCGACGTCAGTTTGTTGGTTGCCCAAAAAAATTCGTAAAATTGTTTGCACAAACGACGAAATGGTGCTAAAGTACTATCAGAAATCGTTTAGCAATTGACATCGAACAGATTCGTTGGTAGTTGCTAAGGAGTACTTCATTAAAGCAGCGTTTCGCCGTGCCCACACCGAGACCCTGCTTTTTTTATTTGTGAGGAGAAATTGAGAATGACTAATCACATCGTACTATTTGAACCGCTCTTCCCAGCTAACACGGGCAACATCGCCCGGACCTGCGCGGGGACGAACACCGAGCTCCACCTGATCAAACCGCTGGGCTTTTCGACCGACGACAAGCACATGAAGCGGGCGGGACTGGACTACTGGGACAAGGTCAAGATCACCTACCACGACGACCTCCAGGAATTCGTGGCCAGCGTGCCGGACATCAATAAGCTCTACCTGGTCTCCAAGTTCGCCAGCCGCGACTACACCGACGTCGACTACACGACCCCGGGGGATCACTACTTCCTCTTTGGCAAGGAGACGACCGGCCTGCCGGAGCAGTTCATGCGGCGCTACCCGGACAACGCCATCCGAATCCCGCAAAACGATGACAACATCCGGGCACTGAACCTCTCCAACAGCGCGGCCATCGTGATCTACGAGGCCCTGCGGCAACAGAGCTTCCCCAACCTGGCCCGGGTTCACACCTACCATTTTGACAAGCTGAAGTAGGGGAGGGTGGTCTGCATGGCACAACGAAAACGTAAATCGAAACGGCGTCGGCAGACCAGCCGTTCGCCGAAGAGCCAGCACCGCCTGGTTGACAACCTGGTCGGGATCATCGTGGTCCTCCTGATGCTGGTCGGCCTCTGCAACCTGGGGGCCCTGGGTGCCGTCATCGCCGGGATCTTCAAGCTCCTGGTGGGGGCCAGCTACCCGATTTTGATGCTGATCGTCCTGCTCTACGGGGCCGGCTTTGCCCTCTACGCCCGCTGGCTGCACTTCAGCCCGCGGCGGATCGTCGGCGTCATCGTCGGCTACCTGGGCCTCTTGATCTGGCTGCACGTCCTCTTCGTCGACCAGCTCAACGTCCACGCTAAGATCCCGGTGGTGACCTGGAGCAACCTCAGCAAGGCCCTCTTGAACGGGGACACGACCCTGCCGATCGGTGGGGGGATGCTCGGGGCCTACCTCTTCTCGGCCTGCGACGCCCTGGTCGACCAGGTGGGGACCGCCGTCTTTGCCTGGATCCTGATGATCTGCGGGGTCATCATCTTCTTTGCCCTGCCGTGGCGCGACTTCCTGAAGCTCTGCGGTCGGCTCCTCCAGAAGCTGGGGATCATGAGCAAGGAGGCCGGTGAGCGGCTGAAGGAAAAGGCGGCCCAGCCCGGGGTGACAATGCCACCCCTGTCCAGCGCGGCGGCCCACGCGACTGCCGCGAAGAAGACGGTGACCGACTTCTTCGCGGGCCAGGACGAGGGTGACGATTCCGCCGCCGTCCAGTCCGAAGAACCGGCGCCACAGCCGGCACCAGCCCGGCCGGTGGAGCCGAAGATCACGGTGGCCTCCAACCACCACGAGGAACCGGCGGACGCGACCGAGCATGAGGACGAGCCGCCCCTGGCAATGACGGGTGGTTCCGCCAAGGCCGACGAAGACTACCAGCTGCCGCCCCTGGACCTGCTGAGTGAGGTCCAGGCCACCGACCAGCAGGCCGATCTGAAGAACATCAAGAAGAACACCAAGATTCTCCAAGAAACCCTTCAGTCCTTCAACGTCCAGGCGACGGTGGAGAACGTCAGCCTAGGGCCGTCAGTAACTAAGTACGAGTTGCGGCCCGCGGTGGGGGTCAAGGTGAGCCGGATCACCCACCTGGCGGACGACCTGGCATTGGCCCTGGCCGCCAAGGACATCCGGATCGAGGCCCCGATCCCCGGCAAGTCGCTGATCGGGATCGAAGTGCCGAACCAGCAGGTGGCCACGGTTGGCTTCCGTGACATGTTCGAGGCGGCGCCCAAGGACGACAACCCAATGGACGTGCCGCTTGGGCGGACGGTCACCGGGGATGTCGAGATGGCCGATCTGACGAAGATGCCCCACCTCCTGATTGCCGGGGCGACCGGAAGCGGGAAGTCGGTGGCAATCAACGTCATTCTGACCAGCATTCTCCTCAAGGCCAAGCCCCACCAGGTTAAGATGCTCCTGATCGACCCGAAGAAGGTCGAGCTCAGCGTCTACAACGACATTCCCCACCTGCTCAGCCCGGTCGTCTCGGAGCCGAAGAAGGCAGCCCGGGCGCTGGGCAAGGTGGTTGCGGAGATGGAGCGGCGCTATGAGCTCTTCGCCAAGTTTGGCGTCCGCAACCTCAAGGGCTATAACCAACTGGTGCAAAAGCAAAACGCGGCCCACCCGGACGACCAGCAGCCGGCCCTGCCGCTGGTCCTGGTCGTGGTCGACGAACTGGCCGACCTGATGATGACCGTCTCCAGCGACGTCGAGGACGCCATCGTGCGGATTGCCCAGATGGGGCGGGCCGCCGGGATCCACATGATCCTGGCTACCCAGCGGCCGTCGGTGGACGTCATCACCGGGCTGATCAAGGCCAACGTCCCGTCCCGGATTGCCTTCGCGGTTTCCAGCGGGGTCGATTCGCGGACGATCATCGACACGAACGGGGCGGAAAAGCTGCTCGGCCGCGGGGACATGCTCTTTGAACCGATCGACCAGAACAAGCCGGTCCGGGTCCAGGGGGCCTTCATCTCCGACCAGGATGTTGAAGCCGTGGTTTCCTTCATCAAGGATGAGCGGCAGCCCGAGTACGATTCACAGATGGTCGTGAGCGACGCCGAACTGGCCCAGGAAGAGGAGCAGGAGGACGAAGACGAGCTCTTCCCCCAGGCCCTCGAATTCGTGGCCCAGGAACAGCGGGCCTCGACCTCGATGATCCAGCGGCGCTTTCGGATTGGCTACAACCGGGCGGCGCGGATCATCGACGACCTGGAGCAGCGGGGCTACATCAGCCCGGCCAATGGCTCCAAGCCGCGCGAGGTCTACAAGAAGCCGGACCAACCATCGTCAGAAGAATAATAAAAGGGGACTGGCGAATTGCCAGTCCCCTTTTTGGATACAAAATAAACTTAAATCAGATTCAGTGATGCGACGGCACCGAAGATTAAAGACCCCAGCATGGCAATCAGCATCAGCCAAATTGCGACCATCGTAATTTTTTGGAAACGTGTTTTCTTTTTCCGTTGCATTAACTTAACCGCCTTTCACGATCATGAACTTCTAGTAGTGTAACGCATTTACTGGTTGTTTTTCAAACGTCAGGCCCAACTTATGGTAAAATTCTAGCAGGAAATGACTAGGCATAAAAGGGGTAGCGCGATGTTGATTGATTTTCGCCAATTATTAATTGAACTGTTAATTGTGATCATTTTGTGGGTGCTGACCGTCCTCTGGCGCCGCCTGTCCAGGCGTCGGCGCTGGCTGCGGGTGGTCTGGACGCTCGTGCTCTGGCTCCTAATCCTCTGGAACCTGGACGTTTACTGGGTGGCCTACCCGATCGCCCTCTGGATGATTTGGGCCCTGGCCCTGATCGCCCTCCAGTCGGTGCACAATCACGAGTTCCTTTATCGCCGTTACTGGCCGGTCTTCTGGCGCCTTTCCCTTTTTTACGCGCTGGTCGTTTTTGCCGGCTCGCTCTTTTGCAACGGCTTGCCGCTGGTGTGAGACGTTTATACCATTAATCGTCTAATAAATGAATTGACGGGTGGTCCCGAATTGTTTTGGGAACGCCCGTTTTTGTGTCTAAAAAAGTTTGGAAATACCGTGGTGAGAAGTGGGGGATTGTGGTAGACTGGTCCTATGAAGTGGCAAGGGGAGGCGTCAGCACTTGTTAATGGGGGAATTTCAACATTCACTGGATTCCAAGCGCCGACTGATTATCCCCGCCAAGTTTCGCGACCAGCTGGGTGCCGAGTTTGTTTTGACCCGGGGCCTGGATGGCTGTTTGTTTGGCTACCCGCAGGACGAGTGGGAGCGCCTCAACGAAAAGCTGCAGTCGCTGCCACTGACGAAGCGGGACGCGCGGGCCTTTGTCCGCTTCCTGTATTCGGCGGCCAGCGCCTGCTCCTTTGATCGCCAGGGCCGGGTCAACATCCCGGATCCCCTCTGCACCTACGCCCATTTGAGCAAGAAGTGCATGATCATCGGGGTGGCCAACCGCCTGGAAATTTGGGACGCCGACCGGTGGAACGAATACAACAGCGATACCGCCGCCAACTTTGACGAGATCGCCGAGGAGCTAAACATTGATTTTTAGGAAAAGGAGTGCAAGTCGATGGCAGAGTTTAACCACGTAACGGTACTGTTGAAGGAAGCCGTAGCGGGCTTAAATGTGCAACCAACTGGCACTTATGTCGATGCAACCCTGGGTGGTGGCGGTCATTCTGGTGAGATTTTGCAGCAGCTGACTAGCGGCCACCTTTATTCGTTTGACCAGGACCAGACCGCCATCAAGTACAATCAGGAGCACCTGCACGCTGCCCTGGAGGCGGGCAAATTAACCCTGGTCGAGGACAACTTCCGCCACCTAAAGACCGCCCTGGCGAACCAGGGGGTTAGAAAAATCGACGGGATCGTCTACGACCTCGGCGTTTCCTCGCCCCAGTTTGACGATGCGGCCCGGGGCTTTAGCTACAAGCTCGACGCCCCGTTGGACATGCGGATGAACCAGGATCAGGAACTGTCGGCCATGGAGGTCGTCAACGACTGGTCCTACGAGCAGCTGGTACGGATCCTCTACCGTTACGGTGAGGAGCACTTTGCCAAGCAGATCGCCCGCAAGATCGAGCAACGGCGCGCCCGGCGGCCAATTAGGACCACCTTCGAGCTGGTCGACGTCATCAAGGAGGCCATCCCGGCGGCGGCCCGTCGCCACGGTGGCCACCCCGCCAAGAAGAGCTTCCAGGCAATCCGGATCGCCGTCAATGACGAGCTGGGGGCCCTGGAGGAGTCACTCGAGCAGGCCTTTGAGCTCTTAAACGTCGGCGGCCGGATCAGCGTGATCACCTTCCAGTCCTTGGAAGACCGACTGGTGAAGACGATGTTTAAGGAACAGTCTTCCATCAGCGCCGACCTGCCCCAGGGGCTGCCGGTCATTCCGGCGGGGATGGAGCCCCACTTTAAGTTAATCAATAAGAAGCCAATTCTTCCTAGTGCTCAGGAATTAGCCAACAATCACCGGGCACACAGCGCTAAACTGCGCATCATCGAAAAAGTCAAGTAAGGAAAGAGTGAGTAAAGTGGTTTCAAACACTGCACGAGAGTTAAAAGAGCAACCGGAAATAAAGCAAACACCAGTCCAGCGGCCCGCGGCCAATCCCCGCGCGGTCGGCTGGTCGCCTTTTGAGCGGCTGCTCGTCACTGTCGGCGGGGTTGTGACCCTCTGCCTCGTGATCGCCTTGCTTTCGACCAAGGTTGCCATCAACAACCAGCAGCACCACTTGCAGGACCTGCAGAGCCAGATCAGCAAGGTCAAAAATGCGAATACGAGCTCACAACAAGAAATCGCAGAATTGACAAGCCAGTCGCACTTGAAGGCGGCCGCTCACAAATATGGCTTGTCGGATCGAAATTCAAACGTAAGGAACATTAATCAATAATGAATAAAGAGCCAGAGCGAGCGAGAAACAAGAGGAATAATAGGAACCAGGGAACCTTTGGTAAATGGCTGTTCCTGATCACGGTTAGCCTATTCGCCTTGTTTATCGTTCGTTTTGCGTATATTGCAATCAACAAGGATGTCCAGCACGTTAACCTGCGCTCCAAGGCCGAACAGACCTACACCCAGCGCCAGGTCATTCAGGCCCGCCGGGGGACGATCTACGACAGCGAGGGGAACAAGCTGGCGACCGACACCAGCCGTTATACGCTTTACGCCATCGTCGACCATCACCAGCGGTCCAACTCCGGGAAGCCGCTCTACGTCACCAACAAGAAGAAGACTGCCAGGATTCTGGCCCGCTACATTGACGAGCCGGCCAGCAAGATTAAAAAAACGCTGACGACCGATGGGCAGACCTACCAGGTTGAATTTGGCACGGCGGGGAGCAACCTGTCCGTGGCCACCATGCAGAAGATCAAGAGCTACCACCTCCCGGGGATCAACTTCGTGGCGACCCCGGCCCGGCAGTATCCGGAGGGCGAATTTGCCTCCCAGCTGATCGGGATGGCCAACCCAAAGACCGAGGATAACGGGACAACCAAGCTGGTGGGTCAGCTCGGCCTGGAGGGCTACTTCAACAAGCAATTGACCGGGACCAACGGGATTCGCCAGGATAAGCAGGACGTCTACGGCTACCGCCTGGCCAATTCCAAGGGAACGGTCAAGCCGGCGGTCAACGGTGACGACGTCCACACCACAATTGACCCCCAGACCCAGCACTTGATCGAGACCAAGGTCAACAAGGTCTTCAAGGCTTCCAAGGCCAACGCGATGACGGCGGTGGTCATGGAGGCCAAGACCGGGAAGATCATCGCGGCCACCCAACGGCCGACCCTGCGTTCCAAGAAGAACCCGGTCTGGCGAAACATGCTGGCTCAGGACGCCTACGAACCCGGCTCGACGATGAAGGTTCTGGCCCTGAGTGCGGCCATCGACTCCGGCCATTTCAACCCGAACGACACCTTTAACTCGGGGACCTGGTCGCTGGGCGGCGGCAAGATCACCGACTGGTCGTCCAGCGGTTGGGGTGCGATTACCTACAAGGACGCCTTTGACCTCTCCAGTAACGTCGGTTTTGCCCACGTCGAGCAGAACATGGGGGCCGACACCTGGTACAAGTACATCAAGCGCTTCGGCCTCCTCAAGAAGGTCAACGTCGACGGGATGGGCAGCGAGGTTAACGGCTACACCCAGTTCAAGGGAGCCCTGGAGCAGGCCAACACCGCCTTTGGTCAGGGGATTACCGTCAACGAACTGCAGATGATGCAGGCCTTTAGTGCCGTCGCCAATCGCGGTAAAATGATGAAGCCCTACTTCGTCTCCAAGGTTGTCAACAGCAAGGGCAAGACCGTGAAGAGCAACCACCCCAAGCAGGTCGGCAAGCCGATCAAGGCCAAGACGGCCAAACAGGTCCTCGGCTACATGGAGGGGGTTGTTTACGACGAAAAGGGCCTCGGCCACATGTACCAGATCAAGGGGCACCGGATCGCCGCCAAGACCGGGACCGCCCAGATCGGTGGGGCCAACGGTTACAGCAAGGGCGACACCAACTACCTCTACTCGATGGTGGGGATGGCGCCGGCCAAGCACCCACGCTACATCATCTACATCACCCTGCGCCAGCCGCAAAACATCAGCACGCCGGCCGCTAACCAAATCGCCGAGGTCTTCAACCCGACGATGAAGATGCTGCTCAACCGCCAGAGCACGACCAAGTCTGCCAAGCACAGCATGGTCAATGTGCCGAACCTGGTGGGCCAAAGCAGCCAGCAGGCGACGACCAAGCTGGGCCAAAAGCACCTGCAGGCCGTCGTACTCGGCAGCGGCAAGACGATTCGCAAGCAGTCGATTCCAGCCGGTCAGCAGGCCCTGATCAACCAACGGGTCATCCTGACGACCGGGGGGACCGTCCAGCTGCCGGACATGAGCGGCTGGAGCTCGGCGGACGTGGAGCAGCTAGCAGCCATGCTGCACCTGAAATTGAAAGAAGAGGGGAGCGGCTACCTGGTTTCCCAGAGCATTGCCGCCAACACCCAGGTGAAGGCCCAGACAACCTTGACCGTTAAATACAAACCAAAGGAGTAAGAGAATACCATGAACATATTGACCGCTATCTTGACGGTGATCAGTGCATTCCTGATCACCTTCCTGTTGATGCCATACTTGATTCGCTACTTTCGCGCCAAGAAAGAAGGCCAGCAGATCCGCAAGGAAGGACCGACCTGGCACGCCAAAAAGGCCGGGACGCCGACCATGGGGGGCTTGCTCTTCATCTTCTCAGCCGTCGTCACCATTCTCTGGGTGGCAGCCTGGCGGGGATTGATTTCCAACACCCTGTGGGCACTGCTCTTCATCCTGGTGGTCTACGGCCTGATCGGGATGTGGGATGACAGCATCAAGATCTTCCACCACCAAAACGAGGGTTTCAAGGCCTGGCAAAAGGCCCTGGCCCAGGTGATCGCGGCGATGGTCTTCACCGCCATCTACCAGCACGAGGGCTTCCAGATGGGCTTTGGGACCACTCAGGCCGGCTGGTGGTACGGCCTCTTCATCATCTTCTGGATGGTCGGTTTCTCCAACGCGGTAAACCTGACGGATGGTCTGGACGGCCTGGTCAGCGGTCTGTCAATCATTTCCTTTATCGCCTACCTGATCGTGGCCCTGGTGAACATCAGCCAGCCGGGCTACGCCGAGATCGCCCTCTTCTGTCTGGCAATGATCGGGACTCTGATCGGCTTTTTCCCTTACAACCACAAGCCGGCCAAGATCTTCATGGGGGACATGGGCTCGCTGGCCATCGGGGCATCGCTGGCGGCGGTTTCGCTCCTGCTCCACCACGAATGGTCGCTTTTAGTTGTCGGGATCGTCTACGTTTGCGAGACGGCCAGCGTCATCTTGCAGGTGGCCTCGTTTAAGCTGACCGGGAAGCGAATCTTCAAGATGACGCCGATTCACCACCACTTCGAAATGTGTGGCTGGAGCGAATGGAAGATCGACATTGTCTTCTGGATCGTCGGCCTGATCGGTGCCGTGATCGCCGTCAGTTGGATTTTGTTGGTTGGTTAAAAATCATAAAGTGAGGAAGCAAGAATTATGAAGCAGATTGATACGTACCAGGGCAAAAAGGCACTGGTGATTGGTTTCGGGATCAGCGGCCTGAACGCCGCCCATCTCCTGGTGAAGCTGGGGGCCCAGGTGACCGCCAACGATATGAAGACGCCAAAGGACCCGGCCGTCGTCCAGGACTTAGAGAACGATGGAATCAAGGTCATCACGGGTTCCAACCCGCTGAGCCTGGCCGACGAAGGCTTTGACGTCGTCGTCAAGAACCCGGGGATTCCCTACGATAACCCGCTGGTTGCCAAGTTTGTGGCCCAAAAGACGCCGATCATCACCGAAGCGGAACTGGGGGCCGAGATCTTTGACGGCCACCTGGTCAGCGTGACCGGGAGCAACGGCAAGACCACCACGACGACTTTGACCCAGCTGATGCTGGCCAAGGGGTCAACTCACCAGGTCAAGTACGCCGGCAACATCGGGGTGTCCTTCACCAAGGTTGCCGAGGGCCTCGGCGCCGATGATACCCTGGTGACCGAATTATCCAGCTTCCAGCTCCTGGGCTGCCCGACAATTCATCCTCACATTGCGATCATCACCAACATCTTCTCGAACCACCTGGACTACCACAAGACCCGGGAAAACTACATCAATGCCAAACTCAACATCACCCGCAACCAGACGCCGGATGATTACCTGATCATGAACTGGGACAAGGAGGAGTGGCAAGAGATCGCCCGGCGCTCCCGGGCCACGATCGTCCCGTTCTCCCGCCTGGGCAAGAGCCATGACGGGGCCTACGAGGAAGACGGCCAGATTTACTGGCGCGGTGAGCAGATCATGGCGGCTAAGGATATCCGCCTGATCGGCCCCCAGAACGTCGAAAACGCCCTGGCGGCCATCGCGGCGGCTAAGCTGAGCGGAGTGGACAATGACGCCATCGTCAGCGTCCTGACGACCTTCAGCGGGGTTCGTCACCGTCTGCAGTACGTCATGGACTACCAGGGGCGGCGTTTCTACAACGACTCGAAGTCGACCGACATCGAGGCGACCGAGGTGGCGTTGGCGGGCTTCACCCAGCCGGTAATCCTGCTGGCTGGGGGCCTGGACCGGGGCTACACCTTTGAGCGCCTGGTACCGTACTTCAAGAAGCACGTCAAGGCGATCATCGTCTTTGGCCAGTGCAAGGACAAGATGAAGGATGCGGCCCAGCAGGCCGGGATCCCGATGATCATCGAAAGTGAAAATGCCATTACGGCCGTTCCGGAGGCCTGGAAGGTCAGCGCGCCGGGGGACGTCATCCTCCTGTCGCCGGCCAACGCCAGCTGGGACCAATTCCCAAGCTTCGAGGTCCGGGGCGACAAGTTCATTGAAGCGGTTGAAAAGCTAACTGGACAAAAGGAAGGGAATTAAATGCGGTTATTAGTATCTGGTGGCGGTACCGGGGGACACATCTACCCGGCACTGGCCCTCATCGAACGACTCAAGCAGGTTGAACCGGACACCGAGGTTCTCTACGTCGGCACGACCCGGGGACTGGAAAACAAGATCGTGCCGGACGCCGGCATTAAATTAGAGACCATGCACATGCAGGGCTTTAAGCGTTCCCTGTCCCTGGACAATCTGAAGACGATCTACCTCTTCTTGAATTCGGTCCACCACGCCAAGAAGATTATCCGGGACTTCAAGCCGGATGTCGTCCTCGGTACCGGGGGCTATGTCTCCGGTGCGGTCCTGTACGCGGCGGCCAAGCACCACGTCCCAACGGTGATCCACGAACAGAACAGCGTGGTCGGGGTGACGAACAAGTTCTTAAGCCGCTACGTTGACCAAATTGCGATCGCCTTTGAGGCGGCCCGCAGCCAGTTTCCGGCCGAGAAGGTTACCATGGTTGGCAATCCGCGGGCCCAGCAGGTGGCGGCCCAGGCCAACAGTGATTTCTCCTGGACCAGCTACGGCCTGAAGGATGACGTGCCGACGATGATGATTTTCGGCGGCAGCCAGGGGGCACCGAAGATCAATAAGACGGTCGTTGACGCGATCCCCGAATTCAACAAGCGTCCCTACCAAGTCATCTTTGCGACCGGTCAGAAGCGTTACGCAGCGGTGCAAAAGCAGCTGAAAGGCGTCAAGATCGGTGCCAACGTGAAGGTGGTTCCGTACATCAAAGACATGCCCGCCAAGATGCCGCGGGTGGCGGCGCTGGTCTCCCGGGCCGGTGCCACCACGATCGCGGAGGTGACCGCGCTCGGGGTACCGACGATCCTGATCCCGAGTCCGTACGTGACGGCCAACCACCAGGTGAAGAACGCCCAGGCGCTGGTCAAGAACAACGCCGCGGCGATGATCACCGAGGATCAATTGGACGCCCGGTCGCTGCTCTTGCAGGCGGACCGGATCATGGAAAACGATGACCTGCGGGCCGAAATGTCGGCGGCCTCCAAGAAGATGGGCCGGCCGGACGCGGCGGATCGCTTGATCAAGGTGCTCCACAAGGCCATCGACGAACACCACTAAGCACGAGAAGGGGGCGAGAATGAATGGCGCGCGATCGCTACGTTTCAGAACATCAACAGTATGCCCAGCGCTTGGCTGACCTTGAGAAGCGTAGCGCCCAGGCCCGGCAGAAGGCCCAGAAGAGTGCGGCCGACCGGAGCCAGCACATCTCGCACCGCCTGCCTAAATTGCGTTGGCACCACTACAAGACCAACGGCGAGCGGGTTCTCAAGCTCGTGGCCTTTTTTGGGCTGGTGCTGCTATTGATGATCTACATTATTTCTCCCCTCAGCAAGGTCAAAACCGTCACCGTGACCGGCAACAAGCAGCTGCCGGTCTCCCAGGTCGAGCGCGCCACCAGCGTTCACCCCGGCCGCTTTATCTGGGGAGTCTGGCTGCACCAGCGCAGCATTTGTCGCACGGCCCGCTTCAAGCAGCCGCGGATCGCCAGCATTCGGATTAGGGTGACCGGTCCGCAGAGCGTTCGATTGACCATCAAGGAAAACGCCCTGCTGGGGACCACCACCCTGGGCAAGCAGCGTTACGCCGTCCTGGCCAACGGGCATCTTCAGGCAAGTGCCAACCCGGCTGGTGGGATCAGCTACCAGGGCTTTAACAAGCACCGGGCGCTGCTCAAGGAGGTCGCCCGCCAGACCGGCAAGCTGAAGCCGGCGGTGCGCGACGGGATCTCGACGGTCACCTACAGTCCGACGAAGCAGATGCCAAATCGGGTGGTGCTCTACATGCGCGACGGCAACACCGTTCTGGCAAACGCGCACACGGTTGGCAAGAAGATGGCCTACTATCCGGCCATCGTCGCCAACATGAAGAATAGTGGCGTGATTGATCTCCAAGTGGGCGCATACTCGTACGATTATGGCTCACAAGATAAATAATATTTTGCAAAAGCTTACAGGAACCCTTTTTCGAGGGTGTTTAACTGTGGTAAAATCTTTAAGAGGCAAATTTTCAATTACGAAAAAACTTATTTTAAATAGTTTTAGGAGGGTTCCGACCAGATGAATAATTCAGAAACTTATGTTGGATTAGATATTGGAACCACCTCGATCAAAGCAATGGTCTGTGAAAATGTAAAAGGGCAGTTGAAAGTCATTGGCGTAGGCGTTGTCTCCTCAGCCGGTTTAAGTCGTGGCATTATTGTTGATATTGACAAGACCGCTCGTGCGATTTCTCAAGCTGTCAAGCGTGCCGAGGAAAAGTCCAATATCGATATTAAAGATGTGATCGTTGGCCTGCCAGCCAACTATCTCCAGATGCAGCGCGTCCACGGCTCCGTGACGATTGCGTCGCAGAACCAGTCCCGCGAGATTACCGACCGAGACGTGATCGACGTTGCCAGGGAGACCCTGACCCAGAACATCGCTCCGGAGCGTGAGATCATGGACCTCGTGCCGACCGAATTTACCGTTGATGGCTTCAACGGCATCAAGGATCCGCGGGGGATGGTCGGGGTGCGTCTCGAGATGAAGGGGACCCTTTACACCGGACCTAAGACTATTATTCACAATACCAAAAAGGCCGTTTCTCAGGCGGGCTATGGCATTCGCGACCTCGTGATTGCCCCGATCGCCACCGACTTTAACCTCTTAAACGACGGCGAGCAGGACTTCGGGACCGTGGTAATTGACCTCGGTGGTGGCCAGACGACGACCAGCATCGTCCACGACCACCAGTTGAAGTACACCTTCGTCGATCCCGAGGGTGGCCAGTTCGTGACCCGCGACATCTCGACGGTCCTAAACACCTCACTGAAGAACGCCGAGCAGCTGAAGCTTGACCACGGCTATGCCATGAGCTCACTCGCCCATGCGGACGCCCAGGTTGATGTTCCCGTCGTTGGCAAGAACACACCGGTTCAGTTTGCCGAAACCTACCTGGCCGAGATCATCGAAGCCCGGATGCGGCAGATCTTCCAGCGCAGTCGCGATCGGCTGCGGGCCATCCACGCGCCCAAACTGCCGGGTGGGGTCGTCCTGATCGGTGGGACGGCCGCCCTGCCAGGGGTAGCGGAGCTCGCGGGCCAGTACTTCAGTGGCAACGTCAAGGTGAACTACTCTAATCAGATGGGGGTTCGCCACCCGAGCTACTCGCTGGCAATCGCCCTGGCCACCTACGAGAGCCGCCTGACGGACGTTGACCGGCTCGTCAAGCAGACCCTGCAGCAGACCGACATCATCAGCCGGCCACAGGAAAGCCAGCAGGCCAGCAGTCAGCCACGGGTCACCCAGTGGAGCCAGCCGGAACAGCGGGAGACCAAGAGCCGCCCGGCACCGGCCAAGCGCTCACGGCCTAAGAAGACCAGTGAACACTCAATCGGCAATCGCTTCAGAAGCATGCTGAATAATTTATTCGACTAATTTTCACGGAGGAACAGCTGTATGGACAATGAAACACAAACAATGGAAAATGAATTCGCTGGCGCGCGCATCAAGGTAATCGGCGTCGGTGGCGGTGGTGGCAACGCCGTCAACCGGATGATTACCGAGAAGGTGCAGGGGGTTGACTTTATCGTTGCCAACACCGACCTCCAGGCACTGAACGCTTCCCAGGCACCAACGAAGATTCAATTAGGCCCTAAGCTGACCAAGGGACTGGGCGCGGGTTCCAATCCGGAAGTCGGCAACAAGGCGGCCGAAGAAAGCGAAGAGCAGATCCAAAAGGCCTTAGAGGGTGCGGACATGGTCTTCATCACCGCCGGCATGGGTGGTGGTACCGGGACCGGTGCCGCTCCGGTAATTGCCAAGATTGCCAAGGATAGCGGTGCCCTGACCGTCGGTGTCGTTACCCGGCCGTTCTCCTTTGAGGGTCCCCGGCGTTCCAAGTACGCCACCGAGGGTCTGGACAACCTGAAGGCCAACGTGGACACCTTGATCATCGTTGCCAACAACCGCCTGCTGGAAATGATTGACAAGAAGACGCCGATGATGGAAGCCTTCAAGGAGGCCGACAACGTTCTGCGCCAGGGTGTTCAGGGGATTTCCGACCTGATCGTGACCCCAGGTTACATCAACCTGGACTTTGCCGACATCAAGACCCTGATGTCCAACCAGGGTGCCGCCCTGATGGGTGTCGGTTCCGCTACCGGCGAAAACCGGGCCACGGAGGCCACCAAGAAGGCCATCTCCTCACCACTGCTGGAAGTTTCCATTAACGGGGCTCAGCACGTTCTGATGGACATCACCGGTGGCAAGGACCTGTCGATGTTTGAAGCCCAGGAGGCCTCGGACGTTATTCGTCAGGCTGCCGGCACGGACGTCGACATTGCCTTTGGGATGTCTCTGAACGAGAAGATGGGTGACGGCGTTCGGGTTACCGTAATCGCCACCGGAATCGACAAGACCAAGGCCAACAACCCGGCCCCAGCCCGGCAGGCTGCACCTCAGGCCCAACAGACCCAGCCAGCAGCTCAACCATCGGCCGCTGAATCACAAAAGCCAGCGGATCCGTTTGACGGCTGGAACGACCCGACTGCTGACACCACGGACGACAAGGCCGGTGCGGCAGATCACAACCAATTTTCACACGTCGACAAGCCGGAATTTAACGTCTTCAACGATGATACGGCTAATTCCGACGACGGTGATGATGACACGAACCTGTCAACGCCACCGTTCTTCAAGAACCGGCGTAAATAATGAAATCGTGGGGCGGTTTAATGGATGTTAAACGACGCCCTTTTTCGTATATTTTGCAGTAGAAGGAGGAATCATAATGGCAGGTATTTTTAAGAGCCTCTTCGGTGACGACACCGCCGCCGACGAGTACTACCAAGAGGACCAGGCAAGTGAACCGAGTCGTGACGACAACGTGGTTTCCTTTAGCCAGGCCAAGCGGGCTCGGGGCGACCGGATGAGCCGGATCGCCCTCTATGAACCGCGTCTCTATGCCGACGTCAAGCAGATTGCCACCCAGCTTTTGAAGGGCCAGGCGGTCATCGTCAACTTTACCCAGATGGACGACCGCAACGCCAAGCGGGTGGTGGACTTCTTGAACGGGGCCACCTTCGCAATCGACGGGGACATCAAGCGGATCGGCAAGGAGATTTTCCTGTGCACGCCGAAGAATTACGAGGTGTCTGGTGATCTCAGTGCCGGGCTGAAGATGGACGGCACGAGCCTGACCAACAACTAGGGGGATCGCGATGCTTGGATACATTATCTGGTGCCTGGACTGGCTGATCAACGCCTACATCATGGTGATCGTCGTCTGGTGCCTCTTATCATGGTTCCCCAATGCCCGGGGGACCCGGCTGGGCGAAATTGTTGACCGCCTGGTAGAACCCTACATGCGCTGGTTTGACTTCATTCCACCGCTGGGCGGGATCAGCTTTTCACCCGTTGTTGCAATTATCGTTTTATATTTGGTTCAGGACGGCCTGACCTTCTTGAGCCGTCTCTTGTAAGCGAGTAATGACTATGGATGATCAAAACATTAAACAGCATTTCCGGCCGGATGAGGCGCCGCTGATTGACCAGATCAACGACTGGATTGCCACGGCGACGGCCCAGTACCGGCCGGTCTTAACGTCATTTTTGAATCCCCGGCAACGCTACATTGCCCAGACCCTGGCCAACCGGTCGGATGAGATCAAGGCTGCCAGTGACGGGGGCTGGCCGGGAGCCGAGATGCAGCGGCTGCTCTTTTATCCCAACTACTACCAACCCCAGCCGGCGGACTTTGACCTGCAGGTGCTAGCGGTTGACTACCCGACCAAGTTTGCCGAACTCCACCACCGGCAGATCATGGGGACCCTCTTGGGCGAAGGAATGGCCCGGGAGGCCTTTGGCGATATTTTAACCGACGGCACGCACTGGCAGGTGGTGGTGACCAGCGAGATGGCCCGCTTCCTGCATCAGAACGTCAACCACGTCGGTAAGGTCAAGGTCAAGTGGCTGGCGGTTGATCAGGCACTGACCCCGGTCGAGGACTGGGAGGAGCTGACGACGACCGTGACGTCAATGCGCCTCGACAGCGTGGTGGCGGCCGGCTTCAACTATTCACGCAACCGGGCCAAGCAGTTGATCGAACGTGGTCTGGTACGGCTGAATTGGGAAGAAACGACCCGGCCGGACTACCCGATTGTCGAACACGACCTGCTCTCGGTCCGGCACGCCGGTAGATTGCGGATCGACGCGGTTGGTGGCAAAACGCGCAAACAGAAAAACATGGTGAAGATGTCCGTCGTGCGGGCATAGGATTTAATTGGAGGAAGACACAATGGGATTAACAATCGAGCAAATCAATAATCAGGAATTCTCAACGAAGATGCGGGGCTACAATCAGGACGAGGTCCGCAAGTTCATCCAGGAGGTTTCCCAGACCGTTCAGGAACTGACTGAGGAAAACCACGCCCTGAAGGAAAACATCAAGGCCGACGAGGGCAAGCTGAAGTACTTCACCGAGCTGAAGGACTCCTTGAACAAGTCCATCCTGGTAGCCCAGGAGGCCGCCGACAAGGTCAAGACCAACGCCAAGCGCGAGGCCGACATCATGATCCGCGAGGCCCAGAAGCAGGCCACCGACATCGTCTCCGAGGCCAACGAGAAGTCCAACCAGGTGATCGAAACGAGCGCCGAGGACACCCGGAAGCTGACCACCGAGACCAACGACCTGAAGAAGCAGACCCGGATCTTCCGTCAGCGCCTGCAAGTGATGCTCGAATCCCAGCTGGAAGTTGTCAAGAGTGACGAATGGGACAAGCTGCTGGCCACCGACAGCAGCGACAAGTACGACGAAATCCAAAAGATCCTGGGAGCAAGGGTTGACAACCATTCGAATGACAGTGTAGAATCATCATCAATCACTTCAGATGGTGACTTCAGTGCTGCGGCCCAGAATGCCGCTGGTCCCGACCAGCCGGCAGTCGAGATGCCCGCTTCGGAGCCGGCTGATTCCACGACGCCAGGCTCCGTGGAACCGGCAGTGGATCCGTCCAACGCCGACTCCGGGCAGACGGTCGTTGTCTTCCCAGACGACGATTCCAACAACAACTAAGTCCAGATCTGAACTATAGTGCTCTAATAAAACGTTGAGGAGAATTGAGAAGGTCCTAATGATTCAGCGAGCCGGCAGGTGGTGTGAGGCCGGCATTCAGGGATCTTCTCTGATCGGCTCCGAGTGACCAGCTTAAATTCAGTAGGCTGGTTCGGTTCATTACCGTTAACCAATGCCTGAGGAGGTCTTTTGGACCTTGAATTTGGGTGGTACCACGAATAGCTTCGTCCCATGCGGGATGGGGCTTTTTTTATTGGAGCAAGTAGATGCATAACTGAAAGGGGTAATTGTGATGCGGGTTAAAGACACGCTTAACATCGGTCGGACCAAGTTCCCCATGCGTGGGAAGCTGCCGGTCACCGAGGCCCAACGCGAACAGCTTTGGGAAGAAAACAAGGTTTATCAACTGCGACAAAAATTAAATGAGGGCAAGCCAACCTTCGTGCTCCACGATGGCCCTCCGTACGCCAACGGGAACATTCACATTGGCCACGCCATGAACAAGATTTCCAAGGACTTCATCGTCCGCTACAAGTCGATGACCGGCTACCGGGCACCGTACGTTCCGGGCTGGGATACCCATGGTCTGCCGATTGAACACCAGCTGACCAAGGCCGGCTACGACCGCAAGAAGATGTCGACCAGTGAGTTCCGTGACCTCTGCCGCAAGTACGCCTTGGAACAGGTTGACAAGCAGCGGACCGACTTCAAGCGCCTTGGGGTCAGCGGTGACTGGGACCACCCGTACCTGACGCTGGCCAAGGAATTTGAAGCCGCCCAGATCCGAGTCTTCGGCGAATTTGCCAAGAAGGGGCTGCTCTACCAGGCCAAGAAGCCAGTTTACTGGTCATGGTCCTCCGAATCCGCCCTGGCCGAAGCCGAGGTTGAATACCACGACGTCGTTGCCAAGACGGCCTTCTTCGCCGAACAGATCAAGGACGGCAAGGGGATCTTGGACGACAACACCTACCTGGTTGCCTGGACCACCACCCCATGGACCGTTCCGGCTTCCGAGGCCGTGGCGGTCAACGCCAAGTTTGATTACTCCGTGGTCAAGCCAGCCGGTGATGACCGGAAGTTTGTCCTGGCAACCGACCTGCTCGAATCCGTTGCCGAAAAGTTCGGCTGGGAAGACTACGAGGTTGTTTCCCACCTGAGCGGGGCCGACATGGAAGGCATGACCACCAAGCACCCGTACCTGGACCGCGACATCCTCGTCGGGACGGCCGACTACGTTACTGCCGATGCCGGTACCGGGATGGTCCACACCGCCCCGGGCTATGGTGACGACGACTACCACTTTGGGATCAAGTACCACCTGCCAATCTTGGCACCAATTACCGCCCAGGGGGTCCTGACCAAGGAAAACGGCCCCGACTTCGATGGCGTCTTCTACCAGGATGCCGATGACATCTCCTTGAAGAAGCTGGAAGAATCCGGTGCGCTCCTCCTGCAGGAACCGCTGAAGCACTCCTATCCATTTGACTGGCGGACCAAGAAGCCGATCATCTTCCGGGCCACCGACCAGTGGTTCGTTTCCATCGAAAAGATGCGCCAGGACATCCTGGACGCCCTGGAAAAGGTTGAATACCACCCATCATGGGGGAAGGTTCGCCTGCGCAACATGATCAAGGACCGTGGCGACTGGGTTATCTCCCGTCAGCGGGTCTGGGGCGTGCCGCTGCCGATCTTCTACGCCGAAGATGGCACCCCGATCATGGAGGAAGAAACGATCAACCACGTCGCCGATCTCTTCGCCAAGTACGGCTCCAACGTCTGGTTCGACCGTGACGCTAAGGATCTCCTGCCGGAAGGCTACACCAACGAGCATTCACCTCACGGCAAGTTCACCAAGGAAACCGACATCATGGACGTCTGGTTCGACTCCGGTTCTTCCCACCAGGGTGTCTTAGCCGAGCGGGACTACCTGACCTACCCGGCCGACATGTACCTGGAAGGGTCCGACCAGTACCGTGGCTGGTTCAACTCCAGTCTGATCACCAGCGTGGTCTGCTCCGGCCAGGCTCCTTACAAGGCCGTCATTTCCCAAGGATTTACCCTGGATAAGCACGGCAAGAAGATGAGTAAGTCGATGGGGAACGTCATCGACCCGAACAAGGTGGTTAAGCAGATGGGGGCCGAAATCATTCGGCTCTGGGTCATGAGTGCCGACACCTCCGCCGACGTCCGTGTTTCGATGGGGACCTTCCAGCAGATCTCCGAGGCCTACCGGAAGCTGCGGAACACCTTCCGCTTCCTGCTGGCCAACACCAGCGACTTCAACGCCGCTGAGGACACCGTTTCCTACGAGAAGCTCGAGGCCGTCGACCAGTACATGCTGGTCAACTTCAACCGCTTCTTGAAGCAGATGCGGACGGACTTCGACCAGTACGACTTCCTGGACGCTTACAAGCTCCTGATCAACTTCGTCAACAACGACCTGTCCGCCTTCTACATGAACGTGGCCAAGGACGTCCTCTACATCGAACCGGCCGACTCCCACGTTCGCCGCTCGATGCAGACGGTCTTCTACCAGATCCTGGTCAGCCTGGTTAAGCTCCTGACGCCAATTCTGCCGCACACGACGGAAGAGGTTTGGGGCTACATGAATGAACCAGAAGAATTCGTTCAGCTGACCGACATTCCGGAGGCCCGCGACTACGATGGGGCCGCCGACCTGCTCGACAAGTGGACGGGCTTCATGGAAGTTCGCTCCCACGTCCTGAAGGGCTTGGAAGAGGCCCGGAACGCCAAGCTGCTCAGCAAGGCTTCCCAGGCCCAGATCGACCTCTACTTAAACGACGCTCAGACCCGGCTGCTTGACAGCCTGGACGCAGACATCGCCCTGTTGCTCGGCGTTCCCGCCCTGCACATTCACCCGTTGGACGAAGCACCGGACAGTGCCGACAAGTACGACGATGGCGTTGCCGTAACCGTTACGGCCGCACCGGGCGAGACCTGTGCACGGTGCCGGATGGTCAAGGAAGACGTCGGCAGCGACTCGGCATACTCAACCCTGTGTGCGCGTTGTGCCCAGATCGTGCGGACTAACTTCCCGGAGACGGTTGCCGAAGGTCTTGAAAAATAGTTAAGAAGACGCCGGGGATGAGTCATTTCATGACAATTGATCCCTAGCGGTGTAAAATGTGGCTGGAAGAAAACTTTTGTTTTCTCCCAGCCACTTTCGCATTCTTAAATATTAATTAAAAAGATAACGTGGAAAATAACCGTGGGGCTAGTGTCTAGCTACGGACGAAAGCCGACGCCTCCAGCGCCGACTCCCGCCCTAGGCTAGCCATACGCCCCACTTTGCTGGTTATTTCCCACTCACAAATAAGTAGGTGAACACATGCTAACAGGCAAAGTAAAAAGTTTTGATGAACAGAAGGGCTGGGGCTTTATCCAGGTGCCCAACGAGGGTGAGATCTTCGTCCACTACCACGGAATCGAAGGAACCCACCGGCGGGTGCTGACGGCCGGTCAGGACGTTTCCCTGGTGATTGTGCAGGGTAAGCGGGGACCCCAGGCCGCCCATGTCCGGGTCCTAGATTAAGGAGGCGCGCTGATGGAATTTGAAGAAAAACCGCTGGAAAGCAAGACCGTCTTTCACGGTCATTTGATCGATGTTGAGGTCCAACAGGTCAAGACGCCGACTGGGATCGTCGCCCAGCGTGAAATCGTCCACCATGCCCCGGCCATCGCCATCTTGGCCTTGACCGCTGACAACAAAATGATCCTGGAAAAGCAGTGGCGGGCCCCGATCGCCAAGACCACCCTGGAGATTCCGGCCGGCAAGCTCGACAGCCGGGACCAGGACGACGCCGTTCACGCCGCCAAGCGGGAACTCAACGAGGAAACCCGCTACCAGGCACGGGAATTAAAGAAGCTCTCGTCCTTCTACACCTCGGTGGGCTGTATGGACGAGTACATGACCCTCTACCTGGCGACCGGGCTGACTCCGGTGGAGAACGCTCTGCCCCAGGACGCCGACGAACAGCTGGCCCTGATGACGGTCAGCCTCGACCAGGCCCTGGCGATGATCGAGCGCGGTGAGATCGAGGACGCCAAGACCGTCATGGCGATCTACTACTGGCGGGGGATGCAGAACAATGGCTGAGCAATCGACCACGCCTCGTCATGACGACGGGGGGCAGCCAAGCGAATTCGTCTCGCGCCAGCAGTATCGTCAGCAGCAGGCTGCCGCGGCCAAAGCGGCCAAGCAGCAGGAGGCCCAGCGCCGGCGGGCGGCCGCTGAAAATGAACCGGAAGCGGACCCGGCGGATGAGGCCACGATGCGCCGCCACGACTGGGCCGCGGATGTGAAGGAACAGGATCAAGAAGAAAAAACGCAACGCCTGAAGAAGCGGTTGAATATCGCGATCGTGGCCCTAATTGCGGCCATCATCGTCGTGTATTTGATCCTCTTTTACGTTGGATAGGAGAAATTACAATTATGAAATTTGGGATTATTTGTGCAATGCCGGAAGAAATCAAGGAGCTGACCGCCAGTCTGTCCGACAAGCAGGTCGAAACGGTCGGTGGCAAGGACTACCTGTCCGGTAAGATTTCTGACCAGGACGTCGTCTTAGTGGAGTCCGGAATCGGTAAGGTTGAGGCCGGAATTACGGCGGAACACCTGATTACCGACTTCCAGGTGGACGTGGTGATCAACTCCGGTTCCGCCGGGGGAATCGGCCAGGGCCTGCACGTCGGGGATGTCGTCATCTCCAGTGAGACGGCCTACCACGACGTCGATGCCCGGGCCTTTGACTACGTTTACGGTCAATTGCCGGGCAAGCAGCCGCGCTTTAAGGCCTCCGAGAAGTGGGGGAAGGCCTTGGAAGCTGCCGGTGAGAAGACCGGCTTGAACATCAAGCGCGGCCTGATCGTCTCCGGGGACCAGTTCATTGCCAGTCAAGAGGCGATCGACCGGATTCTCCACTACTTCCCGGACGCCCTCTCCAGTGAAATGGAAGGGGCCGCGGTGGGTCAAGTGGCAACCGACCACGACGTCCCGTACGTGGTGGTTCGGGCCATGTCCGACACCGGAAACGAAGACGCCGGGGTCAGCTTTGACGAGTTCATTATCGACGCCGGGAAGCGTTCCGCCAAGATGCTGCTGCAGCTCTTTGCGGACCTGAATAACTAATTGGAAGGAAGAATATTCGTGAGTGAGATTTATTTAGACAACGCGGCCACCACGCCGATGGCCCCCGAGGTACTAGAGACGATGACCCGGGAGATGAAGGATTCCTGGGGTAATGCCTCGACGGGTTATTCCTATGGACGGCATTCCAAGCTGGTGATGGAAAACAGCCGGCACGTGATCGCCCAGAGCATCAACGCCGATGACAACGAGATCATCTTTACCAGCGGGGGCACGGAGAGCGACAACACCGCCATCATCCAGACGGCCCTGACCCGGCAAAATCTCGGCAAGCACATCATCACCACGGCCATCGAGCACGAGGCGGTCTTAAAGCCGCTTCACTTCCTGGAGGAGCGGGGCTTTGAGGTTACCTACCTGCCGGTCAACGAGTACGGTGAAATCTCCCTCGATGACTTTAAGAAAGCTTTGCGTGACGACACGATCCTGGTCACGATCATGATGGGCAACAACGAGGTCGGCAGCCGGATGCCGATCCACGAGATTGGTGAAATCTTAAAGGACCACCAGGCCTGGTTCCACACCGATGCCGTCCAAACCTATGGCCTGCTGCCGATCGACGTCAAGCGCGACCACATCGACATGCTGTCGACCTCGGCCCACAAGCTCAACGGACCGAAGATGATGGGCTTCTTGTACCGGCGTGATGGGATCAGCTTCCCGAGCTTCATCAAGGGCGGCGACCAGGAGACCAAGCGCCGGGCCGGGACCGAAAACGTGCCGGCAATCGCGGCCTTTGCCAAGGCAGTCGAATTGGACAGCCCGGAGGAAAAGCAGCGCCGGCAGGAACGCTACTACCACTTCAAGCAGAAGATCGTGACCGCCCTGCGCGATCACGGGGTCGACTTTGAGGTCAACGGCCGGATTGATCCAAACGGGCTCAACCACGTCCTCAGCCTCTGGTTCAAGGGAATTTCGACCTACGTCATGCAGACCGACCTCGACCTGGCCGGGATTGCCGTCTCCGGTGGGTCGGCATGTACCGCCGGCAGCATCGAGCCGTCCCACGTTCTGACTGCCATGTACGGCGCTGACAGCCCCCGGATCAGCGAGTCGATCCGGATCAGCTTCGGGGCGATGAACACCGAAGAGGACATCGACAAGCTGATCGCTGCCATGATCAAGATCGTCGACAAGCTGAAGACAATTGATCAGCAAAAGGAGGACTAAGGATGGAATTTGCAAAGAGCGTCCGGATTCCTGGCGACACGGTGACCTATTCGATCAGCCCGGACATCAAGAAGTACGCCCTCTTGGATCTGGGCTTTGAGGAGACCAAGCGGGGCAACTTTGAATACAAGGGCAGCCTGGATACCGACAACCCCTTTAAGCCGGTGGCCCGGCTGCGGATCCTGATTAATGCCGACCTGACCGGTTTTAAGATGGAGACGATTTCGGGCAACGGGATGCGCAAGGTCAACATCTTCAAGCACGCCCGCGCCAAGGAATTCGTTGAGCAGTACCACTACATCCTGGCCGACATGCTCAAGCGCCAGGTTTTGACGGCGCCAAATTAATTCTGTGCAGGCGGCCTGATCCTTTGGTACAATGGTTGATACTGGATGCATGCGACCTTCAATCGTAGATTATTCCAGAATCTATTGGAAATGATGGTGATGTATAAAATGACTGATCACAGTCACACACGTGTTGTTGTCGGGATGAGCGGCGGGGTTGACTCCTCCGTGACCGCCCTGCTTTTGAAGCGCCAGGGCTATGACGTTGTCGGCGTCTTCATGAAGAACTGGGACGATACCGACGAAAACGGCGTCTGTACCGCGACGGAGGACTACAAGGACGTCGCGAAGGTAGCCGCCAAGATCGGGATTCCTTACTACTCGGTCAACTTTGAAAAGGAGTACTGGGACCGGGTTTTCAAGTACTTCATTGCCGAGTACAAGAAGGGGCGGACGCCAAACCCGGACGTCATCTGCAACAAGGAAATTAAGTTCAAGGCCTTCATCGACTACGCCAACCAATTGGGGGCCGATTACGTGGCCACGGGTCACTATGCCGACCTGAAGCGCGACGCGGACGGCCGGATGCACCTGATGCGGGCCCGTGACCAGCACAAGGACCAGACCTACTTCCTGAGCCAGCTCGACTACCAGCAGCTGGACCGGGTGATGTTCCCACTGGCCAACTACACCAAGCCGGAGATTCGCCAGCTTGCCAAGGAGGCGGGACTCGCCACCGCTGACAAGAAGGACTCAGTCGGCATCTGCTTCATCGGTGAGGACGGTCACTTCCGCGAGTTCCTCAGCCAGTACATCCCCGCTCAGCCGGGCAAGATGGAGACGGTTGACGGCAAGGTTGTCGGCCAGCACATGGGGCTGATGTACTACACGATCGGTCAGCGCCGGGGCCTCGGCCTGGGCGGCAACAAGGAGAGCAATGAGCCCTGGTTCGTCATCGGCAAGGACATCAAGAAGAACGTCCTCTACGTTGGCCAGGGCTACCACAATGAGCACCTGTATGCGACCCACCTGGAGGCCAGTGACATTCACTGGGTCGACGACGTGGTGAGCCGCTACGGTCATGACTTCCACTGTACGGCCAAGTTCCGTTACCGCCAGAAGGACGTCGGCGTGACCGTCCACCTGGCAGAGGACGGCCAGCAGGTCACGGTCGAATTCGACGATCCGGCCCGCGCGATCACGCCGGGCCAGGCGGTCGTCTTCTACGACGGTGAGGAGTGCCTGGGGAGCGCGATCATCGACCGGGCTTACAACCAGGACCGCCAGCTGCAGTATGTTTAATTAAAATTAAAGGTTGAGGGAGTTCCTCAGCCTTTTTTGTATATCGGATGAACATTCACCGTTTAATTTGGTAGAATATTAGTAAATTAGAAAAAAGGTCTGCGATAGAAATTGACAAAAGTATATTTGATTCGTCATGGAAAAACCGAATGGAACCTTCAGTCCCGCTACCAGGGTGCTCACGGGGACTCACCGCTGCTGGAATCCAGCTACCACGAGATTGAACAACTTGCCGAATCCCTGCGGCCGGTGCCGATTGCCCACGTCTACGCCAGCCCGTTGAAGCGGGCACGGGTGACGGCCCAGCGCCTGATCGACAACATCAACAGGCCGATCCCGCTGACGCTCGATAGCCGCCTGGCGGAGTTTAACCTCGGCAAGATGGAGGGGATGCACTTCGACGAGGTGGCGGCAAAGTGGCCGGCAGCGCTGGACAATTTCCGTCACCATCCCGACAAGTACGACGCCCAGCTGATCGAGAGCGAGAGCTTCCAGGAGGTCATCGCCCGGGTGGGCACGGCGATCAAGGAATTTTGCCGGAACCACTCGAACGACAACATCGTGGTGGTATCCCACGGGGCGGCCCTGAATGCGACCATCAATGCGCTGATTGGGACTCCACTGGCGCATTTGAAGGACCGCGGGGGATTATCCAACACTTCCACCACGATTCTTCAAACCAGTGATGCCGAGCATTTTGAACTCGAAAAGTGGAACGACACGTCCTACCTTCACAAGACGAAGGTTGATCCAACCGACACGATTTAAGAGGTGAATGAGATGACAGAAAAGAAGGATTTTCGCGACAGCGAGAAGAAACAAACTGAAAAGCTGGTTCACAAGCTGATCCAGGCGATCGACGAGCACCCGGACAAGGTCAACAATTACTACGACCTGGGTTCACTGCTGACCCGGCTGAATGACTATCAGCAGGCCGAGGAGCTCTTCATGAAGGCCCTCGGGATCTTCGAGGCCAAGAACGACCAGGAGGCCCAGGATCTGCTGAACTACGGCCTCGGCAACCTCTACTACGAGGTGGGCAAGGTCGATCGGGCCATCGAGCTCTACAACAAGATCAAGGATGACAAGCGCAAGGCCGATTCCTACCTGATGCTGGCCCAGAGCTACATGAAGAAGGGGCAGCACAAGCAGGCGGTCGCTTACGGCCTGACCGCCCACGAGTTGCGCCAGGAGGACCCGGCCATCAACCAGGTCATCGGTGACTCGCTCCTCGCCCTGGGTGAATTTAAGCAGGCCAAGCAATACTACGACGCGATCTTGAAGCGCCACCCCGGCCGGGCCGACACCCAGTTCAACCGGGGACTGGTCGCCATGGTCTTAGGCGAGCCCTACCAGGACTACCTGACCCAGGCCAAGCAGCTGGACCCAGTTTACTATCAAAAGAGCGAACAGCGGTTGAACGACATTGAAAAGACCCTGCGGACGACCCAGGGTGATTAACATTAACCAGACACGAAAGGATGACTTCAATGGCTGATGAAATCGACTTATTTAAGACGCCCACGGAGCCGTCTTTTTTTATTGGCCAGGTGCAGTCGGAGATCTTCACCAGCCCCGATTCCTTCTACAAGGTGCTGATCGTCTCGGTGGAGGACGCCAACTTTGATTGGAACGAGACCGAGATCACGGTTACCGGGAGCTTCGGGGAGCTCAGCGACGACCAGACCTACCGCTTTGAGGGTCAGCTGGTCGACCATCCCCGCTACGGTCGCCAGTTTCAGGCCCAGTCCTACCACGTCAACCGGCCGACCAGCCGGGAGGGGCTGATCGAATTCCTCGCTAGCAAGCAGTTCAGCGGAATTGGCAAGAAGACGGCCGAAAAGATCGTCGATACCCTGGGGACCAACGCCATCGAAAAGATCACCAACGATCCCCACGTCCTGGACGCCCTGAACCTGCGCCACGGCATCAAGCAGACCCTGGTGGAGAACCTCAACGCCAGCCAGGGGATGGACCAGATCATCATTGGCTTAAACGACCTGGGCTTTGGCAGTAACCTCAGCAGCGCCATCTTTGACAAGTACGGCGACGAGACCCTCCACATCATCCACGAGAACCCATACCGCTTGGCGACGGATATTGACGGGATCAGCTTTAAGCGGGCCGATCAGGTGGCAGCCCACCTGAAACTGCCGGCCGACGATCCGCGGCGGATTGGTGCGGCCATTTTTCAGAGTCTCGACGACCTGACGATGGAAACCGGCGACACCTACACGACCACCCAGCCGCTCCTCCAACAGGCCGTTTCCCTGCTGAACGCGGACGAGCGGGGGATGGTGAGCGTCGATGCGGTGGCCGATCAGATCGTGGCCCTTGAGAAGCATAATGCCATCAGCTACGAGGAGCAGCGGATCTACCCGGCGGCACTTTTTAAGGCGGAATGGCAGATTGCCGAAAACCTCCACCGGATTTTTACCGCCCCTGGCGAACGGGTTGACCCGGATACCGTCGACCAGGTGGTGGCCAAGACGAGCACCCAGGCCGGCATCAAGTACGATCCGGTCCAGACTAAGGCGATCAAGCAAGCCCTCACGCACAAGGTCCTCCTGCTGACGGGGGGACCCGGAACGGGCAAGACGACCATCATTAAGGGAATTGTGGCGGCCTACGCCGAACTGCACCAGATTTCTTTAGACCTCGGCGAATACAAGGACAACGCCTTCCCAGTCCTGCTGGCGGCACCGACGGGACGGGCGGCTAAGCGGATGAGTGAGGCGACCGACTTGCCGGCCAGCACCATTCACCGGATGCTGGGCCTCAATGGCCGGGAGGTGCCGACGGACATGAACGCCCGTGACATCAAGGGGTCGCTCTTGATCATTGACGAGATGTCGATGGTCGACACCTTCCTCTTTAAGACCCTGGTTCAGGCGATTCCGACCTCGATGCACGTCGTCTTAGTTGGTGATAAGGACCAGCTGCCCTCAGTCAGCCCCGGCCAGGTTTTCCACGACCTCTTGGCCTTTGGTGACCTGCCCCAGGTGGAACTGACCAATATTCACCGCCAGTCGGCCGACTCAACGATTATCCCGCTGGCCCACGCCATCAAGGAGGGCCACGTGCCCGCCAACCTCACCAACCGGATGGCTGACCGGTCCTTCATCAAGTGCCACGCTCCCCAGGTGCCAAGCATCGTCCACCAGATCATTGATCTCGCGGCCAAACGGGGATATTCGGCCGACGATGTCCAAATCCTGGCACCGATGTACCGGGGCCAGGCCGGGGTCGACAACCTCAACCAGCTGGCCCAGGCGGCCTACAATCCGCCGACCAAGGACAAGCAGGAGATCGAGTTCCGCGGCCAGACCTTCCGGGTGGGGGACAAGGTCCTGCAGCTGGTCAACAGCCCGGAGAACAACGTCTTTAACGGTGACATCGGGCGGATCACTGCAATTGAGGCCCGGGGAAAGAAGGGGACCAAGAGGACGGCCACGATCACGATCGACTTCGACGGCAACGAGGTCACTTACGGTCGTCAGGAATGGAACCAGATCCGCCTGGCCTACTGCATCTCGATTCACAAGTCCCAGGGAAGCCAGTTTAAGATGGTGCTTCTGCCCCTGGTGGCCCAGTTTAACCGGATGCTGCAGCGCAACCTGGTCTACACGGCGATCACCCGGGCGGCTGAGAAGCTGGTGCTGATTGGTGAACCGGCGGCCCTGGTGACGGCCACCCGCAACACGGGGGTCAACCGGCAGACAACTCTCCGGCAGCGATTGCAGACCGTTTGGCAGCGCCATGACGACCTGAAGTCACCGCTGGATTCACCGGCCAACGAGGGAGCGGGTGTTGCCAAGTCATCGCCTTCAGCAACCCAGCCTCAGCAAACAACGGTCCCTGACCCGGCGCCAATTGATCCGGCCGCGCCGCACGTTCTGACGGCCCAGCTGATCGACCAGGAGGCGGTCGATCCCCTGATCGGGATGAACGGCATTCGGCCCCAGGACTGTTAGGCGAGATTTTGACTTGATTGCCCGCGGATTTGTTGCGATAATGAAAGTGAATTTTTTGCATAGAACAAAAGGAGCACAAAGATGACCCAGATTAAGAATGCTAAGAACGTCCGCCTGTTTGCCTTAAACTCGAACCGGCCACTAGCCGAGGCCATTGCTGAACGGATTGGTTTACCGCTGAGCAAGGCCTCGATCAGCCACTTCGCCGATGGGGAGATTAAGATTACCATCGACGAGAGCGTGCGGGGCTGCGAGGTTTACGTGGTTCAGTCCGTTTCCGACCCGGTCAACACCAACCTGATGGAATTATTGATCATGGTCGATGCCCTGCGGCGGGCGAGTGCTGCTAAGATCAACGTCGTGATGCCTTACTACGGGTACGCACGGCAGGATCGGAAGGCCCGCAGCCGGGAACCAATCACCGCTAAGCTGATTGCCAACCTGCTGGAGATGGACCAGATCGACCGCCTGGTAACGATTGATCTCCACGCTGCCCAGGTTCAGGGCTTCTTTGACATTCCGGTGGACCACCTCCAGGCCACCAGCCTGCTGGCCAAGTACTGTGAACAGCAGGGCCTGACCGGCGACAACGCCGTGGTGGTTTCGCCCGACCATGCCGGGGTCAGCCTGGCGCGGAAGTTTGCGGAACGAATCAAGGCCCCAATCGCGATTGTCGACAACCGGGCAGATGAGGTTCGGGAGCGGGACAACCAGGAGGTGCCTGAATACGTCATCGGGGACGTCAAGGACCGCAACGCCATCATCGTCGACGACATCGTAGACACCGGCGTGCGGATGAAACTGTCGGCGGCGGCATTGCAGAAGTTCGGCGCCAAGAAGATCTACGGGGTGGCTACCCACGCCGTCCTGTCCGGGGATGCGGTCAACACCCTGGAAGGCTCCGGCCTGGAGGAAATGATCGTGACCGACACGATCAACCTGCCGGAGGAGAAGTGCTTTAAGAAGCTGGTTCGGTTGTCGGTTGCCGACCTGCTGGCCGAGGCGCTCGTCCGGATCCACAACCACCAGTCTATCGACACGCTCTTCAATCACAATTAAAAAATAAAGTGTTGGACCACGTAAAACCGGTTCAACACTTTTTTGCATTTTGAAAAGGGGAAGGAAAATTGCTGCAGCTGCTTTCGTTAATCTTAATTGGCTTTCTCGTCGGAATCTTTGTGATCTCGCTCGGCGGGGGTGGGGGAGCGATCTACCTCGGCGTCTTGACCGGGATCTTTCGCCTCGCTCCTGCCGCGGCGGCAGCGACCTCAATTGTGACGGCGCTACCGGCCCTGGTGATCGGTGCCTGGTCCTACTACCGGAAGGGCCTGATCGATTTTAAACTGGGGAGTCGGATGATGTTGGCAGCCATCCCAAGCATTTTCGTCGGCTTTTTCATCTCGCCCCTCATCCCACAGCAGATCTATAAGGTCGTGATCGGGCTGATCCTGGTCGCTCTGGGCCTGCAGATCATTTATCAGCTCTACCACAACCGTCCCAGCAAGCACCGTCACCTGTCGCCAAGGCTGGCCAGCGTCCTCTATGGGATCCTCGGTGGCCTGATGGTCGGCATCGCGGGCCTGAGCGGCGGGGGACCAATCACGGCCGGGCTGCTGATCCTTGGCGTGCCGATGAAGAACGCCTCGGCGACCTCGTCCTACGTGCTGGTCGGCATGTCGATCGTCGGCGCCCTGCTGCACCTCACCGGGGGCAACGTTGACTGGCAGGCGGCCGGTGGGCTGATTGCGGGTTCCCTGGCCGGGGCCGTGCTCGCCCCAACCGTGATCATCTGGCTGACCAACAAGCCGTCCCGGGCCTTTCTGGTCAAGCTCTTCATGGGGATCTTCGTTGCTACCATGGGGATAGTTTCAATGCGATAAATTAATAAAGCCACCGAAACACGCAAAATGCGGTTTCGATGACTTTTTGAATACCATTGAGATTGATGAAGAACTAATCGACCAGGTCAAAGTGGGGGAGCTGGTTGACGAAATTCTGGTAGGCGGCCTGTTCACCGGTGCTTTCGATCTGGACCTGTGCTGGCTTGACGTTTGCCTGGTGCAAGCTGGCCTCGTCCACCGTGATCCTTTCCGTGAAGGTGGCGTTGCCGATCAGCTCGATCCAGTAGTGCTGATCTTCGTAGTGGATGATGGTGCGGACCTTGCCGCCCGGATTGAAGACGTCGATCGGCTGGTCGAAGCTGGCCTGGTCGGGATGAAGGAGGACGAAGGCCAGGCTGGTGGCCGACATCCCGGTCCCGCAGGCGTTGGTAAAGCCGACGCCCCGTTCATAGGTCCGGACGAATAATTGGTTCTGCCCCAGGATGTGGGCAAAGTTGACGTTGACCCCGTCGGTGAAGTAGGGGTTCGTCCCGTTGAGCCGTTTCCCAATCACGCCGAGAACGTCATCCTGCAGGGCGGGCCGGTCGACAAAGGAGATCAGGTGCGGGTTCGGCACCGCGATGGCGGAGAAGGTCAGCTGGGGCCAGATTTCGGGAACCGGGGTGCCAAGCAGGCGGTCGTGACCAAGCTTTTCATACGGCAGGGCCTCCCGGTTGAAGCGGACCGGCGAGATCTCGACGGCAAAGGCGGGCACGCCGGTGGCCAGGTCGGGCTGGCGGCGCACCTGGAGACTGGCGTCCAGGGTGTCGACGGCAAAGTGCTCCAGGCCGTCCCGTTCCGCCACGTAACGGGCCACGGTCCGCAGTCCGTTCCCGCACATCGTGGCCTCGCTCCCGTCGGCGTTGATGACCCGCATCTGGGCCTGTGAACCGGGGCGGGTCGGCTTATTGACGACCAGCAGCCCATCGGCACCGCCGAGGAGGCCCTCCTGGGGATCGGTGAGCTGCTGTGCCAGGGCGGCGAGCTCGGCGTCGGTCAGGGGCTGTTTTAAGGTGGTTTGGTCGAGGATGAAGAATTGGTTGGCTGAACCATGGACTTTCAATAGGGTTGGCATAGAAAATTCCTCCTTAGTTGGCGAAGAAACGGTGGTAGATGGCGCGGACGGCGTTATCGGCGTCCTTGTCGAAGGTCCCGATCATGATTGAGATCCGGGAGGCCCCCTGGTTGATCATCGGCACGGCGATGTGGTTCTTGGCCAGCGGCTCCAGAATATCATTGATGACCCCGACCCGGTTGCGCATGCCCTCGCCGACGACCATCGTGATCGCGTAGTTGTCGATCCATTCGAGGTGGTCGGGGTTGACGGTTTCCTGGATCTCGTTGCTGACTTCGTCGATCAGCTGATCATTGATTTGGTCACGGTCGAGGATGATCGTGATGTCATCGATCCCGGACGGCATGTGTTCGTAGGAGATGCCGTGCTTGGCCAGGATTTGTAGGATCCGCAGGGTGAAACCGATCTGCTTGTTCAACAGGTACTTGTGCAGGTAAAGGGCGGCGAAGTGCTTGCCGCTGACGATCCCGGTGACGATGTCGCGGGGTTGGAAGTTCTTGTCCGGCACGATCAGCGTTCCCGGCTTTTCCGGGTGCTGGGTGTTCTTGACGTTGATCGGCACGTTGCCTTGAATGGCTGGAATCAGGGCCTCGTCGTGGAAGACGGAGAAGCCTGCGTAGGAGAGCTCCCGCATCTCACGGTAGGTCATCTTGGCGATCGGCTCAGGGTCGTCGATGACGTTTGGGTTGGCCGAGTAGATGGCGTCGACGTCAGTGAAGTTTTCGTAGAGGTCGGCGTGGAGCCCGCGGGCCAGGATTGCCCCGGTGATGTCGGAGCCGCCGCGGGAGAAGGTGGCGATGTGTCCGGCCAGGGTGATCCCGTAGAAGCCGGGGAAGACGAGCAGTTCGCTTTGCTTGGCCGTGAAGTGGTCCAGCAGGCTGTAGGTTTCGGGGATGACGTTGGCGTTATTGGGCGTCCCGGTAACCCGGATCCCGGCCTCGGTCGGCGTCACGAAGCGGGCCTCGTAGCCAAGGTGGTTCAAGACGGCCGCCATCAGCATGGCGTTGGACCGCTCCCCATGGGCCTTGAAGGCGGCCATCAGGTAGTGGTTGTTCGGGTACTTGCCGGCGGGTAGGTCGTGGAGGCGTTGGATCAGGTCGGCTAGTTTTTCAGTGGGCAGGTTGAAATACTTGGCGATCGCCTGATAACGGCTGATGATTTGGGTGAGAACGTCGTCGTAGGGCTGCTTGTTGATGACCCGGTGGGCGTATTCGATCAGCAGGTCGGTCACCTTGATGTCATCGGGGGTCCGCTTGCCGGGGGCGGAGGTGACGATCACCCGTCGTTCGGGATCGGCCGTGATGATTTTGATTGCCTGGGCAAAGGTCTCCCCGTCGGCCAGGGAGCTGCCACCGAATTTTACTACTTTCATTGCTAAGGACTCCTTGCGAGCGATAATTAGACTTACTAATTATTGCTAAATTATTTTAACCGAATTTTAACATGGAACTTAAAATAAGCAAGCCGTTTTATTTCATCAACCCGATAGAATAACGTTTTACTTCATATAAGCAACTCATTTAATTTGTGAAAAATTAATTTACCCGCTTGACTTTCTCATTATTTGGTATAAGCTATAAACATAAATCGAAGAGGCGCAGCCAACACTAGTAAGCAATCGGAGCCAGCCACGCAAGGATGATTGCCGAACAGGGCGGCTGCCGAAGCGCTTAGTCTGGCAGGGCTAGGTTGGCTGGGGCGTGGCCTAATAAGTCACGGACTGTCGCAGGACACATAATCAGCCTGCGTTGCGCTATCGACAAATTAAATGGATAATTAACAATCCACTGTTTGTTTGCGCAGACAGTGGATCTTTTTTTACAGTCGATTCCCCACGCAAAGCAATGGAGGGAATAGCAGATGAATGAGCAGATTAGTGAGCAAGAGATTAATGCGGCCGGGCATCTGACGGTCGGGGGCTGTGACACGATTGAGTTGGCTAAGCAATATGGGACGCCGCTGGTGGTCTACGATGTTGCCAAGATTCGTGATCAGATCCGCCGTTTCCGCAAGGTCTTTGAAAAAAATGATGTTGACTACGCGGTCAGCTACGCCAGCAAGGCCTTCGCGGCGGTCGCCATCTACCAGGTGGCGGCAGCAGAGGGCGCCCACGTGGACGTCGTTTCGGCCGGGGAACTCTACACGGCGATCAAGGCCGGCTTCCCGATGGAGCGGGTCAGCTTCCACGGCAATAACAAGTCGAGAGAAGAGCTTGCGATGGCGATCCGCCACCATGTCGGTGTGATCATGCTGGACAATTTCCACGAGATCGACCTGCTGGCGGACCTCCTGGAAGAGGCGGACGCCAAGATCAAGGTGATGTTGCGGATCACGCCCGGAATTTCCGCCCACACGAACAAGTACATCCAGACCGGTCAGGTGGACAGCAAGTTTGGCTTTGACCTCGCATCAGGCCAAGCCGACCTGGCCCTGGAAAAGGTGCTGGCCAACCCGCGGATGGAAATGGAAGGGCTCCATGCCCACATCGGTTCGCAGATCTTTGAACTGGCCGGCTTTGAAGGGGTGGCCAACAAGCTGGTCGAAGTTGCCAGCCACTGGCAAGAAAAGTATGGTTATCAAGCGCGGGTAATCAATGTCGGCGGGGGCTTCGGGATCCGCTACGTCAGCGGCGATCACCCACTGATGCCGGAAGACTTCGTGGACGCGATCATCAAGGCCATCAAGCAGGCGATTGCTTCGACCGACCTGGCGATGCCGGCCATCTGGATTGAACCGGGTCGCTCGATCGTCGGCCCGGCCGGCTACAACCTCTACACGGTTGGTTCCCGCAAGGACGTGCCGGGGCTCAAGCCGTACGTGACCGTTGACGGTGGGATGGGCGACAACATTCGTCCCGCCCTCTACCAGGCCGAGTACGAAACGGTCCTCGCCAGCGATCCCCACGCCCCGATCAAGGAGCACGTTCGCCTGGCCGGCAAGTACTGCGAATCCGGCGACATCCTGAGTCAGGATCAGGGCCTGCCGGCAACCAAGCCCGGGGATGTCCTGGCAATGCTCGACACCGGGGCCTACGGTTATTCAATGGCCTCCAACTACAATCGCAATCCGCGGCCGGCGGTGGTCTTTGCCGAAAACGGTCAATCCCAGGTTGTGATCGAACGGGAAAGCCTGGATGACCTGGTTCACCTCGACCGTCCCTATCGCGCCCAGTAATTTGTAATCCTATTAATATGTAGAAAGAAGTTTTGATTATGGCAGAATTAGACGCACAAGCAATTATCAACTACATCGGCAACGCCCCGAAGAAGACCCCGGTTAAGGTTTACCTGAAGGGGGACTTGGCAGGTCTGACCTTCCCGGATCAAATCGATGACTTTACCGAAGCACACAGCGGGGTCATCTTTGGCGACTGGGCGGACGTCAAGCCCTTCCTCGACCAGCACCAGGACGTGATTGACAACTACCGGATTGAAAACAGCGCCCGCAATTCTGCCGTGCCATTGCTTGATCTGAAGGGGATTAATGCCCGGATCGAACCTGGCGCCATCATCCGTGACAAGGTTCTGATCGGTGACAATGCCGTCATCATGATGGGGGCGACGATCAACATTGGTGCCGAGATCGGTGCGGACTCGATGATCGACATGGGCGCCATCCTCGGTGGCCGGGCAATCGTCGGCAAGCACTGTCACATCGGTGCCGGAACCGTCCTGGCCGGGGTGGTAGAACCCGCTTCCGCTCAGCCGGTCCGGATTGACGACAACGTCCTGATCGGGGCCAACGCGGTCGTGATCGAGGGCGTCCACGTCGGCGAGGGTGCCGTCGTGGCGGCCGGGGCAATCGTCACCCAGGACGTCGCTCCCCACACGATGGTGGCCGGGGTTCCCGCCAAGTTCATCAAGAACGTCGACGATCAGACCAAGAGCAAGACCGGCCTGGAAGATGACCTGCGCAAGCTCTAAGGAGGGACGGTCATGCTGACTGAAGAACAACTAATCCAGGTCCGGCGCCACCTGCACGAGATTCCCGAGCTGGCCCTGCATGAGTTTCAAACCCATGACTACCTATTAAAAGTTATTCACGGATTTAATCAGGACCGCCTGGAAATCCTGGTGCCGGAAAAGCTGCCAACCGCGATCCTGGTCCTGGTTCACGGGAGCGCCCCGCAACGAACGATCGGCTACCGGACCGACATCGATGCCCTGCCGGTGGAGGAACAGACCGGGCTGCCCTATGCCTCTCACCATCCGGGCGTCATGCACGCCTGTGGGCACGACATCCACATGACCGTCGCCCTGGGGGTGCTGAGCTACTTTAGCGACCACCAGCCCAAGGACAACCTGCTCTTCTTCTTCCAGCCGGCGGAGGAGAGCGACTACGGCGGCAAGCGGGCCTATGAGGACGGCGTCTTTACCGGCAAGTGGCGCCCGGACGAATTCTACGGCCTGCACGATAACCCCGACTTGCCAGCCGGAGCGATCGGCTGCCGAATGGGAACGCTCTTTGCCGGGACTACCGAGGTCAACATCGACCTCGAGGGGAAGGGCGGGCACGCCGCCTACCCGCAGGACGCCAACGATACGGTGGTGGCGGCCGCCAGCCTGATCATGCAGGTCCAAACCGTCATCTCGCGGAGTATTGACCCGATCCAGAGCGGGGTGATCACCCTCGGCAAGATCCAGGGTGGCAGCATTCGCAACGTCATTGCCGGCCACACCCGGATTGAGGGGACGATCCGCGGGCTGACCCAGACGATGATTCAAAAAATTGACCACCGCTTAGAGGAGATCTGTAAGGGGATCGGCGCCAGCTTTAACATGGAGGTCAAACTAGAGCTCAATCAGGGTGGCTACTGGCCGGTGGAAAACAACCCGGCCCTGACGAAGAACTTCATTGACTACATGCAGCAGGCTCCGGACGTGAACTTTATTGAGACCGCGTCGGCGATGACCGGTGAGGACTTCGGCTTCCTGTTGGCCCAGTTCCCGGGGACGATGTTCTGGCTGGGGGTTGACGACGACTCCCAGTTGCACTCCGCCACCTTGACGCCCAAGGAGAGTGCCATTCAGAAGGGCGTCGACGCCATCACCGGCTTTTTGACCCATCGGATGCAAGAGAATTAATTGGAGGAATTAAATTATGACAAGCTTACAAAATGCTGATTTACTGACCGCAATCGTGACCCCATTTAATGACCAGAACGAACTCGACTTCGCCAGCCTGGAGAAGCTGACCAACCACCTGATCGCCCAGGGGAGCAACGGTTTCGTCATCGGTGGGACCACCGGTGAGACGCCAACTTTGTCCCACGACGAAAAGCTGGAACTCTACCGTCACTTCGGCCAGATCATTGACGGCCGCTTCCCGGTGATTGCCGGGACCGGGAGCAACAACACCCAGGAGACGATCGATTTCACCAACGAGGTGGCTCAGATTGACGGGGTGGACTACGCCCTGGTCGTTGTGCCGCCATACAACAAGCCGAACCAGCGGGGGATGATCGCCCACTTCACCGCCGTTGCCGACCAGGTCAACATCCCAATTATCATCTATAACATCCCGGGCCGGACCGGGGTCAAGATGGATGCCGCAACCGTGGTCGAATTGTCACACAACCCAAACATCGCCGGGGTTAAGCAGTGTGCCTCCCTGGAGGAAATGGAATACATCATTGAACACGCCGCCGATGATTTCGCCATCTTCAGTGGTGAGGATGCTCAGGCTCTGACCGCCCGGGTTCTCGGTGCCAACGGGGTCATCTCCGTGGCCTCCCACTGCTACGCCCAGGAAATGCGCCAGATGTACGACCAACTGTACTCCGGCAACTACCAGAAGGCGGCCCAGCTGCAGCGCCTGCTGACGCCAAAGATGGCGGCTCTCTTCATGTATCCGTCACCGTCACCAGTCAAGGCGGTCCTGAATGCCCAGGGCTACGCGGTTGGTGGCTGCCGGCTGCCAATCCTGTCCTTAAACGATGAGGAAAAGGGCGCCCTGGAGACGGCCCTGGAGCTGCCGACTGGTTCGCTGAATGCCCAGGACCTGCCGGACAACCTGTAAGGAGGCCAGCAAGATGCAAAAAGTATTAATTGCCGGTGCGGCCGGTGCGATGGGGCAAAAGGCGGTGGCCCTGGTCAACTCACTGGCCGACTTCGAGCTCACCGCCGTCCTGGCCCCCCACCTGGCGGACGAAGAAAAGCAACAGTATCAGCTGGGTGCGGCGGTCAAGGTCTACCACCAGCTGGCTGAGATTGAGGACGGCGTGGCCGACATCTGGGTGGACTTCACCCTGCCGGATGCCGTTTACCCGAACGTCAAGTTTGCCCTCCAGCACGGCTTTGCCCCGATCGTCGGCACGACCGGCCTGACCGACGTCCAGGAGGCCGAGCTGATTCAGCTGAGCAAGGAGAAGCAGCTTGGCGGCTTGATCGCCCCGAACTTTGGGATGTCAGCGGTCCTCTTGATGAAGTTTGCCAAGGAAGCCGCGGCCTACTTCCCGGATGTCGAGGTGATCGAAATGCACCACGCCGACAAGAAGGATGCACCATCGGGCACGGCGCTGAGTACGGCCAAGCTGATTGCTGAAGTGCGGGAAGATCACGAGACTAATCCGGATGAAACGGAGAGCCTGGATGGCGTGCGCGGTGGTGACTACCACGGGATCAAGATCCATTCCGTCCGCCTGCCGGGCTACATCGCCCACGAGCAGGTGCTCTTCGGGGGTGCTGGGGAGGCGCTGACGATTCGTCAGGACTCCTTTGACCGTCAGTCCTTCATGAGCGGGGTCAAGGTGGCTCTGGAAAAGGTTGGCAACCTGAACGAATTAGTGGTTGGCTTGGAAAATATTCTTTAACAATCAACAAAAAAGCGGGAAGTCCGGCGTCAGTGCCATGAATTTCCCGCTTATTTGTTAGCAAAAACCATACGTTCGCTATACTAGTTTATTAAAAAATGGTAAAGTTAATACTGTATACTTAACTATTGATGTAATTGATGTATAAGAATTTTAATTTTGAAGGGAAGTCTTGCGGATGGTTAAACGTGTGCACCATCGATCTGTGGCCCGTCATCTTCTGGCGGGAACGTTAGGGACAGTGGGGGCGCTAGCCGTTTCAACCCAGATCGCCAGTGCCAACAGTGTCCTCGTGAAGGCGGGCGACACTGTTTGGAAGATCGCTCAGGAGAATAAGACAACCGTTAAGGCAGTGGAAGATGCCAACGGTGGAGCAATTAAGAAGGCCAGCAACAGTGTTGACCTGATCTATGCGGGTCAGCGCCTGCAGCTGCCGGGCAATGATTCGACCGCCTCGACGATGGCTGATGCGGATGCCAGCGGCTACTACACCGTTGCGCCGGGCGACACCCTCAGCAAGATTGCCGAACACTTTAACATTTCCGTCAGCACGCTGAAGGCATTGAATGGCCTGACGAGCGACCAGCTCTACATCGGTCAGCGGCTGCTGGTTGATGGTTCCCAGGCGACGGCCGTTCTGACAACGCCAAGCGCCCAGCAGGCAACGACGACCACCCCAACGAGCACGGTTAGCCAGCCGGTCGAAACCGCGCCGGTGACCAGCACGACGCAGACAGCGGTTTCCAGTGCTCCCGTCAACAGTGCCACGCCTTCTTCTGATCCAAGCACCCAGATGAGCACCGCTGCCGCCGTTAACACCACCGCTACGGTCAATGCACCGAGCGCCAACAACGTGACAACGAGCAGCGTGTCTACCGTTGCCAGCCAGGCTAGTTCGAGCGCCGTCGCAACGAGCACGCAGCCAAGCCAGACCAGTGCGGCTGCATCAACCGCCCAGCCACAAAGCGCCGCCTACCAGTCCCAGACTGCACAAGTTTCCGCGGTCGCTTCTACGGCAAACGTGACGACCAATTACCAGGGAACGAGCGCTGCTACGGCTAACGGCGCGGTGGCTGCCTCATCTAGTCAGCAACAGACGGCCGCTGCCAATAGCCAGACGCAGTCAAACCAAGCTAGCGGTCAGGCACAGACGAGCACCACAAGTCAGGCTCAATCCCAAGCACCAGCAACGACGAACGCTAGCCAGACGCAGAGTACGACGAACAGCAATCTGCAATCTGGTTCAGTGGTTAGCCTGGCCACGAAGATTGCCAACAGCAACAGCGTTCCGTACGTCTGGGGTGGATCCTCACTGAGCGGGATGGATTGCTCCGGCTTGGTCGATTATGTCTACAAGAACGCCGAAGGCAAGCAGCTGCCGCACAACACGGTGGCACTGGAGAGCTGCGTTAACCAGCACTCCGTCAGCCAGGCCCAGGCCGGGGACATTCTCTTCTGGGGCCAGCATGGTGCTACCTACCACTCCGCAATTTACATTGGCAATAATCAATACGTTGCGGCTGCTAAGCCAGGGACGAACGTTTCGACCTACACGATCAGCAGCTACTTCATGCCAAGCTTTGCCGGTACGGTTAAATAAATTAAAGACCTAAATTTCAAGAATAAGTTAGCCACTGGACTCAAATAAATAATACTGACCAATTGATTATTGGTTGATGGAGCTGTGATATCTCTTGGTAGAAGGCCTTACGATAGATATCCATTGACGAATGTCCATTAAACATAGCTCGTGGATAGTGATTCATCCAATCATTAGTCGCTATGATCTGAGCACTACTATAGTTATTTATAGCTTCACCTTTGGTAATCTCCTTGCGGAGAAACCGGTTATTGATCTCATTGGATCCACGTTCCCAAGGGGAATACGGATCAGCATAGAAAACATGATCGTGAACTTGTGTTAACTCACTAAATTCTGAACCGTTGTCAGAGGTTATTGTCTTAAAAATGCGATAGTAAGCATCTGTGCCCATTTTCTGGCGCAAATTTATAAAGAACTGATTTACTGCATGCGCAGTTTTACCAGCAATTTTACTCGTGATATTAACTCGTGAAAGGCGATCAGTCATTACTAGTACAACACTGTCATTACCGTTTTTCTGTCCCTGAACTGTATCCAGTTCCCAATGGCCAATTTCGGACCGTTGGTCCGCAGTTTGAGGTCGTTGAGCAATATTAGGCCCTAAGCACCTTTTAGCTTGCGGATGAGTTTGATGATGCTTACGTTTAGGTTTTTCAAAGAGGTCTAAATTGGACGTACGAAGCACACCCTCATTAATCCATTGATATAAAGTTACAACCGACTTTGGGATCAGGGTGCCATCATTCATTAAATCTCGAGCCTTATAAATAACCGCTTGTGGGGAGTAATGGTGGTCGTCAAACTCACCAAGCATTAGCTGATCAGCTAATCGTAAAAATTGCTTTGAAGAATAATATAAGCGACGACGACCAGAATGGCGGTGATGTTCAAGATATGTGGCCTGACCAGCTTCATAACTATAGATGTAGTAAGAATATTCGTAAATCTTACCATTAGATTTTTGACGACGAAGTTGGCGGACCGTACCACGGTTGAGCTCGTTATTAATTGTTTGATGATTAACTCCTAATTGGCGACCAATTGCGCGATTGGAAAGTCCTTGCGACTTTAAAGTCGCAATCATCACACGTTCTTCTTTAGTAAGATGAGCATTCTTTTTATGAGTAGTCAATAAAATAGTAGACATGGTATCATTTAAGTGCGTCATTTGACGGACATCCTTTCATATAGGTTTGGTTCACTTAATATGATACCTGATGTCACGCCGAATGGCGTTTTTTATTTACCACCAACTGGGTGGCTAACTTCATTCTATAATCTACCAAATAAATTAAAGATTGAAAATCAAAAAAGACTGATGAACGAAATGCTCATCAGTCTTTTTGATTTTCAGTTAGTGATTGCTGGCGGAAGGGGTAGGTGGCCGTTGACATGGTGAGGTCCATGAACTGGTTGCCCATCTCCTCGCCGTCGACCTGGCCAAACTCGAGCGAGGTGGTCGTCACGTGGAAGCGACGGCCGTGGTAGTGATTGGCCAGGCGCGAGTCCATCAATTTCCCGTGCGCGAGCTGGATCAGTTGCCAGAAGGTGGTTGGCCAGCTGCGGCGCTCGGCGATCACGAGGTCGAGGCCGTCCTGATCGAGGCTGGCAGTGGGAGCAATTTGAAAGCCGCCACCGATGTAGGGATGGTTGGTGACCACAGCGATGTAGGCCTTCTCGAAGAACTCCCGGCCGTGCTCACCCTGGGCCATCAAGGAGAAGGGGGCCTGGTTGTAGAGTACCGCCAGGGCCTGGGAGGCATAGGCAAAGTGGCCCAGCTGGTGATGGCGGTTTAGCTTCCGCTTGGCCTTAGAAGAATTGGTCCGACTGACGATGGCGGCATCGAAGCCGATCCCAACGTTGTTCAGGAAGTAATGATCCGTCTTCTTGATGGCGTCGCGGTAGTGGCCGATGTTGATGGTCCGCGTCTGGTCGGCATCCATAATTTGACGCAGGGCCGTGCGCGGGTCCAGGGAGATCCCGTAGGCGCGGGCAAAGTCGTTGCCGGTGCCAGCCGGGATGTAGGCGAGGGGCAGCGGCCGGTTCGGTGCTCCCTTGATCAGGCCGTTTAGGACCTCGTGGAGGGTGCCATCACCACCCATGGCGATCACGACCGTTGTTTCCTGAGACATTTGGGATTGGGCCAGCTTGGTGGCGAGGTAGGTAGCGTGGCCGGCGTACTTGGTAAATTGGTGGTGGTAGTCCACCTGAGAACTGTCGAGCTCATGTTGAATGGCCGGCCAAGCCTCCTTGGCATAGCCGTTTCCCGCGGTTGGATTAATGATTATTGAATAATGCATCGTTATTCTTCCTTTGGTAAATAAGCGAAGGGGGAGTGGGACAGAACTCGCTTGCGAGTTCGTCTTCCCACCCCCGTGAGGCCGGTTAAGTGTTCCGGGCGTTGATTTATCAACGCCCGGAACACTTAACCGGCTACCGCGCTGTAGCATTTATAGCTATATAACAACAAAGAGGCCGGGTCAATTCCCAGCCTCCTAAACCAACATTATTACTTCTCGTCAAATGTTGTCATCTTAAAATTAGGATTTTGCTTTTCGTAAGCGAGGGCCTTGTCGTCCAACTGTTCAACGTACTCGATCATGTAATCGGTGTTGTGCTCAACCATCAGAAGTGCCTCGGCTTCAGAGTCGGCTTCGATGAATAATGATTGAGTGTTTTCACGGACGGGCCGCTTGGTTTTGTCCGGTTGGTAGTATACCTTAAAAGTCATACTGTTCAAAACTCCTTATTGTCGAAATTAATTACTCTACCTATTCTAGCACAACTAATCAATGCTGTCTTAGAATTTCCTAACATGGTATCATTAAAACAGATATTATACCAAATGAGGTGGAGAAAATGCGACTATTTTGGATATGTGTAGTGGCAATCCTAATCGTCCTGGCGTTGTACGTGGCAATTCACCGGATTCTGATTAACCGGGCGACCTTGATGCTGCGCAACCGGGCCCAGCACGTCACCGATGCGGCGGTCAACCACAGCTTGCAGAAGCTGCTGGGCTGGGACCGGCAGCTGACTTCTGAACTGGTGGCTGACGTTTGGGGCAAGGGTGTCCTGGCCTTTGAATATCATTTCGACTACCGCCAGCTGGGGCAAACCCTTGATAAGGACCAACTGACAAGCGAACTGGCCGACTACGCCAAGCAAGAGGGACTGACCGCTTTCAAGCCGGAGCGACCGGTCTTCGTAGTAACCGACTGGTGGGAATACGAGGGAGTTTTGCACATCGACGTGGCCTACCTGCTGAACGAGTCAACGGTGGAATACGTCAGTGACCTGAAGCGCCTGAACCGGCATAGTAAATAAACAATGAAGCTGGAGAAAATTTGGATTTTCTCCAGCTTCACTTGTTTTCGAATATTAAAAAGATAACGTGGGAAATAACCGTGGGGCTAGTGTCTAGCTACGGACGAAAGCCGACGCCTTCAGCGCCGACTCCCGTCCTAGGCTAGCCATACGCCCCACTTGATGGTTATTTCCCACTCACTTTATTTAGCTAATCATAATCGTATCTTCAGGCGCCTCAAATGGGTGCTCCTTATTGATGTGGTCGTAGAAGAGCATTCCGTGGAGATGGTCAATCTCGTGTTGGCAGACGATTGCCGGATAGTTCTTCAACCGAATCTGGTGGGTTTCGCCATTAACGTCCTGGTAGCGCAGGGTAATCCGGTCGTGGCGGGGAACGTAGCCCGGAACGTCCTTATCAACGGACAGGCAGCCCTCGCCCTCGGTCAGTGCCGCGTACTGAACAGATTCACTGACGATGACCGGATTGATAATAACGTCCTTAAAGAGCGGCTTGCCATCGCTCTTGTCATCGCCTTCCAATGGTGGAACTAAGACGGCGGCCATCTGCTTGGAAACCCCCACTTGAGGGGCGGCCAGGCCAACGCCGGCCCGCAGCTTGTACTTTTCACAGAGCTCGGGATCCTGGCTTACTTCCAGGTACTTCATCATGTTCTTGGCCAGGTCCTGGTCTTCCTTTGACAGGGGAAATTCAACCTTGGCCGCGCGTTTCCGTAAAACGGGGTTACCGTCACGGGTAATATCCTTCATCAGATACAAGAATATTCGCCTCCAAATTTACTCTATCTAAACATTCTATCATATTAAAGTTAAATTGCTGACTAAAATCGCTCTTTTTCGTAAAAACCTACGGAAAGTTTTAAAATAACCTTTTCACAAACACTTTTTAGGCAAAATTTGCTAAAAAAGTCTATGAAAGCGCTTGTTTTATATCGAAAAGCGGCTATACTAGAAACTGTAAGTAGGCAATCGCTTACATGATGTTAATTGGATTTGGAAAGGGATGTTTTATAATGGCCAATGCTGTTGACTTTGCAAAGATTAAAGCCGATGAAGGCGCTGCATACGCAAAGCCTGTTCAAATTCTTGATAATGATGGAAACGTTGTTAACAAGGACTTAATGGCTAATTTCACTGATGACCAAATTGTAGACTTAATGAAGAAAATGGTTTGGGAACGTGCCCTGCACGAACAAACGATGAGCTTCTCACAACAAGGACGGTTAGGGTTCTATGCTCCAACCTGGGGTGAGGAAGCTTCTGAAATGGGTACTGCATCAGCATTCCAAAAGCAAGACTTTCTTTGCCCAGCCTACCGTGACTTACCACAATTAATTCAACACGGTGCTACTGTTGCTCAAATGTATCTCTGGTCTAAGGGTCACATCAAGGGGAACCTCTTTGATGCACGTGCTCTTCGTCCACAAATCATCATTGGTGCTCAGATGGTTGAAATGGCCGGTGCTGCCCTTGGTATTAAGAAGAACGGCGAAAAGGATGCCGTTGCTTATGCCTACACTGGTGAAGGTGGTTCTTCACAGGGTGACACCTACGAAGGGATGAACTTTGCTGGTGCCTTCCAAGCACCTGCCGTATTCATCATCCAGAACAACGGATGGGCTATTTCTTACCCACGGAAGCTTCAAACTAAGGCTCAAACCATTGCTCAAAAGGGTGTTGCTGCTGGTATCCCAGGCGTTCAAGTCGACGGGATGGATGTACTGGCATGTTACGAAGTTGCCAAGGAAGCACGTGAATTCGCTGCTGCTGGCAACGGCCCAGTTCTGATTGAAACCTTGACTTACCGGTTTGGTGCCCACAGTTCTGCCGGTGACGATCCTAGTCGGTACCGTACCAAGGAAGAAGAAAAGCCTTGGTTCGACAAGGACCCACTGATTCGGCTTCGGAAGTACTTAACCAAGAAGGGTCTCTGGTCTGAAGAAGAAGAGAAGAAGTACGCTGATGAATGCAAGGAAGACTTCAAGAAGCAAATGAAGGAAGCCGACTCTGTTGAACCAGAAAAGGTTTCTGACATGTTGAAGCGGACCTTCGAAGTACCAACCCCAGATATCAAGGAACAAATTAAAGAGTACGAAGCAAAGGAGTCGAAGTAATCATGGCTAAAAAGACATATATCAAAGCTATTACTGAAGGTATTGACATTGCTTTGGCTGAAGATCCAAAGACGCTGGTCTTCGGTGAAGATGTTGGTAAGAACGGTGGTGTCTTCCGTGCCACCAATGGCTTACAAGACAAGTACGGTCAAGATCGTGTATTCAGTACTCCACTGGCTGAATCAGGGATCCTGGGCATGTCAATTGGTTTAGCTGCTACTGGCTGGCGTCCAGTTCCAGAAATTCAGTTCATGGGCTTCACTTTTGAAGCAATGGACTCCATTGCCGGACAGATGTCACGTGTTCGTTTCCAATACAATGGTACCAAGAACATGCCAATCACCATTCGGACTCCTTACGGTGGTGGTACTCACACTGCTGAACTCCACGGGGATGACCTTGAAAACTTCTTCGTTGGTATCCCAGGTCTGCGGGTAGTTACCCCAAGTTCTGCTTACGATGCTAAGGGTCTGGTAATTTCCGCTATTGAAAACAACGACCCAGTTCTGTTCCTTGAAAACCTTCGTCTTTACCGTTCTGTTAAGGGTGAAGTTCCTGACGACAAGTACACTGTTCCGTTGGACAAGGCTAACGTTGTTCAGGAAGGTAATGACGTTACGATCGTTACCTACGGTGGTATGGTTCCAGAAGCTGTCAAGGCTGCTAAGAAGCTGGCTAAGGACAACATTTCTGCCGAAGTTATTGACCTTCGTTCACTCTACCCACTTGACACTGACACTATCTTTGAATCCATCAAGAAGACTCACCACGTTGTAATTGTTCAGGAATCTCAAAAGATGGCCGGTGTTGGTGCCCAGGTTGCTTCCGCAATTTCTGAAGGTGCCATCATGTACCTGGATGCTCCTATCTCCCGTGTAGCTGCACCTAACTCTGTCTACCCATTCCCAATGGCAGAAGATGTATGGCTTCCACGTGCCAAGGAAGTTGAAGAAGCAGCTCGTCAAGTAGTTAACTATTAATCACGGCTTTGCCTACTGATTAATTAGAAAGGAAGTTAAATTAATATGGCTTACAAATTCAGACTACCTGAAATGGGTGAAGGCCTTACTGAAGGTGACGTTGCTTCATTCCTGGTTAAGGAAGGCGACGCTATCAAGGCTGACGATCCATTAGTAGAAATTCAAACCGATAAGTCCACCACCCAACTGGTATCTCCAGTTGACGGGACCGTTACCAAGCTGGATGCTAAGGAAGACGATCACGTTGAAAAGGGTGACGACCTGGTTGAAATCGACGATGGCAAGGACGGCGTAAGCACTAACGTCGAAGGCGACGACGAAGGTGGCAGTGACGCTGATGAAGCACCTGCTGAAGAAGAATCCGAAGCTCCAGCAGAATCCACTGCTCCTGCTGCTCCAGCCGCACCTGCTAAGGGTGGCGTTGCTCCACTTGCTGAGCCAAACAAGCTGGTTATGGCAATGCCTTCCGTTCGTCAGTATGCCCGTGACAAGGGTGTTGACATCTCCTTAGTACAACCAAGTGGTAACCATGGTCAAGTACTGAAGGAAGATATTGACAACTTCAACGGTGCTGCTGCCGCTGCTCCAGCTGCCGGTGCTGCTACTGCTGCTGCACCTGTTGCTAAGGCTGGTAACACCATCAAGCCTTACACTGGCGCTGGTGAAGATGCCGAGACTCGTGAACCACTGTCCAACATGCGGAAGATCATTGCTAAGAACATGCGTGAATCTGCCGACATCAGTCCAATGGTTACTGTCTTCGCTAATGCCGAAGTATCTAAGATGATGGCAAACCGGAAGAAGTACAAGGCTGTTGCTGCTGACGAAGGTATTCACCTGACCTTCCTGCCTTACGTTGTTAAGGCCATCATCGCTATGATGAAGAAGTACCCAGAATTCAATGCTTCCATTGATGACAGTACTCAAGAATTAGTTCAGAAGCACTACTACAACATTGGTATTGCTACCAGCACTGACCATGGTCTGTACAACCCGAACATCAAGAACGCTGATTCCAAGAGCATGTTTGAAATTGCTAAGGAAATCTCCGCTAACGCTCAGGCTGCTGAAGACAACAAGCTGAGTCCAGAAAGCATGGCTCACGGCTCCATCACGATTTCCAACATTGGTTCCATGCGTGGTGGCTGGTTCACTCCAATCATCAACCAACCAGAAGTTGCTATCCTCGGGATGGGTACGATTGCTACTGAACCAGTTGTTAACGACGAAGGCGAAATCGTTGTTGGTCACAACATGAAGCTGTCGCTGACTGTTGATCACCGTCTGATTGATGGTGCATTAGCTACTGAAGCTCTGAACTACCTGAAGAAGCTTCTGGAAGATCCTGAATTGTTAATGATGGAGGGCTAATAAGTATGGCTGACGTTGAAAAGAAAGATACGGTTATTGTTGGTGGGGGCCCCGGTGGCTACGTTGCCGCTATTCGGGCTTCCGAATTAGGCCAGAAGGTTACCCTGATTGAAAAGGGTGACCCAGGTCTGGGTGGTGTCTGCCTGAACATTGGTTGTGTCCCATCAAAGGCTTTGATTGCCGCTGGTCACCGTCTTCAAGAAACATTGGATTCCAGCACCTATGGTGTTTCCAAGACCAATGCTACGATTGATTTCAAGAAGACCCAGGACTGGAAGCAGAAGAAGGTCGTTGACCGGATGACCCGTGGGGTTAAGATGCTGCTCAAGAAGCACAAGGTTGAAATCATTGATGGTGTTGCCATCATGGACAACGACCACCAACTTCGGGTTCTGAAGTCTGGTCCAAAGCAATTCATGGACTCTGACGGCGGTCGGAAGATCGAATGGAACAACCTGATTTTGGCTACTGGTTCTCGTCCAGTGGAAATTCCGAACTTCAAGTTTGAAGGCCGGGTTATCGACTCTACTGGTGGCTTGAACCTGCCTGAGATCCCTAAGGAATTTGTTGTTATCGGTGGTGGTTACATCGGTACTGAACTGGCTGGTGCATATGCCGACCTTGGTTCTCACGTAACGATCATTGAAGGTACTGACAGCATCCTTGGTGGCTTCGACAAGGACATGGTTAAGGTTGTTGTTAAGAACCTGAAGAAGAAGGGCATTGACATCATTACTGGTGCCATGGCCAAGAACTCGACGCAGGATGACTCCAGTGTTACGGTAACCTACGAAGTTGACGGTAAGGAAAGCAGCATTAAGGCTGACTACTGCATGGTTTCTGTTGGTCGGAAGCCAAACACCGACAACTTTGGCCTTGACATGACGAGTGTCAAGATGGACGACCACGGCAAGGTTATCGTTGACAAGCAGGGTAAGACCAATGTCGACCATATCTACGCTGTTGGTGACATGGTTCCCGGCCCAGCATTGGCTCACAAGGCATTCTTCGAAGGTAAGACTGCCGCTGGAGCGATTGCCGGTAAGAACACTGCTAATGACTGGGTAGGGGTACCTGCCGTTTGCTTCGCTGACCCAGAACTTGCCCAAGTCGGCATGACTGCTAGTGAAGCTAAGGACAAGGGCATTGAAGTTGCCACTGCACAGTTCCCATTTGCTGGGAATGCACGGGCGGTTTCACTTGACCAACCAGACGGCTTTGTTCGCTTCGTTTACACGAAGGAGAAGAAGAACGTCGTTGGTGCCCAGGTTGTTGGTCCAGAAGCAAGTACGCTTGCTGGTGAACTTTCATTAATCGTTAACTGTGGTATGAACGTTGAAGACGTTGCTTTGACGATTCACCCACACCCAACCCTTAACGAACCAATCCAAGAAGCTGCTGATGTTGCTCTGGGTCTGCCAACCCACATCTAATCATCAACACCTGATCAAATCCAAAACGCGTTGTCAGAAATGGCAACGCGTTTTTGGCTTTTAAATGAAAAAGCGGTTTCTTCGTTAAGAAGTCTGCCAATCGCTTGTGCGGGATTGTATAATAGAATAAACAAACTGAGGGGGTTCTGTAATGCAGAGCAAGAGTTATTCCTACCCATTAAATCCAGATTGGTCGACGCAGGAGATGGAGACCGTCATTGCAATGCTGCGGGCGGTGGAAGATGCCTATGAAGTTGGCATCAAACGCGAGGAAGTACTGAAACGCTACCGGGCGTTTAAGCAAATCGTAACTTCCAAGGCGGAAGAGAAGCAGATTGGCCGCGAGTTTGAAAAGGAGTCGGGCTATGTCCTGTATCAAGTGGTCAAGCAGGCGCAGACTTCTTCGGCCAAGACAATCAAGATGGCTGGCGATTAACGTGTTAGAAGAGATTGATTCAAGAGTTCAAAAGCTGTTGCACCAGATTAACCAGGCGACCCTGGCCCAATTGAATAGCACCTACCAGGTTGCCACGAAGAGCGACTATAGCGATTTGGTGACCAGCATTGATCGGCAAAACGAGCGAACCATCAACGAGCAGCTACGGGAGATTGATCCGGCGGCCCGGATTCTCAGCGAGGAGGGGATTGGTGACGACGAGGTGACCAATCTTGCTGGGCACGTTTGGATCGTGGACCCCCTGGATGGGACCCTAAACTTTGTTAAGCAGCACGATAACTTTGGTATCATGCTGGCCCTCTACATTGACGGGCGCCCGGTTTTGGGCTACATCATGGATTCGGTCAACGGGGACCTTTATCACGGTGGCAATCACTGGGGTGTTTTCAAAAACGAGCAACGGCTTGTACCACCGACCGACACCACATTGCGTCAAAGCCTAATCGCGGTCAGCAGCTCGCTGATTCTGCGAAACGTCGCTAATCTACCGGCCGTGGCCCAGGCGGCGAGCGGCCTGCGGATGTACGGCAGCGCCGCCAAGGAAATGATTGGCGTCCTGACCGGAGAACTTGGGGCCTACGTTTCCTGGCTGAAGCCCTGGGATCTGGCGGCCGGTCGGGTCCTGGCCGAAGAATTGGGATTGAGTGTGAAATCAATTGACGGTGATGGAATAAATGTGCTATCATCTAATCTTGTATTAGTAGCAACGAACGGGGTCGCGCGCGACATTCTCGCCCGGACCAAGTAGTTGTGGGGGCTGTGACGGCTTTGTCACAGTTTTTTTATGAAATCAGTCTCAATCCAGTGTATACTAGTTAAGATGAAATAGGTTGATATGAAAGGAAGAATTACGCTTTGAAATCTCGTGATGATATTCGTAATATTGCGATTATTGCCCACGTTGACCACGGTAAGACGACGCTGGTCAACGAAATGCTGAAGCAGTCTGACACCCTGCCGGAGCACTTCAGTATCCAGGACCGGGCCATGGACACGAACGCCATTGAACGTGAACGTGGGATCACCATCCTGTCCAAGAACACGGCCGTTAAGTACGGCAAGTACCAGATCAACATCCTGGACACCCCAGGTCACGCCGACTTCGGTGGTGAAGTTGAACGGGTGATGAAGATGGTCGACGGGGTTCTGCTGGTTGTCGATGCCTTTGAAGGGACCATGCCACAGACCCGCTTCGTTCTGAAGAAGGCCTTGGAACAACACCTGACCCCAATCGTGGTCATCAACAAGGTTGACCGGAAGGGTGCTCGTCCGGAAGAAGTTGTCGACGAAGTCCTGGACCTCTTCATTGAACTGGGTGCCGACGAAGACCAGCTGGACTTCCCAGTGGTTTACACTTCTGCCATGAACGGTACTTCGAGCTACGACTCTGACATTTCCACGCAGAAGCACACGATGAAGCCACTGTTCGACACGATCATCAAGACGATCCCGGCGCCAATTGACAACTCCGACGAACCACTGCAGTTCCAAGTTGCCATCCTGGATTACAATGACTTCGTTGGTCGGATTGGGATCGGCCGGATTTTCCGTGGGAAGATCAAGGTCGGCGACAACGTTACCCTGATGAAGCTGGACGGAACCAAGAAGAACTTCCGGGTTACCAAGCTCTTCGGGTTCTTCGGTCTGAAGCGGTTGGAAATCAAGGAAGCCGAAGCCGGTGACCTGATTGCCGTTTCCGGGATGGAAGACATCAACGTCGGTGAAACGGTAACCGACCCGAACCACCCAGAAGCACTGAAGCCACTGCGGATTGATCCACCGACGCTGCGGATGACTTTCCGGACCAACGATTCACCATTTGCTGGTCGGGAAGGTAAGTTTGTCACTGCCCGTCAGCTGGAAGACCGGCTGAAGCGGGAAATGCAGACTGACGTTTCCCTGAAGGTTGACGACACCGACGATCCAGGTGCCTGGACCGTTTCCGGTCGTGGTGAGCTCCACCTGTCCATCCTGATCGAAACCCTGCGGCGGGAAGGCTACGAACTGTCCGTTTCCCGTCCAGAAGTTATCTACCGGGAAATCGACGGGACGATGTGCGAACCATTTGAAGAGGTTCAAATCGATACCCCTGACGAGTACACCGGTGCCGTAATCGACAGCCTTTCCAAGCGCAAGGGTGAGATGCAGAACATGGAACCAGGCGAGAACGGCCAGACCCGGCTGATCTTCCTGGCACCATCACGTGGGCTGATCGGTTACTCCACGGAATTCATGACCCTGACTCGTGGTTACGGGATCATGAGCCACACCTTCGAGAAGTACGCTCCGGTAATCAAGAACTGGAACCCTGGCCGTCAGAAGGGAACCCTGGTTTCAATGAACGCCGGCAAGGCAACCACCTACGCCATGATGGGGATCGAAAGTCGTGGTCAACTGCTGATCGATCCAGGGACGGAAGTCTACGAAGGGATGATTGTTGGTGAAAACAGCCGTGAAAACGACATCACCGTTAACATCACCAAGGGGAAGAACCTGACCAACGTTCGTGCCGCTGGTTCCGATGAAATGGCCCACATCAAGACGCCAACCCACTTCTCACTGGAAGAATCACTCGAGTTCCTGAACGAGGATGAATACTGTGAGGTTACTCCAGAGAACATTCGGCTGCGCAAGAAGATCTTGAACACGAATGCCCGGGAGAAGGAAGCTAAGCGCCGTCGTGCTGCTTCCCGGAAGTAATCAAACGCCTAAGATTTAATAAAACCCGAAAAGCGAAACGATGCTTTTCGGGTTTTAGTCTATTCTAATGCTATAATAGACAAGATAATTTATTTTGAGCAGGTGTGCTTAGTGAAAAAACTAAAAATCAAGCGACCACACTTTGCCTGGTCGCAGTTAAAACAGAATTGGCGTTCCTGGGACTACTACCTGATGGTGCCCTACCTGATCCTTTGCGTCACGGGGATTATCATGGTCTACTCGTCCAGCGCCGGGATTGAGATGCAAAACGGGGGGACGCCCCAGGCCTACCTGGTGAAACAGACGCTCTACGTGATCCTCGGCCTGGGAGTGATGTTCTTTTTCGCCAACTTTTCCCTCGAACATTTTCGGCAGCGCAAGTTCTTGGAGTATTCAACCTTGATCATGGGCTTCCTCTTGATTGCGGTCCTGATCCTCGGGCGGGCCGTCAACGGTGCCCGGGGTTGGATCAACCTGGGTCCCGTTAACATTCAGCCGGTGGAGTTTTGTAAGCTCTACTTCATTCTCTACCTGGCTGACCGAATGGCCCGGGCCCGGCAGCACGGTCGCCACTTCCTGGAGACTAAGTCGTCGGTCGGCCCGCTTTTGATTGCATTGATTTACCTAATTTTGATCTTGGTTCAACCCGATACTGGGGGCTTCGCAATTAACTTTGTGATCATTGCGGTGATGATCCTGGCCTGCGACATGCGCTGGGCCTTCGGGGTCTCGATGATCATTGGGGTGCCACTGGCCCTGTACATCGGCCTCCAGCAGGCGATCATCAACGGCTGGATTCATGGCGGCTACCGGGCACAGCGGTTTATCGCCTTCATGAACCCCTTCGGCAACGCCAGTGGTTCCGGGAGCCAGCTCGTTAATTCCTACTACGCCATTAGCAACGGTGGGATCTTCGGGGTCGGCCTGGGGAACAGCGTGCAGAAGATGGGCTACTTGCCCGAGCCCAACACCGACTTCATTATGTCAATTACTAGTGAGGAACTGGGCCTGGTCGGTGTGACCGCGATCCTGATCCTCCTGCTGATTTTGATTTGCCGGATGATCCAGCTAGGCGTACGGAGTAATTCCCTCTACGTGACGCTGATCTGCTACGGAACGGCGACCTTCTTTAGCGTCGAAACCCTCTTCAACATCGGTGGGGTCCTGGGCCTGCTGCCGATTACCGGGGTGACCTTCCCCTTCATCTCCTACGGGGGTTCCAGTATGCTGGTCCTGTCCGCGGCGGTCGGGATTATCATGAACATCAGCATTCAGCAAAACAAACGGCGCTTGGAAATGGGCTCCCCGTTTCTGACGACTAAGTAAGGATATGGTATTATGTTTAAGTTGACACCCCGGCGGGCCCTGGTGGTTTACATCAACGGGAACCGCGTCATCAAGACGCTGCGGCACTACGGCATTGTGCGCTACGTATCGCGGCGGATGCATTACGTGATCCTGTACGTTGATCAGGACCAGGTTGCGCCGGTAAAGGAAAAGGTTCAAAAGCTGCGGGCGGTGCGTTCGGTTGAGGAATCCTACCGTCCGGATCTTGATCCAACCCTGACCGATCTGGAAATGACCGGTCTCTATAAATTACACGATGAGGATGACAAAAAATGAGAGTAGTAGCAGGTGATTTCCGGGGCCGCAAATTAAACGCGGTTCCCGGAATGGCCACCCGGCCGACTACCGACAAGGTCAAAGAAGCGCTCTTCAACATCATCGGCCCCTATTTTGACGGGGGCCAGAGCCTGGACCTGTTTGCCGGCAGCGGGGGACTGAGTATTGAAGGAGTGTCGCGCGGGATCGCCAGTGCCACCTTGGTTGATCGCCAGTACCAGGCGATCAAGACCATTCAGCACAACATCAGCGTGACCAAGCAAGCTGACAAGTTTACGGTTTACAAGATGGATGCCAGAAAGGCCCTGGGAATGCTTGGTCATCAGGGTGCGCGCTTCGACCTGGTCTACCTCGATCCGCCCTATGCCAAGCAGCAGATCTTAAAGGACCTGGCTAAGATGGTGGAACTGGATCTGCTCAACGATGGGGCGACCATCGTGGCCGAGACCAATCAGGAAGCCGACCTGCCGACAGAGGATCTCGAACACTTTGCCTTTGTGCGGCGGCAGACATACGGCATCACGGTACTGACGATTTATCGTTTTCGAAAGGAGTAAATGAAGATGAAAGTAGCTGTATTTCCGGGAAGTTTTGACCCACTGACCTTAGGACACCTGGATCTGATCAAGCGGGGGAGTGCCCTCTTTGACCAGCTGGCGGTGGCCGTGATGACCAACACCAGCAAGAAGCCGCTGTTCACGGTGGAAGAGCGGGTGGCCCAGGTCAAGGAAGCCGTTGCCGGGCTGGACAACGTTTCGGTCATCACCGCTACTGGCCTGACGGTAGACCTGATGAACCGAATCGGGGCCGACTACCTGATGCGGGGACTGCGTAACAACACCGACTTCCAGTACGAGCGCGACATCGCAGCGATGAACAACTTCTTGGATGATCAGTGCGAGACCATTTTCTTCCTGGCCAAGCCGGAATACCAACACCTCTCGAGCAGCCTGCTGAAGGAAGTGACGTCTAACGGGGGTGACATTTCCGCCTACCTGCCGGCGAACATCAATGCGGCACTGAAGAAGCGGTTAGAAGAACGGCAACTGATGCGGGTAAAGGCACACAATGAAAAAGCAAGATAACCGAATATTACGCTGGATTGCGATCACGCTGGGGATCGTCCTCTTCTTGGGCTGGTTCCTCCTGTGGCCGCTTAATTCATACATTGAAGCTCCGGGGAGTGCCACCAACCTGCGCTCCTTCGTCAGCGTGAAGGGCCATCCCGATCCGGGCAAGGGCAGCTTCATGATCACCTCGGTCGCCCTGCAGCAGGCCCGCCCGGCCACCTATCTGCTGGCCAAGGCGGTTCCGTACATGTCGATTGAAAAGGCTTCGGATGTGACCGGGGGCCAGAGCGGGGCAACCTTTGATCGAGTTCAGGATTTCTACATGAAGAGCTCAATCAACGAGGCGATTGCGGTGGCCTATAAGGCGGCCCACCAGCAGGTGACGAAGAAGTACCTGGGAATCTACGTCCTGCAGGTCCAATCGAACTCGAAGTTCAAGCACGCCATCAAGGTCGGGGACACCATCACCAAGGTCAACGGTCGCCACTACAACACGGCCCAGGGCTTCCAAAAGTACATTGGTAAGCAGAAGGTGGGTTCGCCGCTGACGGTCACCTACGTGCGCAACGGTCACACCCATCAGACGACCCACAAGCTGGTCAGACTGACGAGTACCCGGTCCGGGATCGGCATCATCCTGACCAACAACATGAAGGTCAAGACGAAGATCCCGGTCAAGGTGAACCCGGGACAGCTGGGGGGCCCGTCCGGCGGGCTGATGTTCACGCTGCAGATCTACGAACAGATCAGTGGCCACGACCTTCAACGGGGCCGCAAGATTGCCGGAACGGGGACGATTAGCTCCGACGGAACGGTTGGCGAGATTGGCGGAATCGACAAGAAAGTGATTGCCGCCCACCGTGCCGGGGCCACGATTTTCCTGGCACCCTACGTCAAGCCGACAAAGCTCCTGCTGAAGTACGAAGAGGGTCACCAGACCAACTATCAAATGGCCAAGAAGACGGCTAAGCGGTACGCGCCGGGGATGAAGGTCGTGCCGGTCAGCTCGTTTAAGCAGGCGGTTCACTACCTCGAAAAATAACAATTAATTTTCAAACTGGAAAAAGACAAAACTTTTTCCAGTTTTTTTCGTACAAAATGGAATAACTTACGTATTTATATATATGGGAGGGGTGTTAAATGGAAAGACTACGTGAACTCTGGACAAGCTATCGCAGCCAAATCTTGATTCTGGTGGCCCTGGTAATCCTGGTGGCCGGCTGGTACTTCAAGTCGCCGCAGCAAAGTCAGGCGGTCGAAACCTTTTCCAGCAGCCAGCAGTCGCTTGCCAGTCAGGCAACGAGCAACGTCTCGGCAACGGCCGGTCCCGTTTGCGTTGACGTCAAGGGAGCAGTCAAGCACCCGGGCGTCTACAAGCTGCGGGCCGGTGCGCGTGTGGACGAGGCGATTGAAGCGGCCGGTGGCGTCCTGGCGACGGCGGACATGAAGCAGGTCAATCGTGCCAAGCAGCTGACTGACCAGCAGGTTGTCTACATCCCGCTTCCCGGGGAGAGCATTCCAGGTACCGCGGGCGGGGAGGCAACCGCGACGGAAGCGAGCGGGAGCAGCGACCAGCCGATCGTCAACCTTAACACCGCGACCAAGGAGCAGCTCTGCCAGATCACCGGGATCGGCGATAAAAAGGCCGACTTGATCATCCAGTACCGTCAGGAACACGGTCAGTTCAAATCGGTGGACGATTTGAAGCAGGTCAGTGGCTTTGGCGACAAGAGCGTTGACAAGATTCGAAGCCAGTTGGCCGTCTAATTTTTGGTTTGGGTGAATTGTTTGCTATAATATTCCAGATAAAGGAGTTGACAACTATGGTAAAAAAGCGAATTGATTGGGACCAGTATTTTATGATTCAGGCGGCCTTATTGGCGTCGCGCAGCACCTGCACGCGGCTCTCGGTGGGGGCCGTCCTGGTGCGGGACAAGCGAATCATCGCGGGGGGCTACAACGGTTCGGTGGCCGGTGACGAGCACTGTATCGACGCCGGCTGCTACCTGCGCGATGGTCACTGTGTTCGGACGATTCACGCGGAGATGAACGCCATCCTGCAGTGCGCCAAGTTCGGCATTTCGACCGACGGGGCCAGCCTGTACGTGACCGATTTCCCGTGCCTGCAGTGCACCAAGAGCCTTCTGCAGGCCGGCATTCGGGAGATTAACTATATTCGCAACTACCACAACGATGACTACGCAATGAAGCTCATCCACTTAAAGAACATTCAACTTCACCAAATCAAATTAGACGACAACATCTTAGACGAGGTTCACTTGGGCCAGTACATCCGGCCTGAGCAACAGGGCTAATTCGTCACTACTGGACCTTTCCGGCGCTAATGGCCGGATTGGTCACGGTCGCCATCCTGCGACCGTCTGGCTGGTTTTGGATTTTAGCACTCTACTTACTGGTGCGGATAAGCTTCTTAAAGCGCCCGCAAGTGCTGGTTGCTTGCCTGCTTACGCTTTTGATAACGGTAATAGTTTGTCAGGGCTATCGGCAGCGAATGACGCAAATGATGGCTAAAGGGCAGACGCCGGTGACCCAGACGCTGCTGGTGCTGCCCGACGAGGTGAAGGTTTCTGGCGACCTGATTACCCTTTTGGCAAAGGATCAGCGGACGGGACAGCGGGAAACGGCGACGCTGATCAGCCGTGACCGGGAGCAGCGCCGGGCGATCAAGAGCCTGGCCGAACCCCAGTACTGGCAGGTCACCGGTGATCTGCAGCCGGTCATGCCAGCAACCAATGAAAATGAGTTTGACCTGCGGCGCTACTTCCGCCAGCGTGGCGTTGCCAACCAGCTGCGTATTTCCCGGCTGGTAGCGATGCAACCAGTTTTAAGGCCGAGCCTGCGGATGCGCTGCCATCTTTGGCGCTACCGGCTGGGACGTTACTTTCGGGGGATGCCCCAGCCGCTGGCGGGTTACTGCCAGCAGCTGCTGATTGGCCAAAACGACCCGCAAAACGCGGACCTGATAGAAAACGTCAAGCGCCTGGGAGTGATCCATCTCTTCTGTATTTCCGGGATGCACGTGGTTTTACTGATCAGCCTGCTGCGCTGGGCGGGCATTTACCTCTGGCTTGACCGGGAACTGGTCGATGGGATTCTAATCTGTCTTTTGCCCCTCTACCTGGTCATTGCCGGGGGTGCGGTCAGCCTGGTGCGGGCGGTAATCGTCGCGGAAGCGGGCTTGCTCCAGAGGTTTCTGAAAATGGACGGCCTGGACTGCTGGGCGCTGAGCCTGCTTGGCGGCCTGTTTTACGAACCGGAGCTATTGCTCAGCCTGGGCGGCCAGCTGACCTATTTGCTGTCCTTCATGCTGCACGTCCTGGATCGGCGGCAGTCGGGGCTGCAGAAGAGCGTCTTTCTGGGCCTAATCAGTCTACCAGCCATCCTGGCCTACGTGTTTGAGTTTCACTGGCTGAGCCTGCTGATCAGCTACCCACTGATCCCGTTCTTTTCCCTGGTTCTCTTTCCCCTGGTGATCGTGGCGGCGACGACGTACTGGCTGCTGCCAGTTTTGGGAGTGCTGGTAAACCAGCTCCTGGTCCTGTTTCAACGGCTGATTGCGCTGGCGGCCAGTGTGCCCGGTGAGGTTCACTTTGGCAAGCCCCCGCTGCTCTTTGCCTTAGTCCTGTTTGGCCTGACCCTGTGGTGCCTGACCGACTGGACGCGGTTACGCCGCTGGGGAATATTAGTGCTGGCTTACCTGGCCTGCCTGCTGGTGATTCACTTTCCGCTGCAGGGCGAGGTTGCTTTTGTCGACATCGGTCAGGGCGACTGCATCATCATCCGCGAGCCGCTGAATCGCCGGGTGATGATGATTGACACCGGTGGCAAGCTTAACTTTGGTCACTTCAAAGTCCAAACGCGGCGCAACGTGGCAACGCGGACCAGTATCAATTACCTGAAGAGCCGGGGGATCAGCCGGATCGATACCATTTATTTAACCCACCGGGATACCGATCACATTGGTTATTTGCCGACCGTGATTGCCAACATGCACGTTACTCGGGTGGTAGTGCCGGCGGGGATGGAACGGCAGCCGGTACTGCAAAATAAGCTGACGGCTAGGCAGCGACCGGCAATCATTCCGGTGACCGACCAGCATCCCAACGTTGATCCGGAACTCAAAATCCTGCATCCCTTCCAACCGGGAGAGGCGCAAAACCAGGATTCTTTGGTGTTAACCGGCCAGTTTGGCGGTCAGCGCTTTGTCTTTACCGGTGATTTAGACCGGGCAGGGGAACGGGCGGTGATTGCCCGCTATCCCGAGCTGCGGGCCGCGGTTCTCAAGTTGGGACACCACGGCAGTCGGACGGCCAGTGACGAGCAGTTTCTCCGTCAGCTCCAGCCGCACCTGGCGATCATCTCGGCGGGCCGCTTCAACCGCTACCACCACCCCAATGACGAGGTGGTCGCAACACTCAAAGAACTGCGGATCAACTACCTTTCCACCCAGCAGTACGGGATGATCAGATACGTATTTCAAGGAAACAACGGTCACTGGACGACCACACTACGAGGAGACGAACTGAAATGGACCTTACCGAATTGTCTAAACAACTGAAGAACAAGCAACCGGCACCGGTTTACCTGGTGCTGGGGACCCAGCAGGCCTTAATCGAGCAGGCCCTTGACCAATTCCTCCAGCTGATTCCAGAGGAGGAACGGGTGATGAACGTGGGTCGCTACGATATGGAGACGACCCCCGTTGCCGTCGCCCTCGATGACGCGATGGCGGCCCCGTTTTTTGGCGAGCGGCGGCTGGTGGTGATCAACAAGCCTTACTTCTTGACGGGGGAGAAGAAGCGGGGGAAGATCGACCATGACGTCGACGGGCTGAAGGACTACCTGAGCCATCCCGAAATGAGTACGATCTTCGTCATCCTGGCCCCCTACGAAAAGCTCGATGGCCGCAAGGGAGTCGTGAAGGCCCTGAAGAAGACGGCGGTAACGGTCAGTGCGGCCCCGCTCAATGAGCAGCAGGCCCGCCAGGCAATTGTCGGCCAGCTGATGGCGGCCAATTTTCAAATTGACCAGGACGCGGTGGATGAACTGGTGCAGCGGACCAATGCTGACTACGGTCTGATGGAAGCCAACTTGGCCAAGCTCAAGATTCTGGCCTATCAGGATCAGCACATCACCCGGCAGATGGTCGCAGAGCTGGTTCCCCAGTCCCTTGACGAAAACGTCTTCGACCTGGTGACGGCCGTCCTCAAGCACGATCAGGTGCGGGCGCTGGATCTTTATCGCCAGCTCTTGGCTGGTCAGCAGCAGCCCCTGCGGATCAATGCCGTGCTGGTCGGGCAGTTCCGGCTCTTGCTCCAGCTTAAGGTTCTCAACCAACGGGGCCTGAGCCAGGGGAGCCTGGCCAAGGAACTGAATGTTCATCCGTACCGGGTCAAATTAGGGCTGCGGACGGTTCGCAACTTCTCGACGCTGAGCCTGGAGAATGCCTACCTGGGTTTAATCAGAATCGAGCAGGCACTGAAGACGACCCAGCGCGATCCGGCCCTACTCTTTCAATTGTTCATGCTCCAGTACGCTCATCAGGCACGGCTGGCTAACTAAAATAGCGCACCAATCATCACCGGACGATTGGTGCGCTATTCAGTTTAAAATAAAAAAAGAGCCAGCGTTTGCTGACCCTTTAATCTCACATTACTTGTTGTAACGTGCGGCTAAGCGTGACTTGTCACGAGCAGCCTTGTTGGCCTTGATGAGACCCTTGGAGTGCGCCCGATCAATTGCGGAAAGAGCATCCTTGTACAGTGCGTCAAGGTTGTCTTCACCAGCAAGCTTGGCCTTGTCGAACTTCTTGATAGCAGTCCGCATGTGGCTTAATTGGGAAGCGTTCTTTGCTTCGGCCTTGGCACTAGTTTTAACACGTTTGATTGCTGACTTGATAATTGGCATGAGTTTCACCTCCATTACCCGGTTATTCAGTTGACCAGAATTTTCAACGTTTTTCATTATACAAAAGACTGGCGGCTAATGCAATAGTTTCAACTGATCAAGCGGGGATTTTGTTGCAAAGCTTGCAAGAAGGCCGGCAATCGGTTATAGTATTAAAGGTTAATTTAATGACCAACTTGCCTCTTCTCAGTTTGGCGATCCTCACCGACGTCGTACTTAGAACTAGGCGCACTATTAATTGAAAGGTGGGAAAATAGCATGGCTATTTCAAAGGAACGTAAAGATCAAATCATCAAGCAATTCGCAACGCACGAGGGCGACACTGGTTCAACCCAGGTTCAGGTTGCTGTCTTAACTGCTGACATCAACGAACTGAACGATCACCTTCGTACTCACAAGCACGACTACCACTCACAACGTGGTCTGATGAAGAAGATTGGTCACCGTCGTAACCTTCTGGCTTACCTGCGGCGCACCGACCTGCCTGCTTACCGTGAACTGATCAAGGCTCTTGGTCTTCGTCGGTAATCTTGGTCTTCTGGCACTCCAGCACTTGCTGGGGTGCTTTTTTTGTCTCCGGGGCTAGATTAGTTCCAATGATAACTTTGATTGTGGTAAGATATGAATAGCTAATCGTGAACGAAATTAAAAATCCCATCATTATAATTTGTGGTGGGGCAGTTCAAAACTAAATCAAAGGAGATTACTCGATGAGTAACAGTATTAAGATTATTCCATTCGGGGGCGTTCGTGAAAACGGTAAGAACATGTACGCCGTCGAAGTGGAGAACCAGATTTTTATTCTCGATGCCGGCCTAAAGTACCCGGAAAACGAACTGATGGGGATTGACGTCGTGATTCCTGATTGGGAATACCTGCGTCAGCACAAGGACAAGATCGTTGGGGTTTTCCTGACCCACGGCCACGCCGATTCGATCGGGGCCCTGCCGTACTTCTTGATGGACTTCAACGTGCCGGTCTTTGGTTCCGAGATGACGATTGCCCTGGCTAAGCTGGCGGTCAAGAGTCATAAGGAGGTCAAAAAGTTCAATGATTTCCACGTTGTTGACGCCACCACGGCAATTGATTTTAACGACGTGACCGTCTCCTTCTTCCAGACGACCCACACCATCCCGGAGACCCTTGGGGTGGTCATCGAGACCAGCGAGGGCAACATCGTCTACACCGGCGACTTCAAGTTTGACCAGACGGCTGCCAAGGGCTACCAGACCGACCTGGCCCGCCTGGCGGAGATTGGCTCCCAGGGTGTTCTGGCGCTGCTGAGTGATTCCGCAGGGGCGGGGATCAGCGGCACCTCCGCCCGGGAAAAGGACATTGGCGAATACGTCAAGGAGACCTTCAAGCACCAGGATGGGCGGATCATCGTTGCCAGCGTTGCCTCCAACATCATGCGGATCCAACAGATCATTGATGCCGCCGTGGCCGCTGACCGCAAGATCGTGCTGTCCGGCAAGGACCTAGAGCAGATCGTCAACACCGCCATGAGCCTAGGCAAATTGAAGCTGCCAAAGGACCTGCTGATCAGCATGAAGGAAGCAGACCAGTTGGATCCTTCGCAGGTCGTTGTCCTGGAGACGGGGAAGATGGGCGAACCAATCAAGTCGCTTCAGCAGATTGCCAGTGGGGACAACCCGAAGCTGCACATGACCGATAACGATCTGGTCTTCGTTACCACCACGCCATCCTATGCCCAGGAGACCGAGGTCCAGAAGACCAAGGATATGATTTACCGGACCGGGGCCGAGGTCAAGTTCATTTCCGATGACCTGAACCCATCTGGCCACGCCAACCAAAACGACGAACAGCTGATGCTGAACTTCATGAAGCCGAAGTACTTTATCCCAATCCAGGGCGAGTACCGCCTGCTGAACAAGCACGCCCAGCTGGCCGAAGAGGTAGGCATCCCGGCCGACCGCATCTTCATTACCGCCAAGGGTGACGTCTTAACCTACAAGAACGGCGAATTCCACCTTGGTGATCACATCGATGTTGGCAACACGATGATTGATGGGACCGGGATCGGTGACATCGGGAACATCGTCCTGCGTGACCGGCGCGTGCTGTCCGAGGACGGGATCTTCGTGGTAGTTGCCACCATTGACCGCAAGAAGAAAAAAATTGTGGCCCGGCCGCAGATCACTTCGCGGGGCTTTGTCTTCGTGAAGACCAACCACCAGCTGATGAAGCAAAGTGCCGACCTGGTTGAGAAGGTGGTCCAGGAAAATCTGGATCAAAAGGAATTCGACTGGAGCCACCTCAAGCAGGATGTTCGCGAGAAGCTCAATCGCTTCCTCTTCGACCAGACCAAGCGACACCCGGTAATTCTGCCGGTGATCATGGAAATCAACCAGCACGCTAAGCGCAAGGGCAAGAAGAACAACGATGAGGCTAAGAAGGATAACTCTTCTAATAAGGAAAAGAAGTCCAACAATGGTCATCACCGTGGCCGTGGTCGGGGCCGCAAGCATGATAAACAAGGCCAGAACAAGAAAAATAATAATAAAAACTAGTCGAAATTGAGGAGCCAGTCGAAGGGATTGGCTCCTTCTTTCGTGTTGTGAGGTGAAAAGATGGATGAACAACAAAAGCGCGAATTGCGGCGAGCATTGGTTTTGATCAAACAGGAAAAGTGGAAAGCGGCCAGTGAGATTCTCGGCGGGCTGCTGGCCGACACCACTAGCCCGGTTCTGGTTTTTAACCAGGTGCTGGCGCTCTACCATGACCACCAGTACGTCCAGGCCTTGAGTCTGGTCGTAGAAGAGCCAACTCTTTTCCTAAAGACACGGTCGGACGCCGAACTGGCGGTGCGGGTGCTCCTGGCCAACCGGCGCTACATCAAGTGTCGATTGTTGATTGCCGGGACGGATCCGGCTTGGCGGGAGAAATTGTTGGGCCTAGTTGTCGACAGTGAGCAGGCGGCGGAGGTCAAGTATCAGGCAACCATTCAGCAGACGCTTCGCCAGTTTTATCACCTGGGGGATGGGACGATTCTGGAGCAGCGCGAACGCCTGAATGAGGCCTACGAGTTGCCGCTGAACGAGTTCTTGCTGGGGAGTCGCTTCGTGCTGCGCGATCCCTTTGTTCAGCCCCTGATCAAAAGCGACATCATCGAAACCCTTCGCTGCATTCACCTGGACGCCCAGCTGACCTACCTCTGGCTGGACAACCAGGAATACCAGGTAAATCCAGCCCAACTGGTGGGAAGCGATGAACTCCCGGCGGTGAAAAAGGTTCGCCAGTTGATTTTCGACCGCTTGGCCAATCAGGACGCCATGCGCTACCAGCTGGCCAACCAGCAGTTTGACCTGCAGCTGATGTTTTTGATGCCCCGGGTTAAAGAGGTGATTGACGACCCCGCTTCCTGGGCCGAGGAACTGTTGGTGACGATTGACGGCGGAAAAAGCACCGCTGATTCATCCGCGGCACGCTGGCAAAAGCTAATCAGGACGCGGATTAGCGAGCTTGCCCAGGGTAATTAATAAGGATTTTCTAATTTAGGCGAAAAACATCGCTAAATTTATTTACAAACGCGAGGATAGTTGATATTATATTTAAGAATTCTTCTTCAAGCCGTTGATATAAAGCTTTCAATTGGCGAAAAGAAGTAGTACAATATCCCTAAGGGTGTGTCAGTCATTTCTTTGAAACGACTGACATTATACTTGTAAATTAACAGGAGGTTTTCATTAATGGCTGAAAAAGAACATTATGAACGTACAAAGCCCCATGTAAACATTGGTACTATTGGCCACGTTGACCATGGGAAGACTACTTTAACTGCTGCTATCACCAAGGTACTGGCAGCTAAGGGTCTGGCAAAGGAAGAAGATTACGCTGATATCGATGCCGCTCCAGAAGAAAAGGAACGTGGTATCACTATCAACACTGCCCACGTTGAATACGAAACTGAAAAGCGTCACTACGCACACATCGATGCGCCAGGTCACGCCGACTACGTTAAGAACATGATCACCGGTGCCGCACAAATGGATGGTGCTATCCTGGTTGTTGCCGCTACTGATGGTCCTATGCCACAGACTCGTGAACACATTCTTCTTGCTCGTCAGGTTGGTGTTGAATACATCGTTGTATTCCTGAACAAGACTGACCTGGTTGACGATGACGAACTGGTTGACTTGGTTGAAATGGAAGTTCGTGACCTTCTGAACGAATACGATTTCCCTGGTGACGATGTTCCAGTTATCCGTGGTTCTGCTCTGAAGGCTCTTCAGGGTGACCCAGAACAAGAAAAGGTTGTTCTGCACCTGATGGATGTTATCGATGACTACATCCCAACTCCAAAGCGTCCTACTGATAAGCCATTCATGATGCCTATCGAAGACGTCTTCACTATCACTGGTCGTGGTACTGTTGTTTCCGGTCGTATCGACCGTGGTACTGTTAAGATCGGTGACGAAGTTGAAATCGTTGGTCTGTCCGACAAGGTTCTGAAGTCCACTGTTACTGGTCTGGAAATGTTCCACAAGACGCTTGACCTTGGTGAAGCCGGGGACAACGTTGGTGTTCTGCTTCGTGGTATTTCCCACGACCAAGTTGAACGTGGTCAAGTTCTGGCAGCCCCAGGCTCCATCCAGACTCACAAGAACTTCAAGGGTGAAGTTTATGTTATGACCAAGGAAGAAGGGGGCCGTCACACTCCATTCTTCTCCAACTACCGTCCACAGTTCTACTTCCACACTACTGATGTTACTGGTACGATTGAACTGCCAGATGGCGTAGAAATGGTTATGCCTGGTGATAACGTTACGTTCACTGTTAACCTGCAAAAGCCAGTTGCCCTTGAAAAGGGTCTGAAGTTCACCATCCGTGAAGGTGGACACACTGTTGGTGCCGGTGTGGTATCCGAAGTGCTGGACTAATTTTCAATTAGGCAAAAACATGAAGGAATTCGGTCTTGCCGAATTCCTTTTTTGCTTTAAAATTGCGTTGCGATGTCGGGCAATTGGTTGCAATTGCCTGACAGCTACGGTAAACTAATAAAGTATGTACAGACCAGCGCGCAGTAAGCGCCTGGTCAAATTGAAATGTTATTGGAGGAAATAAAATGTCAGCAAAATGGGAACGCGATAGCGATGCCAGCAAAGGGACATTGACATTCACGATTGATGTCGACACGATTAAGAAGGGCCTTGACGAAGCCTTCGTTGAAACCCGCAAGAAGATCACCGTTCCGGGATTCCGGAAGGGCCGTGTTCCTCGCCAGATTTTCAACCAAATGTACGGCGAAGAATCACTTTACCAGGATGCCTTAAACAAGGTGCTGCCTGATGCTTACAGCGCAGCGGTTGAAGAAACCAAGATCCAGCCAGTTGCTCAACCTGAAATTGATATTAAGAGCATGGAAAAGGGTCAACCATGGACTCTGACTGCTACGGTTGACGTAATGCCAGAAGTTAAGCTGGGTGACTACAAGGGAATGGAAGTTCCTGAACAGGACACCACTGTTTCCGACGACGACGTTAACGCCGAACTGGAAAAGAAGCGTCAACAACAGGCTGAACTGGTTCTGAAGGAAGACAAGCCAGCCGAAAACGGCGACACGGTTGTCATCGACTACGAGGGTAGCGTTGACGGTGAGAAGTTCGACGGCGGTTCCGCTGACAACTACTCCCTTGAACTGGGTTCCGGCTCCTTTATCCCTGGCTTTGAAGACCAACTGGTTGGCCACAAGTCCGGCGATGACGTTGACGTTAAGGTAACCTTCCCAGAAGATTACCACGCAAAGAACCTGGCCGGCAAGGACGCCATCTTCAAGGTTAAGGTTCACGAAATCAAGGAAAAGCAACTGCCAGAACTTGACGATGACTTTGCCAAGGACGTTGACGAAGACGTTGACACCTTAGACGAACTGAAGGACAAGACCAAGAAGCAGCTGCAAGAAGACAAGGACAACCAAGCTAAGGCTGCCATCGAAGACGCTGCCATTGAAAAGGCCGTTGCCAATGCCGAAATCCAAGACATTCCACAATCAATGCTGGATGACGACACGAACCGCCAGATGCAACAATACCTGGCCGGGATGCAACAGCAGGGGATCAGTCCACAAATGTACTTCCAGATCACTGGTACTAAGGAAGAAGACCTGAAGAAGCAGTTCGCTAGCGATGCTGAACAACGGGTTAAGACTAACCTGGTTCTGGAAGCCATCGTTGACGATGCTAAGCTGGAAGCCAGCGACGACGAAATGAAGAAGGAAGTTGCTGACCTGGCTAAGCAATACGGCATGAAGGAAGACGCCGTTGAAAAGGCACTGTCCAAGGACATGCTGGCTCACGACATCAAGATCAAGAAGGCCGTTGACCTGGTTGCTGACTCAGCAAAGCAGGTTGCTAGTGACGACAAGAAGTCTGACAAGTAATTTTCACTTGCCCATGACGGAAGAGGCTGGGAATTAACCCAGCCTCTTTGCTGTTATATAGCTTATAAATGCTGCAGCGCGGTAGCTGGCTGGATCCTGAACGTTGATAAATCAACGCCCAGGACACCTAGCCAGCCTCGCGGGGGTGGGAAGACGAACTCGCAAGCGAGTTCTTTCCCACTCCCTTTTCTTTTGAATCTGGATCACATCATTCGAAATTGGCCCTCAATTTTGTTATGATGTTCTCAGTACTTTAGAGGAGGAAACCAAATGTTTGAAGATACCAAGGGAATGGATTCTATTCACTGCTCCTTCTGTGGCAAGTCCCAGAGCGAAGTGAAAAAGATTGTTGCCGGTCCCGGTGTATACATTTGTAATGAATGCGTGGACCTGTGCAAGCAGATCATTGATCAGGAACTGGCTGACGATCAGGCTACCACGAACTTCCGGGTTCCGACGCCACAAGAAATCGTCAATGAACTGAATGATTACGTAATCGGTCAGGATGAAGCCAAGAAGACACTGGCGGTGGCGGTTTATAACCACTACAAGCGGGTCAACGCCATGATGAACGGCGATAATAACGACACCGAACTGCAGAAGAGCAACATCGCGGTGATCGGTCCCACGGGTTCCGGGAAGACCTACCTGGCCCAGTCGCTGGCCCGAATCTTAAACGTTCCGTTTGCGATTGCCGATGCCACGACCCTGACCGAGGCCGGTTACGTTGGTGAGGACGTGGAAAACATCATCCTGAAGCTGCTGCAGGCAGCCAACTTTGATGTTGACCGGGCCGAAAAGGGAATTATCTACATCGATGAAATCGATAAGATTGCCAAGAAGAGTGAGAACGTCTCAATCACCCGGGACGTTTCCGGTGAAGGGGTTCAACAGGCCCTCTTGAAGATCCTGGAAGGGACGATTGCCAACGTTCCGCCGCAGGGTGGCCGGAAGCATCCGCAGCAGGAATTTATCCAGGTTGATACCAAGAACATCCTCTTCATCGTCGGTGGAGCCTTCGACGGTATTGAGACGATCGTCAAGGAACGACTGGGCGAAAAGACGATTGGGTTCGGCACCGACACGAACGCCGACGAAAAGGGCAGCATCACCGAAAAGAACATTCTGCAGCACGTCATTCCAGAGGACCTGCTGAAGTTTGGCCTGATTCCAGAATTCATCGGGCGGCTGCCAGTGATGACCGCTTTAGAGAAGCTGGACGAACATGATCTGGTGCGGATCCTGACCGAACCAAAGAACGCTCTGGTCAAGCAGTACCAGGAGCTGATTCGCCTCGACGGCAGCAAGCTGTCATTTACCGATGGCGCCCTCAAGGCCATGGCCCAGTTGGCCATCAAGCGGAATACTGGTGCCCGGGGGCTGCGGTCGATCATTGAAGACGTCATGCGGGACGTCATGTTTGACCTGCCAAGTCGGAAGGACGTCGCGGAAGTCGTGATTGACAAGCGCTGTGTGACCCACCATACGGAACCGCGCTACGTCATGAAGAAGCAGGCCCAGGCTAAGTAAGGAGAATCGCGATGGAAGTACATAACGTTGACCTGACGATCAGTGCGGTTCGGGCCGATCAGTATCCCAAGACGGACTACCCGGAGATTGCCCTGGTTGGCCGTTCTAACGTCGGTAAATCGTCACTAACCAATACACTGATTAATCGGCAGAACTTCGCCCACACCTCGAGTCAGCCGGGAAAGACCCAGACGCTGAACTTCTACAACGTGGAGGACCAGCTCTACTTCGTTGACGTGCCGGGCTACGGCTACGCCAAAGTTTCCAAAAAGGAGCGGGAACGCTTTGGCCAGATGATTGAACAGTACCTGACCCAGCGCGAACAATTGCGCGGGGTCATCATGCTGGTTGATGCTCGTCACGAGCCGACTGCCGATGACGTTTCAATGTACCAGTGGCTGGACTACTACAACCTGCCGACCCTGGTCGTGGGAACCAAGAGCGACAAGGTCAAGTCCAACGTCTGGAACCGGCAGGAGAGCCAGATCAGAAAGCGATTGACGATGAAGCGTGACGCGCCACTGGTCCTTTTCTCGGCGGTGACGAAGCGGGGCAAGGATCAGGTATGGCAATGGATTGAACAACAGACGGGGATGAACTAAGTGGATTTCAACGAGTACCAAAAGGCGGCTAAACGAACGCTCTATGGCAATGAACAGGTGTTAACCAACTGTGCCCTGGGGCTCGCCGGTGAGTCAGGCCAGGTGGTGGACCTGGTGAAGAACTATACCTTTAAGAGCAAGCAGCTCAACCGGGCTGAGCTGATGCACGAGATGGGGGATGTCCTCTGGTATCTGTCCCAGATTGCCGAGTGGGCGGACATCCCATTCGACGAGGTTGCTAAGGCAAACATTGCGGAATTAAACCGCCGCTACCCTGGTGGCTTTAAGAAGCAAAAATAAAGTGAACGGCAAATAAGAAGAGGCTGGTGAGAAATTGATGTTCTCACCAGCCTCTTGTAGTTTAACGGCTATTTTTGCTTGTCGGAATTTTCCTTATCAGTGTCCTTCTTATCTGCCTTATCCTTGTCCACTGGCTTGCGCTTCTTTGGGTCAACGGCCAACTGGTCGAAAAGCTTGTCGATTTGCAGGCTCCGCCGAGTAACGAGTCCCATTTTGATCGCTCCTTTAATCTCTTTTAAGAAGAATGCTAGCACATTTACCAGCAATTCGACAAGTCATCTGGCTTGCACTTTCTTTGCCTTTTAGGCGGGGAATCACTTATAATATTTAGTTAGTAATTTTATCGGAGGGTTATGATGGCGAGCGAATACCTAGAACATAAGTTAGCATTACTGCCGGATAAGCCCGGCTGTTATTTAATGAAAAACATTAACGGTCAGATTATTTACGTGGGGAAGGCCAAGAACCTGAAGAACCGGGTACGGTCGTACTTTAAGAGCAGCCACACCGGGAAGGTTGCCAAGATGGTGTCGGAGGTGGCGGATTTTGAAACCATCATTACCGGCACTAACAAGGAATCCTTCCTCCTGGAAATTACCCTGATCCAAAAGCACCAGCCCTATTTCAACATCAAGCTGAAGCGGGGGACCGGCTATCCTTACATCAAAATCACCAATGAGCGTGATCCACAGACCATGATCACCGGTCAGGTCAAAAAAGACGGGGCCTACTACTTCGGTCCCTACCCGAACGTGTACGCGGCCGAGGAGACCCTTCACTTTATCCAAAAGGTTTATCCGCTGCGGCGCTGTCATGGCTACCAGGGCCGGCCATGCCTGTACTATCACATGGGTCAGTGCCTGGGGGCCTGCTTTAAGGAGGTTCCGCCAGCGGAATACGAGGCCCAGATCAAGCGGATCAAGTCGTTTTTAAACGGCAACACAGCTGCGGTAAAACGAGAGTTGACGGCCCGAATGAATAAGGCGGCCGCGGACCTGGAGTACGAGCGGGCCGCCGAGATCCGTGACCAACTGCACTACATTGAGGTGACCGTTGAAAAACAGAAGATCATCTCCAATGACAAGACGCCGCGGGACCTCTTTAACTTTTACATGGACAAGGGCTGGCTTTCGATCCAGGTCTTCTTTATCCGCCAGGCGCGGCTGATGAAGCGGGAGAAGCGGCTCTTCCCAATCGTTAACACAGCGGTTGAAGAAATGACCAGCTTCATTCTTCAGTTCTACCACCGGCGCAACAACATCCTGCCCAAGGAAATCCTGTTGCCAGCGGGACTGCCAAATAAGGAGATTAGCGAAATCCTGGGCGTGCCAGTTCGGACACCGGAACGGGGTGAAAAGCGCGACCTGATGGACATGGCGGCCGAGAACGCCCGCCTGACCTTAAACGAGAAGTTCCGCTTGCTGGAGATGGATCAGAGCAAGACGACCGGAGCGATGAAGGAGATCACCGACGCCCTGGGGCTGCCGGCGGGCCACAAGATTGAGGCCTTTGACCACTCCCACATCCAGGGGGCCGACCCGGTCAGTGCCATGGTGGTCTTCGTCGACGGTGAGCCGGCCAAGAAGCTTTACCGTAAGTACAAGCTCAAGACGGTGATCGACCACGCCGATGAGGCCGCCAGCACCCGCGAGGTGATCCGGCGGCGCTATTCCCGACTCCTAAAAGAAAATAAGCCGATGCCGGACATGATCTTCATGGATGGTGGCGAGATTCAGATGGACGCCGTCAAGGATGTCCTGGAAAACGAACTGGGGCTTGATATCCCGGTGGTCGGGATGGTCAAGAATGACAAGCACAAGACCGCCGATCTGCTCTTTGGTGATCACGATCAGCATGTTCACCTCGACCCGCGCAGCCAGGGCTTCTATTTGGTTCAGCGGATTCAGGATGAGGTGCACCGCTTTGCGATCACCTTCCACCGCCGGGTCCACACCAAGCATTCGCTCAGCTCCCGGCTGGACGAAATCAAGGGCGTTGGCCCACGGACCCGAACCAAGCTGTTGAAGCAGTACGGGTCGATTAGCAAGATCGCCGCGGCCTCGGTGGACGATATTCAGGCTTTAGGGATCAACCGGCCCACGGCCCAGCTGATTAAAGTTTCCCTGCAGAAAAACGCGGCGGTGGCCAAGGGCAGCAGTCACGATTGATTTTGACGCTGTCCGCTTTTTCCAATATACTTAGTAGTAACTAAACAGAACGGAGAATAATCCAAATGAATACATTTGTCGATCAAATTAAAATTGAGGTCCACGCCGGAAAGGGTGGCGACGGAATGGTCGCTTTCCGGCGTGAAAAATACGTGCCCAACGGTGGTCCCGCCGGTGGTGATGGTGGCCGTGGCGGCAGCATTATACTGAAGGTGGACGAGGGTTTGCGGACCCTGATGGATTTTCGCTACCACCGAATTTTTAAAGCCAAGAACGGTGGCAACGGGATGAACAAGCAGATGACCGGCCCTAGTGCCGAGGATACCGTGATCGCGGTTCCCCAGGGGACGACGGTGCGTGACCTCGACACCGGCCAGATCATCGGTGACCTGGTTGAACAGGGACAGGAACTGGTTGTGGCTCGCGGTGGCCGTGGCGGTCGCGGCAACATTCACTTTGCCAGCGCCAAGAACCCCGCTCCAGAAATCGCGGAAAACGGGGAACCCGGCGAGGACCACTACCTGGAGCTCGAACTAAAGATGCTGGCCGACGTCGGCCTGATCGGTTTCCCATCGGTCGGGAAGTCAACGCTCCTGTCGGTCGTGACCGGCGCCAAGCCGAAGATCGCGGCCTACGAGTTTACGACCCTGGTGCCAAACCTGGGGATGGTGATGCTGCCAGACGGCCGGGACTTTGCGATGGCCGACATGCCCGGACTGATTGAGGGCGCTTCCAAGGGGATCGGCCTGGGGCTGAAGTTCCTGCGACACATTGAGCGGACGCGGGTCTTGCTCCACCTGGTCGACATGAGCAGCGAGGATCCGGAACAGGCAATCCAGCGTTACCGCCAAATTAACCGCGAACTGGCCAACTACGACCCCGAATTGCTGAAGCGGCCGCAAATCGTGGTTGCTACCAAGATGGACCTGCCGAATGCGCAGGACAACCTGGACCACTTCAAGGCGGAACTGCAGGAGGATACGACGCTGCCGAATGTGCCGAAGATCTTCCCAATCTCCGCCGTTACCCACCAGGGTGTCCAGCAGCTGATGCAGCTGACGGCTGACCTGCTGGATCAGACACCGGCCTTTGATAGCGAAAGCCACGACGAGCAGCTGGTGGCCGAGTACAAGGCCGCCGCACCGGAGAAGGAGACCGCCGACTTCACGATCACCAAGGATGAGGATGGAACCTGGGTTCTTGGCGGGGCCAAGTTGCTTCGGCTCTTCGACATGACCGACTTGACTCACGAACAGAGTCAACTGCGCTTTGCCCGGCAGCTGCGCCAGATGGGCGTTGATGATGCCTTGCGAGCAAAGGGCATTCAGGACGGTGATCTGGTACGGATCAAGAAGTTTGTCTTTGAATTTGTTCAATAAGCACGATTGAGAAGGTAGGAACAGACACTATGCAACTAGAATTTTTAGGCACCGGTGCGGGCTCGCCCAGCAAGCAGCGCAACGTTACCAGCGTCGCCCTGCGCTTGTTAGAGGAGCGTAACGCCATCTGGCTCTTCGATGTCGGGGAAGCAACGCAGCACCAGATCCTTTACACGACGATTCGGCCGCGCAAGATCGAAAAAATCTTCATCACCCACCTTCATGGTGACCACATTTTTGGCCTCCCAGGCCTACTGAGTTCCCGGTCCTTTCAGGGGGGCAACGAGCCGCTGACGATTTACGGACCGGTGGGAATCAAGAAGTTTGTGCTGACCGCCCTGCAGGTGAGCGAATCGCGGTTGAGCTACCCCCTCCACTTTGTTGAAATCCAGCAAGAGGGTAAGATCTTCGAAGACCAAGGCTTCACGGTTTACGCTAAGAAGCTGGACCATAAGATCACCTGCTATGGCTACCGGGTGGTGGAACACGATCATCCTGGCGAACTGCTGGCGGATAAGCTGCGGGCGGCCAAGGTGCCGTCCGGGCCGATCTACGGACAATTAAAGGCCGGCAAGACCGTCGAATTACCCGACGGCCGGGTGCTGGACGGCCACGACTTCATCGGGCAGCCACAGCCGGGCCGGGTGGTTGCCATCCTGGGCGATACCCGGGCAACGAAGAATGCACTCTGGTTGGCCAAGGATGCGGACGCCCTGGTTCACGAAAGTACCTTTGGCAAGGACGAGGCCCAGCTGGCTCACAACTATTACCACTCGACCAGCAAACAGGCCGCAGAGATTGCGAAGAAGGCGGGTGTCAAGCGACTCTTTTTGACCCACATTTCCGCTCGCTATGCCGGCAAGGCGGCCTACCAGCTGGCCTACCAGGTTCGAAACATTTTTCCAGAGACCCGGGTCGTAAATGACCTGGACGTGTTCGATATTCCGTTTAAAAAATAAGAAAAGGGATGGTAGACAATGTTAAGACGGGTAAAAACACTGCGCTTTTTACGAAATGAAGTCGTGCTGATCACCGGTGGCTCGAGTGGCATCGGCAAGCAGCTCGCCCTGGAGGCGGCACGGCGGGGGGCAATCGTGGTGGTGGCCGCCCGCAACCAGGAAAAGCTCCAAAAGGTGGCAAAGAAGTGCTTAATTTTGTCGGGCCGGCCGGCATTTGCCTACCAGCTTGACGTGACCGATCCGGATGCGATCGATCAAGTGCTGGACAAGATCCAGCACGAGGTTGGCAGCATTGATGTCCTGATTAATTCGGCTGGCCTGGGCGATTTTACTGAGGTCGCTGACCAGCACTATTCCTCCATGGCGAAAATGGTCCACGTGAACCTCCTGGCACTGATGTACATCAGTCGGTGCGTGGCCAAGCAGATGATGGATCAGGGCTACGGGGCAATCATCAACATTGCCTCACTGGCTGGCAAGATCCCGACGCCGAGCAGCGCGGTCTACTCGGCAACCAAGGCCGGAGTCATCCAGTTTGATAACGTCTTGCGGATGGAGGTTGCCGACTACGGTGTTCAGGTACTGACGGTCAACCCCGGCCCGATCTCCACGAAGTTCTGGGCGAAGGGCGATCCTAACAACACCTACCAAGCCCACCTGCCAAAGTGGATGTTCATTGAACCAGACGAACTAGCCCGGCGGATCTGGGACAACGTTGGCTACCAGACGCGGGAGATCAACGTTCCAACCTACGTGGCCTGCCTTGGCTGGGCCTACCGGGTCATCCCGGGTCTCAGTGACTGGGCAATTAAAAAGTTCTTTGATTTTCAACAGGACAAGGATAAGCTGTAAGTTAAATTGTTAGAATGGCTGTGACCTGCGTGTTGCAGCCTTCCTTATTTTTCGGAAATTGTTAGGAAAGTGCATGGTGAAGAGAATGAATGACTCACGGTTTAAATGGGAACTGGCAAAAGATGCGGACCCTGCAGCGGTGGCGGCCCTGACGAAGGCGGGACTGAGCCCGGTGCTGGCAGACCTCCTGGTGAAACGGGGCTTAAAGACATCGGAAGCCGCTCAGCAGTTCTTGCAGCCTGATCCCAACCTGATTCATGATCCTCATCAGCTGCACGACATGGACAAGGCCGTTGATCGCATTCAACAGGCAATCGAGCGGGGAGAGCAGATCACGATTTATGGTGACTATGACGCGGACGGAATTACCAGCACGGCGGTCATGTACGAGACGCTCCAGGAAATCGGGGCGAACGTTAATTACTACATCCCCAACCGCTTCAACGATGGTTACGGCCCCAACGCCGCGGCCTATCAGCGGTTGATTGAAGAGGGAACCCAGCTGATCGTGACCGTCGACAACGGGGTCAGCGGCAAGACCGTCATCGACCCGGTAATGAAGCAGGGCGTGGACGTGGTTGTGACCGACCACCACGAACTGCCCGCAGAATTGCCGAATGCCGTCGCGGTGGTTCACCCCCAGTATCCCGGGACGGACTATCCCTTCGCCGGCCTCTCGGGGGTCGGGGTGGCCTTCAAACTGGCCTGGGCGCTGACGGACGAATTTCCTCAGGAGCTGCTGGACCTGGTCGCAATCGGTGAGATCGCCGACGTAGTGAGTGTTGCCGATGAGAACCGGGTGTTGATTTCCCTGGGCCTGCAGGTCTTGCGCCAGGGGATGCGGCCGGGGCTCCACGAACTAGTGAAGTTGGCGGGGCTCAATGAAGCCCGGTTGACGGACCAGGACATCGGCTTTGGGATTGCACCGCGGTTGAACGCACTTGGGCGGGTTGCGGATGCCGGGCTTGGGGTCCAGTTGCTGACTACCTTTGACGAAGGGGAGGGCCAGGAGTTGGCCAAACAGGTCGAGGCTGCCAACCAGCAGCGTCGTCAGCTGGTGGACACGATCATGCAGCCGGCACTGGCCCAGGCTAGCTCGGCCAAGAATCAAGAGCATGCGGTCCTGATCTTGCTGGGGCATGACTGGCACCAGGGAGTCCTTGGAATCGTTGCCAGCCGGGTCCGTGAGCAGACCGGCAAGCCGACCATTGTTGCCAGTGTGGACAGTGGGCAGGAGGTTGCCAAGGCATCGGGTCGCAGCGACGAGCGCTTTAACCTCTTTGCTGCCTTGGATCCGCACCGTGAGCTGCTGACGACCTTTGGTGGCCATCCGGCGGCCTGTGGGCTTTCTTTTGCGGTGGACAAGCTGGATCAGCTACAGGCGGCATTGGACGCGGAGGCAGTGCGGCAGGGTTTTGATTGGGAAAAGCCGTTGCCGTTGAAACTAGCGGCCAAGCTCAGCCCGGACCAGGTCAACGAGGAACTCTACAATGACCTCCAGAAGTTGGCCCCCTTTGGTCCGGACAATGAGGAACCGGTATTTGAACTGGCCAACATTCACACGGCTGGGGTCCGGACGATGGGAAAGGACAACAGCCACCTGAAGTTCGGCCTGCGCGGGCAGCAGAAACTAGCCGTGATTGCCTTTGGTCATGGTCAGGATGCGCCGCTCTTTCAGGCGCCGGGCAACCAGGTTGATATTGCGGCGACAATTGGCATCAATGAATGGCAGGGCCAGCGAACGGTCCAACTGATGCTGGTGGATGCGCACGTGTATGGTCCCCTGGTCCTGGATGAGCGGACGACCCACTTACGTCCGGAGCATTTCAAGGCGGACGGTGAGTACATCGTTTACGATGACCGGCTTCGCGCTAACATTGCTCCCCACGTTGGGGCGGATCATGCGCTGAGCCCGGCCGCTGCACAGGGGATGGACCTTAGTCACAGGCGAGTCACGCTGGTGGACCTCCCCGACAGCCTGGATGCGCTCAGGAAGCTTTTCCAAAACGATAAGGGGGCACCGGCGCAAATTCGCTTGCTGCTGATGGATCGCCAGAATGTCTACCTAGCGGGCTTACCGGATCGGCAAAGCTTTGCTGGTGTATACGGTTTTCTGCGTGCCAACCCACGCCTCCAGTGGCCGCAACAGGCCCCGGCCGTCAGCCAGTACCTGAAAATTAATCCCACCCGATTAAATTTGATAATTCAAGTGTTTTCTGAAGCGGGATTTGTTACAATAAGTAATGGTGTTTTAAATCTGCAGCCGGTCAGCGGCAAGACGGATTTGAAGCAAACGACACAGTATCAAAAACAGCTTGCTCGTTATCAAGCTGAAAAAGTCCTTTTATATGGTGACGCCACGAGCGTTGCCCAGTGGATACTACAGTGCCTTAAAAAGGATTAGATGAATTAAAGGAGAAATTTTTCCAATGACTTTAGACCTTTACAAATACGTCGCTAGTATTCCCGACTACCCGGAAAAGGGAATTATCTTTCGTGATATCTTACCGCTGATGGCGGATGGTGAGGCTTACAAGCAGGCGACGGACGAATTGGCTGCTTACGCCCGTGACAAGCAGGTGGACATGGTTGTCGGTCCCGAAGCCCGGGGCTTTATCGTCGGCTGCCCAATTGCACGTGAACTGGGCGTTGGTTTCGCACCGGCTCGGAAGAAGGGCAAGCTGCCACGCAAGGCCATCAGCGCCACCTACAACCTTGAATACGGGACGGCAACCCTGCAGATGGAATACGATTCGATCAAGCCCGGTCAGCGTGTGCTGGTTGTCGATGACCTGCTGGCAACCGGTGGTACCATCTCGGCCACGATTGAAATGGTGGAAAAGATGGGCGGCATTGTCGTTGGCTGTGCCTTCTTGATCGAGCTGAAGGCCCTGCATGGTCGGGACAAGATCGAGAAATACGATATGAAGGCATTAATGGAGTTCTAAGGCCAGGATGTGCTGGCAGCAGCACATCTTTTGCTGACGATGAGCGGAAACGCAAAAGGGGATATTAATTCATGATCTTTCTTGTTATTTTTGGTGGCTTAATGTTGATTCTGGGTGGCTTTTACCTCGCCAATTCCTGGATGCACTATCGGGAGTGGAAGACCGGGACAATCATTGTTGTTCTGAGTTTGGCGGCCGTCATTTATGGCGGTATCAACTTGCCTTATTTCCATCACAACCAGCAGACGCGGACTGAACAGAGTTCCTCTTCGTCCCAGACAACCCAGGCCCAGAGCAGCAGTGCTTTCTCCAACAAGATGGGGAGTGTTGACGGCAGCGCAAATAACCAGGCGACCCAGGAAAACAAGGAGATGGCGGTCCTTCGTCAGCTCCAGAAGGGTTATTCCAAGCTAGGAACGGTTAGTTTCGATGAGGATTCCAAGACCTTTACGATCAAGCCGACCGACGATAACACTGTCAAGGCAATGGAAGCACTGGTTCAGGATCCAAGCCAGGCCGAACAGATTGGCTGGCCAAATCTGACCAAGTCCATCAAGGCCAACTCCAAGCAGATCTCCAAGATTCTGGGATCGGACTATTCCCTGAGTATTGTTAATCCGGACAACACCAAGCAGTCCCTCTACACCGCAAAGGGTGGGCAAACCACGCACGATATTGCGGATCAGAGTAGTAGCAGTAGTAACTAAATGTTTTGTACGATTGATTACGAACTGATAGCTGGCGTCTAATAAACGCCTTTTTTTATTACTAAGGGGTGGTCAGAAGTGTTAACCAATAATTTTGCTTTAGCCCATGTCATAGCATCGATTGGGAGCTTGAATGGCTATGGCAGTTCGATTGCACAAACCCAAAAAGCACTTGATACCGGTAATACAAAGTACCTGAAGCAAGAAAATGAAGATGTTAACATTTTCAAGGATATTGTTGCTGGTATTGCTGCTGCAAAAGAATATGGTTTTAATGTAGAGGGAATGATTGCCATTAATAAGGCTTTTACGCACAGCGAAGTCGAAGATCCTATTATTCCAGGGCACTTAAGGAACGCTTTATATAATTCGGATGATAATATTGCGATCACTGTTGACGAGCATAGTCAGAAGGCATATATTCCGCCAGAAGTTGTTTCTAAAGATTACCTTCAAGGAATCGTTGATGATTTCGAGAATTCTGATCAATCGAGATTTGAAGCGTGGAAAGTATTTGCTAGATTGTCCAAACTACAGCCTTTTCAAGACGGAAATAAAAGGACGGCTTTAATTGCTGCCAACTCAGCAATGAACGTGTGGAGGAATGAGGACTATCTGGTACTGCCATTTAATGATTTAGATAAGGCAGAATTTTCTATTAATTTGATGCGGTTCTATGATGCTTCTGATAGTAAAGCTGAACTGGCGGCCCTAAAAAAGATGGTTGCCTTGGTACCATCACAAAATGAACTGGTATATCATCAAACGCAAGCAACGGAGAAGGGTAGCCTTGACCTCAGCAAGGTAAAAACAAAGCCACTTTTCAGGAAGCCAAAAGATGGCAAGCAGTAGATAATTCACTAAAATTAGGTCAGCCTAGAGCCGGCCTTTTTTAGATTGTGGGACTATTGAGGGAAATTTGAGGTGATACTTTTCCGCAGTTTTCCGCAAATCAAAATAAAAAAGCCGCCCAAAATAGGCAGCAGCACGCCAGGGGCATGTGATTATTTTGTCGCAGTTTTGTCGCAAAAGTTAAAATAAATACGTTTTTCACCGTTTTCACAAAAATAGAAATGCCTTCATATCAACGTTTTGCGATGGTATGAAGGCACTGAAAATACTAAAAAAGGAGAGTACAGGTAATATATAATAACCCTGCTTTTTTCCCTTTATAATAGGCCTTTAGCAAGCCCCTTGCAATATTAATAACCTACTTTTGAGAACTTTTTGAGAACATTAACTTCCCGAAGCTATCTGCTACCTTATGATTAGGACGTTTATCATTATTGACATAAATTCTCAAAGTCGTTTCCATTGACGAGTGGCCTAACCGTTCTGAAACTGACTTAACGTTGGTATCATTCTCAACCAGCAAGGTAGCGTGGGTATGCCGCAAGCCGTGAAACGTTACGTGTTTCATGCCGTGCTTGCTGGTTAGCTGATTGATATACTTGTCAGCCGTTGGTTCCGGTAGTGCTTTATTGGCCCTGTACGTTGAAAAGACCAATTGCCCCTTCGTCTTATAGGTGTCAAAGTTAAAATACTTCAAAATACTATGCTGCTGCTTCTTCCACCGTTGTAAATAATTGGCCGTTGTTTCATCAATAGCAATTGTTCTGATGGAAGAATGATTCTTTGGCGAACCAAGATAAGCGTGTGTAGACCGTTTCAATGAGCGCTTGATATTAATGGTGTGATTCTTCAAGTCAACACAGTTCCATTCTAAGCCAAGCACTTCGCCCCGTCTCATTCCTGTGGCAGCCGCTAACCATAACATCATAAAAGCACGGGGATTATCATCTTCATAATCTGCTCTTAGATATTTGAGAAAGTCCGTAAACTCATCTTGACTGAAAAAGTTATTGGTGGAAGCACGGGCTTTTTTCTTTGGCTTGATTACACTGTCCATAGGGTTTACATGAATATAGCCTAACTGAACCGCCCGGCGTAATACCAGGTTGGTGTAAAGCTGGCAATCATTCTTCACTAAAATCTGGTTCCAGTGATTAACCAGACGTTGCAAGATTGAAACGTTAATGTCGTTAATTCGATAGTTGCCCAGGGCTGGTAAGATATGATTCTTAAATATCTGTTTAGTCTTATGAGCGGTGGTATCGACCACACTCTTCTCATAGGCAGGCCACCATTTATTGTAGACTTCTTCAAATGTGATTCTAACATTCAGTGCCTTGCCGTAATGGTCAACATCAACTTGATATTCACGGTACCACTTTTGAGCGGCTGACTTCGTTTTGAAGCCACGTTTAGTAGATAGCTTACCATTGGCTTTGCGATACTTTACATACCATAATATCTGTTCTTTAGTGTTTCTGTATTTATAATATGAAGCCATTCTATATTTTCCCTCTCTTTCGTGCGATTCATTGACACGGGGGATATGTTAAGAGGTGAAAAATATATAATAAGCAAAACAAAACTCTACATCTCTACATAGTACCCTAACCCCTTGGGAGAGTAAGGATTAACCGTGTAGAGGTTTATGTAGAATGTAGACTACATTTTCTCTACATAAAAGACGGTATCATAATCAATTCCGGATAAAAGTGGTACCTATTCCTTCTTGTTCTCTTCTTTTATTGGAAAGCTAGACAGCAATTTATCAATGTTAGGGAGAAGATCGTTTTTATCGTACTTTATTTTACCAGCTGCTATTTGCCAAATCATGTTGATTAAAACATCAAAGGACCTGTTTTGGTCATCTGAACCATGACGTCTAATCAAATTAAGTAAAGACAGAAAATCACCATATGTCTTTAAATCTAATATAGAAAGCGGGTGCTTGGTAATAATAGCTTGCTCTTTCTTAATTTTGTTCTGTGCTTCTGTTTGCGTAATAGCAGTTATTTTACTGAGGGAAGAAAAAAATCCTAGTTGAGAAGCGTCGAGCCGTTGATAATCCTTTTTATTTAACGGAGTATTTAGAGCTTTATCTACTAGGTCCAAAAAATCATTAACGTTTAACTTAACACCATTAATAAGGTACTCAACTGAAACCCCACCAAGATCAGCTATTTTTTGTAGACGCTTCGATGTGGGAAGAGTTTTACCGCTTTCCCATCGAGAAACAGAGGCTTTATTAACAGGCGGGTCAAACAAAGAGCCAAAGTCCTCTTGGCTTTTCCCGTTTTTTAATCTAACTTGTTTTATTCTACTACCAATATCTGGATTGCTTTTCAAATTATCACCTTCTTTCAGGCAAAAAATAGTTGCATTTAAGTTGCATTATGGCATTGACATTATTTTATCACCGTTGTATATTAAAGACAATCAGTTACATATAAGTTGCGTGTGAACTGATTTTTATTTTGATTTTGTGTTACATATAGGTTGCATATAAAAGGTGGTGAAGAAAATGGAACAGTTAAAAGTTGAATTACCAAAGGAAGTTACCGATGCTATTAAAATCGAGGTGCTTAACGCTTTTAAGGAAGCGAAGAATGACGTTTACCAAGATAAATTCCCTTTGTACCTATCAAAGAAACAAACTTGCGAATACCTCGGTATTGCGAACCGGACACTCAATGAATGGATTGCCACCGGTGATATTCCTTATAAGCACATTGGTAAGACTTACCGCTTTAATCGCAACGACTTAGACAAGTTCATGGCTACTAAGTAATCAACCTGGCACGGGGGATATGTTAGGAGGTGATTCAATGATAGCTAAGATTGACCAGGCCATACTAGACTTCTGGTTCACTAACCCGGACGAACGGGCGTGGGCCTACCTGGCAACACTACTTCCATTATTAGCTTTAATTGCTTCAATCATTAACTACTTATAGAAAGGACAATTGAGAATGACTAAGTTAGACGATAAAATTTTCGCCCTTCAAGATAAAATTACTGACGCTGGCGATTACATTGCCGCAGTTTGCGAGGGTATTACTAACGAAGGAATGATTAGGCTTGATAATAATTCAATTATTGATGACCCAATTAAGATGGCAGACGACGTTATTAAGACGGCCCACGAAGTCAAAGAAATGACTATTCAATACCAGGCTCTAACTGAATTGGATAATAAAAAAGCCACTAACGGTGCTAAGTTTGGCGACACGGCTCCCGTTAATGACTAACTAATTATAGGGTAAAGAATATTTGTGAAACAAAAAAAGTCCTTGAGCTGACGGGCTTTGAGGACGTGAAACATAAATATCTTTACCCTTTCATTTTAACACAGATGAAAGGATTTGGAAGAATGAATTTTGATGATATTTTAGCAAAGTTATACCAGACTACTAATCTACTCCAAGCCCTAGATGATGAACTAAGCCTAACACTAGATCACGTTGGAACGAAAAGCCTTACCACAGAAGAAGCACGGGCAATTGCATATGAAATTCAACGTGGCCAAGACACTATCGAAACATTACTAACGGTAGCCATGAGCAGTGTAAATGATTCAACTAAACAGCTTAGTGCATATAACGAAGTGGAAGGCGGTGGCATGAATGACCTACGCTGAAAAGCTCTCAATCATGCTTACCAAGGACCAACTCAAAAACATTATTGATAACGATAGCTCAAGAGCCGTAAACCAATATGCTAAAAAGCAAGCGGAAGAAGCTTTTCAATATTGGAACACCGATGCTAACACACTTTATAGATTGCTTTATAGCAAAAGCGGTGACAAGTTCAAGCAGCTATTCACCAACGATCAAATGGTATTCGATTACTTAGAGAAATACCACAATATCAAATATTCACTAGGTGCCTTAGTTATGATGATTTTAAGAGGTACTAAATACAATAAGCGACAAACCAATAGAATTTTGCATAGAAGCCCCACTTTCAAATTCTGGAGCAAACCAGAAGTTTCCCCTGCTGGCCAAAACTCAATCTTTGTTAATTGGGACCAAGTTTATATGACAACCAACTTTGACCCCGACCAGGTAAAAACACATGGGGAACTATACCTGGACGATTTGATTATGAAAATGAAATAAATGAAGGGGGAGCCAATCTATATGAGTAATAATTTAGATGCTTTAATGAACGGCAATGTTCACAGTAACACTTCCGATAATGATTCACCATACAAACTTTTGTACGAGATGCTAGACGCAATTCGTAACCAATATCATTGGGACAGCGAGGAAGAACTACGCTCATCGTGTATTAGAGCAGCAAACAAACAAAAAGAAATATTTAAAGAAAAAGATTCTGAACAAGACAAACAATTACCTGCTTGGGCCATTGCACAATTGTTTGAAGGTGCATTCCACTACTACCTTTTCGATAAAAGTGAAGACGCCCGAATTGCTTTCTACAACCCGGTTAGTGGTATTTATACTCGCAACTTACGTGAGCTTTACCGCTTTTTGAGTTTTTTTGATATTGTTATGACTGAAGAAAAGGCTAAAAAAATAGTCTTTCAATTAACGAATAAAGCTAAGTACAATCACCATCGTGATGATGGTAAATATATTGCGGTGAACAACGGTCTATTCAACTTAGAAACAAAAAAGTTAGAAGGCTTTACCCCACTACACCCGGTATTTACCAAGGTTGCCACCAATTATAATCCAGACGCTAAGTCGCCTAATATTGATGGCTGGACAGTTGATAAGATGTTCGATCAGCTTGCCTGTGGTGATAAAAACGAGGTTCAACTATTCTGGCAGATTATCAATGATGCACTAAATGGTAATCGTTCACGGGGCAAGGCTTTCTTCTTAGTAGGAAACATTCACGGGAACAATGGAAAAGGAACATTTCAAACTCTGATTGAAAACTTAGTTGGTGAAGATAACTACGGTAATCTTAAAATCAATGAGTTTGAACAACGATTCGCACTTAGTGTGTTAGACGGTAAAACAGTTTGCATTGGTGATGATATTCAAACCGACTACATCAAAAGTAGTTCAAGCTTCAATAGCATTGTCACAGGTGATCCCGTCAATATTGAAATTAAGAACAAGCCAATTTACAAGACCGCTCTACATTGCACAATCATTCAATCATGCAATACGATGCCAATGTTTGCTAAAAAAGGTGGCACGATGCGCCGCCTAATTCTGGTTCCGTTTGAAGCTCAATTCACCGATAAGACCGATAACAAGGCAATCAAAGAACAATACTTAAAGCGGAAAGATGTGCTTGAGTATGTTCTCAAAAAGGCACTTACCTTGCCAGACTTTGACAAATTTATTGAACCAGCACGCTCAAAGGCAATGAAAGAAGAATTTGAAGCAGATAACAATTCTGCTGTAGGTTTCTTAAAAGAAGTCTTTGAGCCAGGACAGTTTGAACGAATTCCAGTGTCCCTACTCTATCAATGGTACGTAAATTATTGTAGTAAGAATGGATTCACACCGATTAGAAAACCCAAACGCTTTACTAAGTATTTCTTAGAGCTGCTAGGGAATAGCTACGATAAAGGCACAGCACGTATTACAGAAGAACAGCGAAAGCACATTCTCGAATTTAATGAACAATGCAAAGACAACAATCAAGGGGCTTTCTATGTTGAGAACCCGTTCAAGAACCCTGTTCCGATGTGTATTCGCAAGGTTGATGTAGAGAAACGTTAGTCTACATTCTACATTTTTCTCTACACCTACAAACGTTGATACAACAGCGTTTCAAGGGCAATGTAGAGATGTAGAGATTCATAACAGTTATTTTATGTATTCTGGAGGAATGGACAGTATGGATAAACATAAAAAGTGTAGCAGCAAGCCTACCGCTTTCTTAAAAGTAAAGATGGTCAATGGTTCCAGTATTGTTACTAGCCTACGACAAATAAACACAATAGCCGAAAGTAAAAGCTTGATCGCACTAGATAGGTATACAGAAGTAGACCTAGGTACTTTTAAGGAAATAGAGCCTGCTGCTATTAACCCCGATTATGTTGTTGTAGCAACACGTATTGATGGTAATTTGATTGAAGGAGACAAGTAAAATGCAAACTAAGATTTTCAGCAAAAGCAGTACGAGACTTATAGAGAATGAGATTAACGCCTGGTTAACTCAAAACAGCGATAAGAAAATCATTGATATTAAGTTTAATAGCCATTCAAGTGTTACTGGTAGTTCCGAATGGTTTAGCGGAGACGACACTTATTCAGCCATGATTATTTACAAGGACGGTGAGTAATGATGCTTAACTATGACATCAGTAGAATGAAGCACCGGGTTGAGTTTGGAACGTATAGCTATGTTCCAGACGACACACTAGAAGGCGGACACGAGGAATTCAAGCCGTCAGAAGAAGTATGGTGCGGAGAATATAGCACTACTCAATCACGGACGTTTGATAATCTTGGGTTACACGTTGATGCGGATATCGTCCTGGCAATCAGACACAACCCCAACGTTAATAAGAAGCTAAGCGCAAAGTACAAAGGCCATGAATACAAGATTATTGCTATCAACAGCGATGACCGTATCAACGCATTTGACCTAGTTACTCTACAAGTGAAAAACGGTCTAGGCAATCAATAATAAACAAAGGGTGTCTAATTCAGGCACCCTTTTAATATGGAGATGATAACGTGAGTAAACCAACACACTTATGCAATCACCCTGGTTGTATGAAGTTAATACCATATGACCAGCGCTACTGCAGCAAACATGAATACCGTAAACCAATTGACCAGGCAGATAAGCAGGAACGACACCAGATTAATAAAGCTATCTATCATAAGCGAATTACTAGCAAGCATGAAGGTAAGTACCAACGTTTCTATCGTTCGACAGCATGGAAGAAGCTAAGCCACCGTTGGTTAATGATGCACCCGTTGTGTGTTAGCTGTGAAGCACGTGGTATCTATCGTAAAGGTGATTTAGTAGACCATATTGTTGAGCTACGAGACGATTGGACCAAGCGACTAGACCCAGACAATCTCGAAACCATGTGTATTTCCTGTCATAATAAAAAGAGTGCAATTGAAAGGCGGAAGCGACATGAAAGAACGATGGAATAAATTCAAGGACAGCAAGTGGATAGCACCTGTATTCTTTGCGATTGTGTTTGGAATAGCTGGACTAATTGCCTATATGATCGTGTTCCAGGTGCATTTAGGACTGTTAATCGTGTTTATCGTGGCAATATGGCTCATTGCCAAGGTGGTTGTGGCAATCCTACGATGGCTCATCTGAAAAATTTTCAGAAAAGATTTCAAAAATTTTGCTCAACATTTTTGTGTTGAGCTTTTTTATTTTTTACCGGGGGGCCGTGCTGCCGCCGAAAAGAGCGGCACATCCACATTACTTTTTGTAAAAACCCATTTTTTATAGTTTTTTCTCGTCATATACGAACAATATAACTATATAATTAATTATTGTTCGTGTTTTTTAGAATTTTGTAATTGCCGATTATTAGTCTTAAATTTAAGTGGCAATGTTCGTAAATACGCTAACAATGCGTTGCCCTTTTTGCCGAAAAGAGGTATAATGTTCGTATAATAAAGATTACTGGGTATAAATAGCCATTAGATGTTCGTCTATTGGCTATTTTTGCTATGTTAAGGTGGTGAATGTATGGCTGGAGCAAAAATTAAACCAGTAGAAAAGTTAAGAGGCCACTGGACGAAAGATCAGTTAGCAGATCGTGAAGAAGTCCAGAATAACCTTAAAGAAAACTATGAACCAATTGATGAAACAGTGCCCGAAGAGTTACACGGTTACGCCCGTAAGGAATGGCAAAAGATCGTACCCCTACTCAAAAAGGAAACACCTGCAAGCAACCTAGACCGTAGCCAATTAATTAATTACTGTGTCCTCGCTCAAACTGTTCACACTTGCCAGAAGTATATCCTTCAAGATGGCCTGTGTGTTATGACTTCGCAAGGCACTAAGAAGATCAATCCATACTTCAATATGCAAGACAAGGCCATTAAGAATATGCGAGCAATTGCCAGTGACTTTGGCTTGAATATCAGTAGCCGGGCCAAGTTAGAGAACCAGAAGGTAAAGCAACAAGACCCCGAAGACCCGTTTGTTGCCTTCTTAGAAGATGATGCCGGGTGATTAGATACGTTGATGATGTATTGTCTGGTAAGATCGTAGCTGGGAAGAAGATACGCCTTGCCTGTGAGCGTTATAAGCGTGATTTAGAGCGTTCAAAGAGTGACGACTTCCCCTTCTACTATGATGAGAAGATGGCCCGTAAAGCCTGCCAGTTTGTCCAGATGCTGCCATTAACCGATGGTGGTAAGTTTCACCTAGCCGAATACCAGGAATGGATAGTAAGCGAGTTATACGGCTGGCGAGTAAAGGAAACAGGCGAGCGGCGTTATACACAGGGTATGGTATCAATGGCCCGTAAGTCTGGTAAAACTTACCTAGCTGCTTCCCTAGCCGCTATTGGCTTGATGATGGAAAACAAACCAGCTAAGAACCGCCAAGTCCTGTTCGTCTCAAACGCACTGAAACAAGCTAAACTGGGCTATGATATGCTTTCAAGCAGTCTAAGACAGGTGCAAAAGACCAGTAGATTGATTCGCCACCGAGTTAAGGTGCAAAAAGAACGGATTACCGATCTGCCGACCGATAGTTTCGCCACTGCCCTTGCTAGTGACACCAACACCCTTGATGGTTATGCTGGCACCACCATTATTTTAGATGAGTACGCGGCTGCTAAGGATCGTAAGGTATATGATGTTTTGAAGTCTGGACAAGCCCAGGAGCCTAACAGTCTGCTATTGATTATTTCAACCAGTGGCCTAGATTTGAATGTTCCTATGTATGCTGAATATAAGATGTTAAGCGATGTGTTAGCTGGTAAGAAGCAAGCAGATCGCTATTTTATTGCCATTTGGGAATTGGACGACCGTAAAGAAGTCACTAAGCCTAAGACGTGGATTAAAGCTAATCCTATTTTTGAAATACCAGCAATTAAGAAGCGTATGCAACCTAAAATCCAAGACGATGTGGATTTGGGGATTGCTCAAGATGATTTAATTCCCGTTCTCACTAAAAACTTTAATATGTGGCTTCAAGCTGCCGATAATTCCTATATTAGTGTGGACGACTGGGATAAAACCGAAATAGACACCCCCGACACCACCGGACGTGACGTCTATGTTGGCGTGGATATGAGTAAGACCAACGACTTAACAGCGGTTAGTTGGATAGTTCCAATTGATGGCCGTTTTTACGTGGATTCTCATTCCTGGGTAGGCACTAAGTACGGATTAGATCGCAAGATTAAGTTAGACGGCTTCAATTACCGGGCTGGTGAGAAACGTGGTGAGTGTTCTATCACTACCCTAGAAAGTGGCGTAATTGATACCGATGATGTGTTCAGTTACCTAGTTAATCTAAGCAATAAGAACCACTGGAAACCGATTATCTGTTATGACCCCTATAACTTCAATGATATTTTAACCAAGATTGAAAAACAGATGCCTAACTGGGATATGCGAGCCGTAAGACAAGGTAGTTTGACGCTCAATGTTCCTACCCGTGATTTTAGAGACAAGCTGTTTCAAAAGAAGATCATTCATGGCAATAACAAATTGCTTCGCTACTCAATGATTAATGCCCGGATTAAAGAAGATAACAACGGCTGGCAACTACAAAAGAAAAGCCGTAACTCTAACAGTCGGATTGACCCGGCGGCGGCTCTAATGAATGCTTATGTTTTTGCCCGTTCTTACTTTGATGACCAGGAAAAGAGTAAGACGCTCAATGACTTCTATTCCAGTCCAGAGTTTATGCAATGAAAGGTGGTGAGATTAATTAATGAGTTTATTTAATAACTGGTTCAGTAAAAAGACAACGGCAACTGGTGGTGATCCAGTTCTTGATGCACTTGTAAGCATTTCGAGCGATGATCCTTATGCTTATGTGTCACCAAGTAATCTAAGAAATAGCGATGTCTTTACAGCAATTAATGTAATTGCTAGTGATATAGCTTCTAATCCGGTGTTGTGTGATACCGATGTAATTAACAAGATGATTAACTCCAGTCCTAACGAAACAATGGACGGCTTTCATTTCAAGTATGCACTAGCAGCTAATATGTTATTAAATGGTAATTCTTTCGCTGAAATTCTTCCGAACCATAATTTGAGATTCATTCCTAACAATCAGATGGTGGTTAGTCAAGATACCATTACCGGCAAGCTGAAATATACCTACTCACCTAACGGGAGCGTTAAACAGGTGATTCCACCTAGCAAGGTACTTCATTTCAAGTATTTCACGATTGACGGTGTAGCTGGATTAAGCCCTTTGTATGCTTTGAAAGATGAGTTAGGCGTACAGAATGCTGGTAACAAGCTGTTACTCAATTTCTTTAATAACGGGATTCATGGAACCACTGTGGTTAAAGTCAATCAAGCTGATCTTAATCCTAATAGTATTAATAACATTCGTAAGAAGTTTGATGATGCTAATAGTGGTGCTAATTCAATGAAGACAGTAGTTGTTGACGATTCAATGGACGTAAGCAGCTTGTCACTCAACACAGATGTATTAAAGTTAGTTAACTCTAATGACTGGACTACCCGTCAAATTGCCAAGGTATTTGGCCTTCCGGTTGAAAAATTAGGCCTGGAAAATGAACACAGTAACCAGCAACAAAGTAACCTGCAATATCTGCAAAGCACTTTACAGCACTACTTTGATTGTTTCACTAGCGAACTATCTAAGAAGTTTGGTAAGGACTTTACTTTTAATACCGACAAGCTGCTAAGCCTTGATCCTGCTACCATTCAACAGCAAGCAATTGACGGCTATAATAACGGCTTGCTAACCAGAAATGAAGCCCGTAGCAAGTTAGGGTTGCCACCGACTAGCGATGGTGACAGCTTTAACGATGATTCAGAGAAAGGAATGAATGAAAATAATGGAAGATCGCCGATTAACGATTAACGCTGAATTGCGAGCAGCAGAACCGGCCCCACAGCCGACTGCACAGCCTGCTAACAGCGATAAGCAGGATAAGACGGATAATTCACCACAACCTGCTAAAACGGCCCAGAACAGCCCGAAGAAGCTCTCTGGTTATGCGATTGTTTGGAATACTCCCAGTAAGGATTTAGGGGGCTTCAAAGAAGTTGTATCACCGGACGCTCTTAAAGGCGTTGACCTGTCTAATGTATTGATGCTCAACGACCATGACTACACACAAGTTCTGGCAAGTGTGAAGGCTGGTACTTTGAAGTTAACCCCAGACGACAAGGGGCTTCACTTTGAAGCAACTTTACCAGATACCACAACCGCTAACGATGTATTCGCCAATGTTCAAGCTGGCAATCTGGATAGTTGTTCATTTAGTTTTGACGTTGACGATGGTTCCGACGAATGGAACAAGGACGACCAGGGAAACATTACACGGACTATTAATCAGATTAAAGATTTGTTTGATGTTTCTGTGGTTGCCGTACCTGCTTACGATTCAACTAATGTAAATGTAGACACCCGTTCATATGAACAATTTATTAAGGGGGAAAAGGAAAAAATGACTGAAAAGACTATTATTAACAATGATGAAAAGACCGAAACCCGTAGTTTTGAAGACTTTATTCGCTCTCATGGCGAAATGCGTGACGGCTTGACCACTTCCGGTGCCACCGCCGTGATTCCAGAAGAAGTCGTTACTCCTGTTCTGGAATTAAAGAACAGCAAGTATAACTTAGCTCAATACGCCACTGTAAAGACTGTTAGCGCTGGTTCAGGCCACTACCCTATTGCCAAGCGTAACAACACGGCTGTGTTAGCTACTAAGGAAGAATTAGCAGACATTGCGGACGTTGATGCTAATATGTTTGAAGACGTTCAATTTGACGTTAAGACCCGTGCTGGTAAGATTGCCCTATCCAATGAAGTAGTTGATGATTCTGCTGTTGATATTGTGGCCGAAGTTAAGAACCAACTTCAAAAGCTGGTTGATAACACTGATAACCAAAACATTATGAAGGTGCTGACTAGCGACACGTTCAAGAAGGAAAAGGCCACAACTACCGACGACTTAAAGAAGATTTTCAATGTTGAACTTGATCCAGCCTTAAACAAGATGTGGTTAGTTAATCAATCTGGTTTCAACTACCTTGATACTTTGAAGGATAATGAAGGACGTTACCTGTTACAACCTAACCCTACTGCCGCTAGTGGTTTCTCACTGTTTGGTGCCCCTGTGGTTATGATCAGTGATACCGTTATGCCTAACAATTCCGATGGTTCATTCCCATTAATCGTTGGTGACATGGCCGAAGCCGTTGCCGTATTCCGCCGTAACCAAGTAACCGCTCAATGGGATAAGTTCGACCAATTCGCCCAAGGCTTATCTGTGATCGTACGTAATGACTACAAGCCTATTTCAAGCGATGCGGCAATTAACATTTCTCTTTCTGCTGGCACGGCAAGTAAGTAATTAAACAACCTAGTAACCGTAGAGCCTACCTATTCGCAATGAGTAGGTAGGCTATTTTTTGGTTAGGAGTGATATAAAATGACAGAAACAAGTAATAATCCGATTGGAATTACAGTAGACACCATTAAAGATGCCTTACGAATTGATGGAAGCAATGACGATGCCTTGATTCAAGGGTATATCGACACTGCCAAAGACTATGTATCGAATGCTGTAGGTGAAAGTGTACCAATGAATGGTGACACCAAGTACAATTTAGCAGTAATTCTGCTAGTTCAATTCTGGTATAGCAACCGTACTATTGACATGAAACAAACACCATACCAAGTTCGTTCACTGATTCAACAATTGCGTGGCGAATACTGGCAATAGCATAGACCAGAACGCATGTTTGGTGTACAATATAGGTGTGCCAGAAATGGCACAAAATAAACGTTTTTTGTAATGTGATCATTTAAAAGTGAATTGGCACATGATGATAGCAAGCGTCTATTTAATTCATTTCCTAATAAAATAGCTGAAGTTACAGAGCTTTGCTCACCAGGCAACTGGCAGAGTTGTACGTAACTATTAAAGCGTCGTTAATTGCGACGCTTTTCTTATATACCCAGTAATCACAGTAAAGGTGGTTACAATTATGCGAAAAGATATTAAAGAAATTCGCCAAGTGCTAAAAGATTATTCAAGAATTAAGCATGATTTGAAACAGGCAAACTTTTTACCTAGTCCCCGTTTTGATGCGGTAAGCTCTCACAGCAACTCAAACCATACTGAAAGTAAATTCATCTACCATGCTGATTTGAGCTGGCAATTGCACCGGGTAGAAGAAGCAATCAACAATATTAAAGATTCTAAGTACCGGTTCATTATTAACAAGTACATAGTCAATAAGAAGTACAACCGTAAAGAATTATGTGACCGATACAATATTGGTTTACGTAGCTTTAACACCATGAAGAACCGGGCGTTAGTTGAATTTGCCAAAAACTATGGTATGGATTCGCTCTTAAACGAAATGGAAAAGCCCCAGGTGTATGATTAACCGTCTCACGTTGTCTGAAAGCCGTATAAAGTTAGGTGGATTAAGGTGTGTATGGACGAAATAAAAATAATAAGGCAATGGTTCAAGGATTATCACAAATGGAAAATAAAGGCCGCCCGTTTGAAGCCCCGTCAACGTGCTATACAAATTACCGGACTACCTAAAAGCAAGCCTACCGACCCCGACAGTAAAATGGTCCAATACACTAACGCCACTAATGAATGCCAGCAACGCCTAGACCTATTGAAAATGATGGTTGACACAGAAGAAAAAGGTAAATTATATGCTGACATTATCGAAAAGCGGTATTTACGAAGGTGGACAGTTGTTAAAACAATGGGCTACCTAGAAGAACATTACAACCTATATTTAAGTAGCCGTGCTTTAATACGTTATGAGCGTGAAGGACTACAATTGGCGCTGGATTTAGTGAAATAAAAAAAGACCACCAATTAAGGTGGCCACCGTGCCAATGAAACGTGAGAATTGATACTATTTTGAGAACATTTTGAGAACGTTTATTTACTTGTCTTTGCATTCTAAGTAAATAAAAAATCCCTCAAATGCTGATTTAACAACGCTTGGGGAACTTCCTAAAAGTCTATGAAATGTAGTTAAGGAGAGTACAGGATTTGAACCTGCGCGCCCGCTCTACACGGGTTCGCCGGATTTCGAGTCCGGTGCATTACCACTCTGCCAACTCTCCATATTCAACTTTTACATTGTACCAAATATCTCGAAATTCGTAAAGCCTGAATAGGAATGCTTTTTGCGGGTGTTCTCAGAAAAATTAGAGAAGCTTTCCATCTTATTTCACACTTGCCGGCTATAATTCTCCCAAGACTAAATCGGCAAAGGTGGACTATAGATATGAAGAAGGGCCAACGCCTCAAACTGATCCTCAAAAATAACTATGCATGTCTTCTGATCATTTTAACGGCCGGGGGACTGCTTTTTAGCCAAACGATTACTAATCATCCCATTGTTGGGGCCGATAGCGTTTTTCACTACAACCGCTTTTACGAGACCTATTCGCAGCTGCGGAAGCACAAATTCAGCTGGTTTCAGTCAATTTACAGTTTTAATCAGAGCGGTCGAATCGTTAATGCCGTTTATGGACCATTATTTGCTTATTTTAACGGCTTGCTGCTGTTCGTGGTTCATAGTTGGTACCAGTACCAGCTTCTGGCAAGTCTGATCATTTACTTGATTGCCGGCTATGGGATGTATCGACTGGCCCGCCAATTTAATCTTCAGCAGTTTATTGCTGCCTTAACGGCCAGCATCTACCTGACGATTGGTTGGGCCTCCCGTTGGCAAACGGGGAACAACGCCACCGCACTTGGCGCAATGCTGGCCCCGTACCTATTGCAGGTTGCTTATTGGATGGTCACGGATCCACAGCACCCGGTTCACTGGAAAAGTCTGGCGCTCCTGATGAGCATCACGATTGAAATTCACTTGCTTAGTGCCATCCTGTTTATGCTGCTGTTGATTCCCACCTGGCTCTACGCATTGAAAATCGCGGTGGCCAAGCGGCAACTGTTAATTCAAACGAGCAAGGCGGTCAGCGTGTCATTGGTTTTGACGGCCAATACCTTGGGGCCATTAATCTTTTTGAGCCTGACCAACCACCTGGTCATGCCCGCGGACTTTGATGTCATCAAGAATACGTTGCGCCTCGATCCATTTTCCAACATCCGGACCTCGATCACCGTCTTTTTCCTCAGTGTCCTTTTTTGCCAACTCCTCTTTGCCGTCGTTACCTGGCGAAAGAACCACTTGAATCTGATAGTTACAGTCACGGGGTTTGTCTTTTTATGGGGCAGTTCGCACTTTTTCCCGTGGGCTTGCTTGGTTAAAGCCTTCCCAAGCATTAGCTCTTATCTCCAGTTTCCGGTACGCCTGACAATTTTGGCCTACCCTCTGTTGATGCTTGGAATCGGCTTCTCCTTTGACCTAATTGTACATCAGCGTGGTACAAAATTTACTCAATGCATCGGCGGTGCTGCCTTAGTATTGATTTGGCTAGTTTGCTTGGGCCAGGCCGGCCGGGTAATCAATCATCGTGCCCAGGTTGGCTTCATGCCGCGGGTTTTGGAAAGCAAGACGACCTCCGTGGGGAAAAGCAACAGCGCTAAGGATCGGCAGCAGGTTTTGCGGGCGACCCGCAAAAGGGGCTATCGCAAGTTCTTAACGGAGTTGCAAAAGCGGATTCCTGATTATCTGACTTCCACTAAAACGAATACTCCGGCAATGGTGGCTGCCGAAAGCTATGCTCATTCGGTGGTGGACCGAGTCTCCAACGTTCAAATTCAGGCAGCTAGCAGGGGACGCTTGAAACTGACCTGGACTGCGACAAAGAGGGGCACCAAGCAATTGCCGGTCGTCACCTACCGGCAATCTCAGCTGACTGTGAACGGTCACCGGGTTAACCACTTTGCGCGGTCATTGGTCGGCTCGCCGACGGTTAAACAGCAAAAAGGGCACAACGTTGCCTACTTGACCTATGCTCCACCAACGTGGCTTAATGCGTTGGTTGCCGTTTCGCTATTGGCTTGGCTATTATGGGCAGGCAGGGCGCTTCTTATCCTGATAATAAGGAGAGTTAACCGTGAAATTGGCAGAGCCCCGCAATAGTGTATAATGGAACGGTGATGAGAAAGGATTGGGATCAATGACAAGAAAGTACTATGCGGTCAAACGGGGCCGAACGCCCGGAATCTATACCACCTGGGCGGAATGTCAGCGCCAGGTGAGTGGTTTTTCCGGCGCGGTCTACAAGAGCTTTGCCAGTCGCCAACAAGCCCTGGCCTGGCTGCAGCAGACCCAGCCAAGGCAACACCGTCCACAGCAGCTGCAGCTAACGCTGGATGACCAGGCTCGCCCAACACAGCCGGCAGCGATCAAACTGTATACCGACGGGGGCTCCCGCAACCATGGCAATAAGCGGGGCCAGCACGTCAAGGCAAACGACAAGGCGGCCTGGGCCTACCTGATCGAGTACCGGGGCGCTCAACAAACTGGGACGGGCGGCGAATATGGTGCCACCAACAACAAGATGGAAGTCCTGGCCCTGATAAATGCTTTGCAGTTTCTGCTGGACCACCGGCTTAATAATGAGACGATCGCGGCCACCTTGGATTCGCACTATGTCTTGGATCCGATCACAAAGGGCTGGCTTTACGGCTGGCAGCGCCGGGGCTGGCGAACCGCTTCCGGCTCACCGGTGGCCAACGCTGAGCAGTGGCAGCAGCTGCTGCGCCTCTTGCCACGATTTGCCCACTTGTCCTTTCAATGGACGAAGGGGCACGCGGATAACCAGGGAAACAATGTCGTGGACGGCCTGCTAAATCAAACAATGGACAAAATGTAAAATGGGGATGAAAAAAATGAAGATTGGAATCGATGAGATGGCCTTTGCGACCACGGATCAGTACATTGATCTGCGTGAGCTAGCGAAAAGACGCGGTGACGAGCCCGATAAGTACACAATCGGCATCGGCCAGGATCAGCAGGCGGTGGTTCCACCCACTCAGGACATCGTCACCCTGGGGGCAGCAGCGGCCGAAAAGCTGTTGAATCCCACCAACATAAAAAATATTTCGACGATCATTGTGGCCACCGAATCCGGGATCGATAATTCAAAGGCTAGCGCGATCTACATTAAACATCTGCTGGGTTTGAACGATTTTGTGCGGACCGTGGAACTCAAGGAAGCCTGTTATTCCGGGACCGCGGCCATTCAGTTTGCTCGCGGACTGGTGGCGCTAAACCCACAGGAAACGGTGCTGGTTATCGCGGCCGACATTGCTCGCTATGGCCTGAATACCCCTGGGGAAGTGACACAGGGGGCCGGGGCCGTGGCCATGCTGATCGGTGCCAACCCGCACGTTTTGGCGATTGAGCCGACGGCGGTTTCCTATAGCAAGGACATCATGGATTTCTGGCGGCCACTCTACGCCACCGAGGCAATGGTGGACGGGAAATACTCGACCAACGTCTACATCGACTTCTTCTTGCAGACCTTTACCCGCTACCAGCAGCTGACCGGTCGAAAGCTGGAGGACTTCGCCGGCCTGGCCTTCCACCTGCCGTTCACCAAAATGGGGAAGAAGGCGCTGGAGGCACTGCTGGGGCAACGGACCGACCCGACTGCTCAGCGGATGCGGAAGCAGTTGACCGCCGAGCAGGCCTACTGTCGGCAGGTCGGCAACCTCTACACCGGTTCACTTTACCTGGGCTTGATGTCGATGCTGCAAAACGGCCGGATTCAAGCCGGCGATCGGCTGGGGCTATTTAGCTATGGTTCCGGGGCCGAGGGCGAATTCTATACTGGAATTGTCCAGGCCGGCTTTGCCACTTACCTGAATGATATCCAAGCCGATCTGGACGCGCGCCACCAGGTTTCAATTGATGAATACGAACGACTTTTCAACGCCCAGCTGGGGATGAATTCTGCAGACCAGCAGTTTGATCTGGCAGGCGATCAGCTGCCATTCGTGCTGGCGGGGCAAAGGGATCACCAGCGAATCTACCAACGCAACCAATAAAAAAATCGGCAGTGCACGTTTGGATGCACTGCCGATTTTGGCTTTGGCAATTAAAAGATATGATCACGGAAGAGTCCGACGACCTTGCCGAGGATTTTAACGTTTTGCAGGAAAATCGGTGCCATGGTGTCGTTCTCCGGTTGAAGGCGGAAGCGGGTCTTTTCTTTGAAGAACCGCTTGCAGGTGGCTTCGTTGTCGTCGTTCATCGCGATTACGATGTCACCATTCTTTGCCGTGGATTGCTTGCGAACGATTACCTGATCGCCATTCAGAATCCCGGCCTTGATCATACTAGTTCCACGAATTGTCAGCATGAAGAGGTCATTGTTGTCCTGAATCGAAGGCGGGATTGGGAAGAAGTCCGTGGCGTCTTGGACCGCCAAGATTGGCTGCCCGGCGGTAACAACCCCCAGGACGGGAATCTTGGTCTGCAGTGGCTTAACACCGAGCAGGTCCAGCCCCTTAGGCGTGATCTCGAGCGCCCGGGGCTTCGCTGAATCCTTGCGTAAAAAGCCCTTGTCAATTAGGCGGGTAATGTGTCCGTGGACGGTTGATGTCGATGATAGGCCCACCGCACTGCAGATCTCCCGAACCGTCGGCGGATAGCCGTGTTCGGTGACTTGCTTGTGGATGTAGCTTAAGACCGCCATTTGTTTGTTTTTAGCAGCTCTTGGCATACTTACACCTCATTATTACTTATTATGTAAAGGATACCATAGCAGAAATTATATTTCAAACGTACGTTCGTCGCCTTTTTACGTATACGGATAATTTGCAATTAAGGATCAAATTCGGTAAAATCTAAGCCGTTAGAACAGGAAAGGAAGGGTCCGTGGATGACTGAATCAAAGGAACAGGATGAGCTGTTAAAGCGCATCAATGAATTGGCCCACAAGAACAAGACGGAGGGGCTGACTGAACCGGAAACCCGGGAACGGGAACGGCTGCGGCGCGAATACATTAAGAATTTCCGTAAAGCAATGCGGAGCAACATCGAAATGATGCGGATCTTTGACAAGAACGGCAAGGAAGTTACTCCCGAAAAGGTTCGTCAGATTCAACGCAAAAAAGGCCTGCGCGACGATTAAGTCCAGATTTTGCCTTTTCAAGCGTCCCGCGATCGTGTAAGATGGAAAGGTAACTAACCAAAGGAGGAATTAGTCGTGGGTATGACAATTTTATGGACCATCCTGGGATTACTGGTTGGCCTGGTTGTCGGTTTCTTCGGCGCCCGTAAGTACATGGAAAATTACCTTCGTAATAATCCACCAATTTCTGAAGAAATGCTGCGGACAATGATGCTTCAGATGGGACAGAAGCCTTCGAGCCGGAAGCTTCACCAGATGATGCAGACCATGAAGACACAAGCGCGGAAAGCAAACCGCAAGTAAAAAATAAAAGGGATGCGTTTCGGCATCCCTTTTATTTTTAGAAATTATCATCCTTAGGCTTGGGTGGCATGATGTAATGAAAATCAGGGTTGATTTGTGCATCGAGCTGGTCAAAGGCATCCTGCATTTCCCGTTCGATCTTGGCCTGATTCTCGTCTGTCAGCCGCAGCTTGCGATCGATGTAGATCGGCTTGCCAAAGGCAATGTTGCGGGGCTTGCGACTGAAAAGTTGCCCAAATTTCAGCGGTCCCTGGTAAACCACGGGTACGAGGGGGACGCCAGCCATCTTGGCAATCACAACCGCACCGCCCTTGAGCTTGGCTGAGTAGCGTGAGCCAGTTGGGAAAATGATCGTTGACAGGTCAGTCTTGCGCAGCATTTTGACTGGTGTCTTGATCACCGACGGCCCCGGATTCTTCCGGTCGACCGGGAAGGCGTTGAGGGCCCGGAGAAATTTATTGGCGAGCGGGTTTTCAAACAGTTCCTTCTTGGCCATGAAACTGAATTTCTTCGGCCAGATCGCCAGGGCAATCAGGACCGGATCCATCCAGGTGCGGTGGGGAGCGACGACCACGTAGTTCCCCTCCGGCAGGTTCTCACGATTATAAATCTTTGCCCGACCGTTGATCAGGTTGAGCAGCGGATTGACAATTTTTACTAGAAAATTATAAAGCATCTTTTTTCTTCCAATCAAAATCAAATTACTTATCTAGCCCCTAAGTATGACGAAAAAACTTAGAAGATGCAAGCGGAAAAGAAAGGAAAGAAGCAAATGGAACCATCATCACTATTAAAGGACGATGAGCGCATCGACCAACTCTACAGCCAGGACGTCCAGATCATTCAGAGCCCGAGCTGCTTTGCCTTTTCACTGGATGCGGTTCTGCTCGCCGACTTTGTGCGGGAAAATCATCGTCACAAGCTGAAGACGGTCGATCTTTGTGCCGGCAACGGGGCGATTGGTCTCTTCCTGCATAATAAGCTTGGCGGAACCTTTACCGAGGTCGAGCTGCAGCCGCGAATCGCGGACATGGCCAAGCGCAGCATTGAGCTCAACGGCCTGGGTGATCGCTACCGGGTGCTGAACATGGACATCAAGGACGTCTTCACCCAGGTTCCTAAGGATTCGGCCGACGTGGTGCTGTGCAACCCGCCCTACTTCTCGGTGACGGCCAAAAGTCAGAAAAACCCGAATCGCTACCTGGCCCTGGCCCGTCATGAGATCGCAACTAACCTGCAAACGGTGGCCCAGCAGATGAGCGGCCTGTTAAAGATGAACGGTCACGGGTACCTGGTTCACCGGCCGGACCGGTTGACCGAAATCCTGACGACGATGCAAGAATGGCGGCTAGTTCCCAAACGATTACGCCTGATTCATCCCAAGGCTCAGCGCGACGCCAACATGCTTCTCCTGGAGGTCATTAAGGACGGCAAGCCGGGTGGATTAAAGGTCGTGCCGCCACTGGTTGTCAGCGGGGACGATGGGGAGTATTTGCCGGAGGTGCAAAAACTGCTTTATGGCCAGCAGTAAGTACTACATTTACGTTTTATACTGCGCCGACGACACGCTCTATTGTGGTTTTACCAATGACGTTGCCCGGCGCTTTGCCACCCACCAATCCTACCGCGGCGCCAAGTACACCCGCGTGCACCGGCGGCATCCGCTGCGCCTGATTTACCAGGAGGAGTTTGCCAGCAAGCACGCTGCCATGAGTGCCGAGTATCATTTTAAACACCTGCCTCGCGCCTCCAAGGTTCGCTACCTTAAAGAACACGGGGTGAGCGTCAGCAAATACTACCGAATCAACCACCATCAGCCAATTTAATGATCAAAAAGCTTGTCATTGGACAAGCTTTTTTGTATACTATTAAACGGTGTTTAACAACATATAACACACCTATGGTGATAATTCGGGACGTGCTTTTCGCCTGAAAAGTTCCCGCAATTAACTGAGCCATGGGGAGGAAAAAACATTTTGGAGGTTTATTTATGTCTGTTGTTACTATGAAGCAATTGCTTGAAGCCGGTGTCCACTTCGGTCACCAGACTCGTCGTTGGAACCCAAAGATGGAAGAATACATCTTCACTGAACGGAACGGTATCTACATCATTGACCTGCAGAAGACGGTCAAGATGATCGACACTGCTTACAACTACGTGAAGGACGTTGCTGCTAAGGGCGGCGTTGTTCTCTTTGTTGGTACCAAGAAGCAGGCTCAGGATTCCATCGAAGAAGAAGCTACCCGTGCCGGCCAGTACTACGTTAACCACCGTTGGTTAGGTGGTACCCTGACCAACTGGAAGACCATCCAGTCCCGGATTGCTCGTCTGAAGGAACTCAAGAAGATGAGCGAAGACGGTACCTTTGACGTTCTGCCAAAGAAGGAAGTTGCTGTTCTGACTAAGCAACGCGAAAAGCTGGAACGGTTCCTGGGCGGGATCGAAGACATGCCACGGATCCCAGATGTAATGTACATCGTTGACCCACACAAGGAACAAATCGCCGTTCACGAAGCACAAAAGCTGCACATCCCGATCGTTGCCATGGTCGACACCAACACTGACCCAGATGACATCGACTACGTAATTCCATCAAACGATGATGCTATTCGTGCCGTTCGTCTGATCACTTCAAAGATGGCTGATGCCGTTGTTGAAGGTAAGCAGGGTCAAGACGACACGCAACAAGCAAGCGACGAAGCTGCTGAAGACAACGCCGAAGACACGACTGTTAGCGAAGATTCTCTGCAGAACCTGAAGAACAGTGTCGAAGGTAAGGACTAAAATTAGTTATTAAATACTTGGGCTGTTTTGTGTTATGGACCATTGTGGCCCTAAGTACAAACAGCCCATTTTTTATTAAATCCAGGATTATCAAAGGAGAGATCTAGTCATGGCTGAAATTAAAGCTGCTCAAGTTATGGAATTACGGAAGAAGTCCGGTGCCGGAATCATGGATGCCAAGAAGGCATTGGTTGCCAGCGACGGCGACATGGACAAGGCAATGGACTACCTGCGTGAAAAGGGGATTGCCAAGGCTGCTAAGAAGAGCAGTCGGGTTGCTGCGGAAGGTCTGGCTGACATCGCGGTTAACGGCAACACTGCTGCCATCGTTGAACTGAACTCCGAAACGGACTTCGTGGCTGCTAGTGAACCATTCAAGGCCCTGCTGAAGGAAGTTACCAAGCTGATCAGCGAAAACAAGCCTGCCAACGTTGAAGAAGCACTGGCCATCAAGACGGCCAACGGGACGCTGAACGACGACATCATCAGCACCACCCAAAAGACCGGTGAAAAGGTTAGCCTGCGGCGGTTTACTGTCGTTGAAAAGAACGACGGCGACAGCTTCGGTGCTTACCTGCACCAGGGTGGCCAAATTGCAGCCTTAGTTGTTCTGGAAGGTGCTAATGAAGCCACTGCCAAGGACGTTGCAATGCACGTTGCTGCCATTAACCCTGAATTCATGACTCGTGAAGAAGTTTCTCAAGACCGGCTGGACCACGAACGTGCCGTCTTCAAGGAAGAAACGCTGAACGAAGGCAAGCCTGAAAAGATCGTTGACAAGATTGTCGAAGGTCGGCTCAACAAGTTCCTGTCCCAGATCTGCCTGGCCGACCAGGACTTTGTTAAGAACCCAGACCAAACGGTTGCTGAATACGTTGCTGCCAATGACGGTAAGCTGAAGTCCTTCATCCGTTACGAAGTCGGTGAAGGGATTGAAAAGAAGCAGGATGACTTCGCTCAAGAAGTTAAGGACCAAATGAACTAAGGTTCGATTGGCGAAAGGACGTACTCGCTGCAGTGCGTCCTTTTTTACAATAGTTACTTAACAAATTCCTAGGAGGAAACTATGGCTAATATTAAGTATAATCGTGTAATCCTTAAGCTTAGCGGCGAAGCACTGGCCGGTGAAAAGGGCTTCGGCATTAATCCACCCGTCTTAAAGGACGTTGCCAAGGAATTGAAGGCAGTTCACGACCTCGGCGTTCAGATTGCCATCGTTGTCGGTGGTGGTAACATGTGGCGGGGCGTGACCGGTGAACAGCTGGGGATGGAACGGGCCCAGGCCGATTACATCGGGATGCTGGCCACTATTATGAACGGTCTTTCCCTGCAGGATGCCCTGGAATCAATCGACGTGCCAACCCGGGTTCAGACCTCGATTGAAATGCGGCAGATTGCCGAACCATATATCCGGCGCAAGGCCATCCGGCACCTGGAAAAGAACCGGATCGTGATCTTTGCCGGTGGCACGGGGAGCCCATACTTTTCTACTGACACCACGGCAGCATTGCGGGCCGCTGAAATCAACGCCGATGCAATCCTGATGGGAAAGAACGGCGTCGACGGCGTTTACTCTGCCGACCCGAACAAGGATCCCGAAGCCGCTAAGTTTGACCACCTGACCCACATGGATCTGATTGAAAAGAACCTGCACGTGATGGATACGACTGCTAGTTCGCTGTCGATGGACAACCACATTCCGTTGGTCGTCTTCAATCTCAACACGCCAGGAAACATTATGAAGGTCGTTACCGGCCAGCACGTCGGCACGACCATTGAGGGGGACTAAATTATGGCTAATGGTAATGAAATTTTAAAGAGTGCTAAGGACAAGATGAAAAAGTCCGGGGAAGCTCTGCAGCGGACTCTGGCAGACATTCGGGCTGGCCAAGCCAACGCGAGCCTGTTGAACTCCATCAAGGTTGAATATTACGGGGCCCCGACGCCGCTGAACCAGGTGGCATCGATCACGATTCCGGAAGCCCGGCAATTGCTGATCACTCCGTACGACGGGAGCATCCTTGAAGAAATCGAACGGGCAATCTACGCTTCTAACCTGGGCCTGACGCCGCAAAACGACGGGACCGCCATCCGGCTGATCATCCCACAACTGACGGAGGACCGCCGGAAGGAACTGGTTAAGCAGGTCAAGGCTGAAATGGAAAAGTCCAAGGTGGCTGTTCGAAACGTCCGGCGTGAAGCCATGGACGACCTGAAGAAGGGGAACAAGGATGGCGACTTCAACGATGACGTCTTCCACGACCTCGAAAAGAAGGTTCAAGACGAAACCGATGCCGGCATTAAGAACCTGGAAGACATTGCTGCTGCCAAGGAAAAAGAACTGCTGGAAGGCTAATTGAATCTGAACGCAATCGACGAGGGTGGGGCACACCATCCCCGTCTTTTTGCTTTTCTATCAAGTAGCTTTTTGATCCGAGCAGCTTTATAATTAATGAGTGAAAAATTTGACAAATCCAACGGAGGCGAAATACTTGTTTTCCAGTAAGAAAGATGTCGACCAAGCGCAGGCGCTGGATATGAATCGCATCCCGGCTCACATTGCGATCATCATGGATGGTAACGGCCGGTGGGCGCAAAAACGGCACCTTCCCCGGGTGGCCGGCCATAAGCAGGGGATGCAGACCGTTAAGACGGTCACCATGGCCGCCAGTGACTTGGGCGTCAAGGTCCTGTCGCTTTACGCTTTTTCAACCGAAAATTGGAAGCGGCCCAGTTCCGAGGTTAACTACCTGATGCAGCTGCCGATCCGCTTTTTCTCTACCTTTGTTCCCGATCTGGTTAAGCACAACGTTCGGGTGATGGTGATGGGGGACACGACACGGTTACCCGAAGCAACGCAAAAAGCGGTCAACGACGCCATCAAGGATACGGCCGATTGTGATGGGATGGTGCTGAACTTTGCCCTCAACTACGGAAGTCGGGATGAAATTACCCGGGCGGTCAAGCAGATCGCGGGCGAAGTTCAAAACGGCCAGCTAGCCCCAGAAGACATTACGGAGCAAACAATCAGCGATCACTTGATGTCGGCACCGCTTGGTGAGCTGGCCGATCCAGACCTCTTGATTCGAACCAGTGGTGAGGAGCGGATCAGCAACTTCATGCTCTGGCAGATCGGTTACAGTGAGTTAGAATTTGTCGATGAGCACTGGCCGGACTTCGATGGTGATTCACTGAAGCGAGCCATCATCGACTTTCAGGGCCGTCACCGGCGTTTCGGTGGGCTCGTCAATCAATAAGGAGGACACAAAATAAATGAGAACACGGATAATTACCGCGGTAGTTGCCCTGGCGATCTTTATTCCACTGATCGTCTACGGCCACTGGCCGCTAACGATTGCAGCCGTTGCGCTGGGGATCATTGCCATGTCGGAAATCTTGGTCATGAAGAAGATGTTTTTAATTTCCTTTGAGGCGATTGTCAGTTACCTCGGGGTGGCACTCTTGATCCTGCCCGATAGCTGGCTGGACTTCCTGCCGAGCGTGGCGACCCGTTGGTTTGGCTTTTACGTCCTGGTAGTACTGCTGCTCTTGCACACGGTATTGCGCAAGCAGCGGTTCACCTTTGACGATGCCGGTGTCCTGACGCTGGCAATGCTCTACATCGGGCTGGGCTTCCACTACTTTGTGGCTGCCCGGGCGGTGAACTTCATCACTCTCTTGTACGGGATGCTGATTGTTTGGCTGACCGACAGTGGCGCCTACCTGATTGGGCGCAAAATCGGGAAAAATAAGTTGGCACCAAAGATCAGCCCGAACAAGACCTGGGAAGGCTCGATCGGTGGGACCGTTTCTGCCAGCATCATCCTGGCGATCTATCTCTACTTCCTGCCAGTTGGTGGTGCTTGGCTGCCGATGGTCCTTTTGACGATTGTTCTGTCGATCATGGGTCAATTTGGTGACCTGATCGAATCGTCTTTGAAGCGTTTCTACGGGGTGAAGGATTCTGGAAAGATCTTGCCGGGTCACGGTGGAATCCTCGACCGGTTTGACAGCATGCTGATTGTAATGCCGATGTTGCACCTGCTCGGCATTATTTAGCGGCAACGTAAAGAAGTGATTTTGTGATAGTAACAATTATTACCTTTATCCTGGTCTTCGGGATCCTGGTCCTGGTGCACGAATACGGTCACTACTTTTTTGCCAAACGTGCCGGTATTCTAGTTCGGGAATTTTCCATCGGGATGGGGCCGAAGATCTGGTGGAGACGTAAAAATGGCACTACCTATACGGTCCGGATTCTGCCGATCGGGGGCTATGTCCGCCTGGCCGGGAATGACGATGAGGACCAAGATGAGCTGCGTCCCGGGACCCCGGTGACGATCCAGCTTAACGAGCAGAACCAGGTCGTCACGATCAACGCCAGCTCCAAGGGATCACTCTTTCAGGGAATTCCTTTGCAGCTGGTTGATTGCGACCTGACGGATGAACTGTGGATCAAGGGCTACGTCAACGGTGACGAGACCGAGCTAAAGAATTACCCCGTTAACCATGACGCGGTGATTATCGAACGCGACGGGACCCACGTGCAGATTGCGCCTAAGGACGTTCAATTCCGGTCGGCCAGTCTGCCTGCCCGGATGATGACCAACTTTGCCGGGCCGATGAACAATTTCATCCTTTCACTGGTTGTCTTCATCATCCTCGGCTTTACCCTGGGTGGGGTGCCAACCAACAGCAATAAGATTGGCCAGGTCAATTCCCATTCCGTGGCTTCCCGGGCCGGTTTAGTGGCTGGGGACCGCATTACCAAGGTGGGAACAACCAAGGTCAGCAACTGGAGCGAGTTGGCAACCAGCATTTCGAATAAGTCTGGCAAAACGGTGCAACTGACCTATGTTCGTGACCATCATCAGCACACGGTGAAGGTCAAACCCAAGGCGGTTCACCAGGGAAAGCAGGTCGTTGGTCAAATCGGAATCCTGGAAGAGGAAAACACCAGCGTCAAGGCCCGGCTAAGCTTTGGCTGGCAACGGTTCGTTCAGGCCGGCACCTTGATTTTTAGCGTGTTGGGGAGTATGTTTACACATGGCTTTAGCTTAAACGATCTCGGCGGTCCGGTGGCAATCTATGCCGGAACGTCCCAGGCAACGGCCCTCGGTTTTAATGGGGTTCTTAACTTCCTGGCGTTACTGTCGATTAACCTGGGAATTGTCAACTTGTTGCCAATCCCGGCCCTCGACGGTGGGAAGCTGTTATTAAATATTATCGAAGCGATCATTCGTCGGCCAATCCCCGAAAAGGCAGAGGGGATCGTGACGATGATCGGTTTCATGTTACTGATGCTATTGATGATTTTGGTGACCTGGAACGACATCCAGCGTTACTTTATTCGTTAAACGAGTTTGGAGGAATAGTTTTTTATGCGACAATCAAAGGTTTTGATTCCAACCAAGAAAGAGGCACCAAGCGATGCCGAAGCCTTGAGCCATCAGATGATGATTCGGGCCGGCTACATCTACCAGGTTTCCGCCGGGGTTTGGTCCTACCTGCCACTGGCTTACCGGGTGATTCGCAAGGTTGAAAACATCATTCGTGAGGAGATGGACCGGGCGGATGCCGTTGAGATGATGATGCCGGGTCTCTTGCCTGCCGACCTGTGGAAGGAATCAGGCCGTTACGAGACTTATGGTGACAACCTCTTCAAGCTAAAGGACCGGCGTGACCGGGACTTCATCCTGGGCCCAACCCACGAGGAAACCTTTACGGAAGTGATTCGTGACAGCATCAAGTCCTACAAGAAGCTGCCTCTGGTTGTTTACCAGCTGCAGGACAAGTTCCGGGACGAGGATCGGCCGCGTTACGGGATCCTGCGGGGCAAGGAATTTGAAATGCTGGATGCCTACTCCTTCTCCGCGGACCAAGCGGGACTGGATGAAGCTTACGACAAGCAGGCTCGGGCCTACCGGAACATCTTTGATCGGGTCGGCTTGAACTACAAGGTCATCCTGGCCGATTCCGGGACGATGGGGGGCAAGAACTCCCAAGAATTCTCCGCACCCGCAAAGGTCGGTGAGGACATCATTGCCTACACCGACGGGACTTACGCCGCCAACATCGAGAAGGCCACCAGCAAGTTTACCGGGGTTCAACAGACTGCTGAGCCGGCCGAACTGACCAAGAAAGCAACACCGGGCGCCCACTCCGTCGATGAGGCAGCCGAAAGTCTGGGCGTTCCTGCTGACCAGATCCTGAAGGCAATGTTCTTCATGGCTAAGATGAGCGAGGACGAGTACCAGCCGGTCATGGTTCTGATGCGGGGCAACGACGAGGTAAACGAGGCCAAGGTCAAGAATGCCCTGGACTGCGAAGACCTGACGCTTGCCGATGAAGAGGATGCCGTTAAGTACCTCGGCGCTCATCCGGGTTCCCTGGGTCCGGTTGGCGTTGGCGAAGACGTTAAGATCCTGGCCGACAACTACGTCAAGGTTCTGGTCAACATGGCCTGTGGTGCTAACGACGATGGCCACCACTACATCAACGCCAACATTGACCGCGACTTCCGGGTGGACCAATTCGGTGACTTCCGGAACGTCAAGGAGGGCGAAATTGCCCCTGACGGTCAGCCGCTGAAATTCACGCCGGGGATCGAAGTCGGTCACATCTTCAAGCTGGGAACCCACTATTCTGAAAAGCTCGGTGCCCAGGTGCTTGATAACAATGGTCGCCTGGTCGATGTAATCATGGGTTCATACGGAATCGGGGTTACCCGGCTGCTCTCCGCGGTTGCCGAACAAAATGCGGACGAAAACGGTCTGGTTTGGCCGGACAGCATTGCACCATTTGACGTTCACGTCATTCCGGTCAACGCGAAGAAGGATGACCAAATGGCCATGGCCGACGAGTTGGACAAACAGCTGACCGCTGCCGGCTACGAAGTGCTGGTCGACGACCGGAAGGAACGGGCCGGGGTTAAGTTTGCCGACTCCGATCTGATTGGTCTGCCAATCCGGATCACGGTTGGTAAGAAGGCGGCCGATGGAATCGTGGAAGTCAAGATCCGCAAGACCGGTGAAACCATTGAGGTCAAGCAGGAAGAAGTTGTCAACACGGTTGGCATCCTGCTGAAGCAATTGAATGGCGAAGCTAAGTAAAACAGGTTAAAATAAACGCAGGAAAAAATGTGGTTGCAAAGCTAATCAAAGATTTGCACCACATTTTTAGATAGGAGGATACTAGCTTGGGTTTGAATCGACACGAACTGTTTGGCAAATTAATGGAACAGATTCACTTCCCGGAAAAGGACAACGCCGCCTTTCAAAGTGCTGCCATCCAATCGGTGGTGGTTCACAAGAATTCGCGGGTGTGGGAATTTCACCTGCTCTTTCGTCAGGCACTGCCCTTTGGCCTGTTTCAGGAATTAATGGCGGCCCTGACCCGGGGCTTTAGCGATATTGCCGGGGTGCGGGTCCAGATTAGCAGCCCGATGACCGAATTGGACCAGCAGAAGATTGGTGACTACTGGGAATACATCGTCGATGAAACGGCCCAGGATTCGGCGATGCTGCGCCAGGCCTGCATGCAGACCAGTCCCGAGGTCAAGGACGGCCGAGTCACCCTGGTGGTGGAAAACGAGGTGGTCAAGGATCTCCTGGTACAAAAGCTTCTGAGCCGGGTTGAGCAGCGCTACCAGGAACTGGGCTTTCCCAAGTTCCGGATTCACCCCTTCGTAGACGAGTCGGCCTCCCAGGCGATGATCAAGGAACTCAAGGCGAAGCATGAGGCGGCCGACGCGGCCCTGGCGGCCAAGGCGATGGCCCAGATCAAGAAGAACAGTGCCAAGGCCAAGAGCCGGGCCAAGCATGATGCGCCCGCACCAGCCGATGGTCCGGCCCAGCTTGGGCGGGTGATCAATGACCAGCAGCCGGTGGTCCAGATGAAGGATATTCAGGGGGAAGAGCGCAACGTGGTCGTCGAGGGCTACGTTTTTAACTCCGAAGTGCGCGAACTGCGCTCCGGCCGTCAGCTGTTGACCTTTGAAATTACCGACTACACCTCTTCTTTTGCGGTCAAGAAGTTCTCCCGCAACGCCGACGACGAGGCTCAGTTTGCCAACATCAAGGCGGGAATGTGGCTGAAGGTCCGGGGACCGGTGCAGGAAGACACCTGGATGCATGACCTGGTAATCAACGCCTACGACATCAACCAAATTCAGCATGCCCAGCGCCAGGACAAGGCCCCGGCAGACGACAAGCGAATCGAACTCCACGCTCACACCGAGATGAGCCAGATGGACGCTACCAATTCGATTACCGAACTGGCCCAGCGCGCCCACGAGTGGGGCCAGCCAGCAATTGCCGTGACTGACCACGGAAACGTTCAAGCCTTTCCGGAAGCCTTCAAGGCCAGTAAGAAGTTCAACTTAAAGATGATCTACGGGATGGAGGCCAACGTGGTCGACGACGGGATCCCGCTGGTTTATAACGAAAATCACGCGACCCTAAAGGGCAATACCTACGTGATCTTCGACGTGGAAACGACCGGGCTGTCCGCCATCTACGATAAGGTGATCGAACTATCCGCCGTTAAGATGCAGGATGGCAATGTTTTGGAGCGTTTCGACGAATTCATTGACCCCGGCTTCCCGCTGTCGGAGCAGACGACCAACCTGACCAGCATCACGGATGAGATGGTGCACGGCTCGAAGACCGAAGAAGAAGTCTTCAAGATGTTCAAGGCTTTCTGCGACGGTTGCATCATTGCCGGGCACAACGTTTCCTTCGACATGGGCTTTATGGACACCGGTTACCGGCGCCACGGAATGGAAGAGATTACCGAACCAGTTATCGATACCCTGCCGCTGGCCCGGTTCCTTTATCCAGAAATGCGGGGTTACCGGCTGAACACCCTAAGTAAGAAGTTCAAGGTTTCGCTGGAACACCACCACCGGGCCAACTACGATGCGGAGGCCACGGGACACCTGCTCTACAAGTTCCTCAAGGACGCCGAAAAGCGCTACGAGATTCGTTACGTGGACGACCTTAACAAGCACATGGCCGATAACGATGCCTACAAGCACGGGCGGCCATACCACGTGACCCTGCTGGCTCAAACCCAAGTCGGATTGAAGAACCTCTTTAAGCTGGTCTCCTTTGCCAACGTCAAGTACTTCCACCGGGTACCGCGGATTCCGCGGACGGTGCTGGAGAAGTACCGCAAGGGAATTCTGCTGGGGACCGCCTGCTCATCCGGCGAGGTCTTCACGGCAATGATGGAAAAGGGATACCCGGTTGCGCTGCGCAAGGCCCAGGACTATGATTTCATCGAGGTCCAGCCCAAGCCAAACTACGCGCCACTCTTGGAGCAGCACGTGATCGCTGACGATGCCCACCTGGAAGACATTCTCAAGAACATGGTCAAGCTGGGGACGGAACTCAAGAAGCCGGTGGTGGCGACCGGTGACGTTCACTACCTGGATCCCCACGACGGCATCTACCGCAAGATTCTGATCAATTCCCAGGGGGGCGCCAACCCACTGAACCGGACCCAGCGGCCCGACGTTCACTTCCGGACGACCGATGAGATGCTCAACGAGTTCAGCTTCCTGGGGGCGGACAAAGCTCACGAGATCGTCGTTGACAACACCCACCAGGTGGCCGATATGATCGATGACGATATTCGACCGGTCAAGGACCGCCTTTACACGCCGCACATGAAGGGGGCCGAACAGGAAATTCAGGACCGGACCTGGAATACCGCCAAGGCCTGGTACGGGGATCCACTGCCAAAGATTGTTCAGGACCGGGTGCGCCTGGAATTAAATAGTATCGTCAAGAACGGGTTCTCGGTCATTTACCTGATTGCCCAGCGGCTGGTTGCCAAGTCCAACAAGGACGGCTACCTGGTTGGGTCCCGGGGTTCCGTTGGTTCCAGTGTGGTGGCCACTTTGTCAGGGATCACCGAGGTTAACCCGTTGCCACCGCATTATCGTTGCCCGAAGTGTCAGTACTGTCACTTCTATACCAAGGGTGAGTACAGCTCGGGCTTTGACCTTCCCGAGCGCAAGTGCCCGAAGTGTGGCACCCTCCTGGTCAAGGATGGGCACGATATTCCATTCCAGACCTTCTTAGGGTTCAAGGGGAATAAGGTGCCGGATATCGATTTGAACTTCTCCGGTGACTACCAGCCAATTGCCCACAACTACATGAAGGTCCTCTTCGGTGAGAAGAACGTGTTCCGGGCCGGGACGATCGGAACGGTGGCCGACAAGACCGCCTACGGATATGTCAAGGCCTACGAGCGGGACAAGGATGTTCAGTTCCGCGGGGCCGAGGAAGATCGGCTGGCTAAGGGCGCAACCGGCGTCAAGCGGACGACCGGGCAGCACCCGGCCGGGATCATCATTGTTCCCGATGATATGGACATTTACGACTTTACGCCGGTTCAATACCCGGCCGATGACCAAAACGCCGCCTGGGAAACGACCCACTTTGATTTCCACTCGATCCACGATAACATCCTGAAGATGGATATACTGGGCCACGATGACCCGACGATGATCCGTGCCCTTCAGGACCTTTCCGGGATCAACCCGCGGACGATTCCAATGAATGATCCGGGGGTCATGTCGCTCTTCTCCAGTCCAAAGCAACTCGGCGTGACCGAGGAACAGATCCAGAGTAAGACCGGGACGCTGGGGCTGCCGGAATTCGGGACCCGCTTCGTCCGGGGGATGTTAAACGATACCCACCCGAAGAACTACTCGCAGCTGCTGCAGATTTCCGGCCTCTCGCACGGGACCGGGGTGTGGCTGGACAACGCCCAGGAGCTGATCAAGGAGGGGACGGCCACGATTGCCAACGTGATTGGTTGTCGTGACAACATCATGACCGACCTGATTCACTACGGGTTGGACTCCGAAACCTCCTTCCAGGTGATGGAATCCGTTCGGCACGGCCGGGGGATCCCGGACGAATGGCAGGAAAAGATGCGCAAGGCTAACGTCCCGCAATGGTACATGGATTCTTGTCTTAAGATCAAGTACATGTTCCCGCGGGCCCACGCCGCCGCCTACGTCCTGATGGCGCTGCGGATTGCCTACTTTAAGGTCTACTTCCCGCTGGTCTACTACTGTGCCTACTTCTCCGTGCGGGCCGATGACTTTGATGTTGTTGCCATGGCCCACGGTAAGGATGCCGTTAAGCACCGGATGGCGGAAATCAACCAGCAGGGGAACGACGCCTCCGCCAAGGACAAGAGCCTGCTGACGATCCTGGAACTGGCCAACGAAATGCTGGAGCGGGGCTTTAAGTTCAAGATGGTGGACCTGAACCGTTCCGATGCCTCGAACTGGCTGATCGACGGCGACAGCCTGATCGCGCCGTTCCGGGCCGTTCCGGGCTTGGGTCTCAACGTTGCTAAGCAGATTGTGGCCGCCAGAGAGGAAAAGCCCTTCCTGTCGAAGGAGGACCTGGCCGAGCGGGGCAAGGTTTCACAGACGCTCATTGACTTCTTGACGACCAATCACGTCTTAGACGATCTGCCGGACGAGAATCAACTGAGCCTGTTCTAAAATCAAAGCTAACTGAAAACTACGTCAGCCCTGACGAACTTTGTCAACGGCTGGCGTTTTAGTTTGTCTTTGCGGTCCTTTTATGCTAAACTAAATCATGGTAAATAACTCGTGGGAGTGAGCAGTGATGCTCGCTCTTTTTATTGCAAACGATGGAGGTGACAAAATATGAGTACTGTTGTCGAAACCGTCAAAGGACTGGTTGAACCGATCCTGGCAGAACACGACTTCTACCTTTACGATATTGAATTCGTCAAGGAAGGGAAGAGTTGGTACCTGCGGGTCTACATTGATAAGGACGGCGGGATCACCCTGGAGGACTGCGCGACGGTCAGTGACCAGCTGAGCGAGGCCCTGGACAACGTCGAGCCCGACCCGATTCCCCAGGCCTACTTCCTGGAGGTGTCATCACCGGGTGCCGAGCGGCCGCTGAAGAACGAACAGGATTACCAGCGGGCGGTTAATGATTACATCCACGTTTCCCTCTACCAGCAAATTGATGGCAAGAAGGTCTACGAGGGAACCCTGACCAAGCTGTCGGATAAGGAATTAACGTTGGATTACATGGACAAGACCCGTCATCGCCAGGTCGTCATCGACCGGAGTAAAATTGCCCAAGCACGGTTGGCAATCAAGTTTTAATTAAAGGAGTGTCTCAAGTGAGCAAGTCAAGAGTCAATGAGGAAATGATTGGCGCCCTGAACTACCTGGAAAAGGAAAAGGAGATCAAGAAGGAAGTTATTATTGACGCCCTCGAGCAAGCGCTCGAAACGGCCTACAAACAAAACTACGGTGAGAAAAACGTCGAGGTTGAATTCAATTCCCTGACCGGTAACATCAAGGTATACGCGGTCAAGACGATTACCGATGACGAAGAGGCCGTGGAAAATGACCCGAACGAATTCATGAGCCTGGAAGACGCCCGGAAGCTGCCTCACGGCCAGGGCTACGATGTTGGCGATGAAATTCGTGAAGAGGTGACGCCACGCAACTTCGGCCGGATTGCCGCCCAAACTGCCAAACAGGTCGTCATGCAACGGCTGCGTGAAGAAGAGCGGAAAATCATTTACAATAAGTACAAGACCTACGAAAACGAAATCGTCACCGGTGAGGTTTCCCGGGAGGACAAACGCTTTACCTACGTTGACCTTGGCGACGGTGTCGAGGGGGCAATGGGCTTCCGGGACAAGATGCCAAACGAGCATTACCACGTTCACGACCGGATTCAGGTTTACGTTTCCCGGGTCAACGATGACAAGCGGGGGCCGCAGATTTACGTCAGTCGGACTGCCCCAGAACTGTTGAAGCGGCTCTTTGAACGGGAAGTTCCTGAAATCAAGGACGGGACCGTTCTGATTGAAAACATCGCTCGTGAAGCCGGCGACCGGGCCAAGGTCGCGGTTTACTCCAACGATCCAAACGTCGACCCAGTCGGCACCTGCGTTGGTCCGCGGGGCTCCCGGGTTCAAGCAATTGTCAACGAATTGGATGGCGAAAACATGGACATCGTCGAATACGTCAAGGATCCGGCCCAGTTCATCGCTAACGCCCTCAATCCGGCCGACGTTCAGGACGTAATTTTCAACGAACCGGAAGAACAACCAGCACCGGAAACTGAAGACACGGACCAGCCAGCAGAAGATCAGGTGGACACTGACACGGACGCACCGGAGACGGAAGAAACCACTGCAAGCGAAGCGCCGGCGCCAAAGGAAGTCGAGCGTTCCTGCACGGTCGTGGTTCCAGATAACCAGCTGTCACTGGCCATCGGGAAGCGGGGGCAAAACGCCCGCTTGGCTGCCCGGCTGACGAAGTACAAGATCGACATCAAGTCCGTTTCCGAAATGGAAGAACTGGAAAAGCAGGAAGCCATGGCTGATGAGGACGCACCGGTAGACACCGATGACGCACCTGCAGCAGGCGATGATCAACCAACGGACGCTGAATAGCAGCAGAATTAATAATTGAGCAACGGGGTGAAAATAATGAAAAAGAGAAAAGTACCGATGCGCAAGGATATTGTAACGGGCGAAATGATGCCCAAGCGGCAATTGATCCGGGTCGTTAAGAACAAGGATGGCGAGGTTTCCCTCGACCCAACCGGCAAGAAAGCCGGCCGGGGAGCTTACATCGCCGTTGACGTTGCCATTGCCAAACGGGCCAAGGCGGAACGGACCTTTGAGAAGGCCTTTCACGTGGATTTAGATGACTCATTTTACGATGAGCTGATCCAGTACACTGACCACCTGCAGGCCCGGCAGGAACTCTTTGGCAAAGATGCAAAAAACTAATCAAGAAGCGATCTTAAATCTGCTGGGGCTTGCCCGTCGCGCGGGTCAGCTGACCAGTGGTGAGGGAATCGTCTTAAAAAACATTCAAACGAATAAGGCAAAGTTTGTCTTCCTCGCAAGTGATGCGGGTGCGGCGAGCGTGAAAAAGTTTACCGATAAGTGTAAGTTTTATCACGTCCCGTGCGACCAGCACTTTACGCGGGAACAACTCAGTCAGGCAACGGGCCAGGCAAGAACCGTTTTTGGTGTGATGCAATCTGGATTTGCAAGAAAGTTTGAGGAATTAACTACAATGGAATAAGGAGCGTGAGCGTATGGCCAAGGAACGAATTTATGAACTAGCAAAAGAGCTCAAGATGCCAAGCAAGAACTTGGTGAAGGTGGCAAAGCAGCAGGGCATGGCGATTAAGAGCCACATGTCTTCGGTAACCCCCGAAGAAGCCAACAAGCTGCGCAGCGTTGTGAAGAACGGTAGCGCTAATAGTAAGGGCAATAAGCCGCAGGCAAAGGCCAAGCCGGCTGCCCAGCAAAAGGCCAAGCCTGCCAAGCATCAAGCAGCTAAGCATCAGGAGAACCACTCCCATAAGAGCCAGCAAAAGGCTAGTCAACAACAGCATGAGGAACGTCACGAACACAAGGCCAACCATGCCGAAGCCCAGACCCGGCGTGAAAATAACGAGAATAATAACCACCAGCGCCATAATGGTGGGGGCCGGTTCGGCGGCAGCTTAAACAATAATAACAACAACCGCCACAATAAGAAGCGCAACAAGCGCAATAAGCATAACAAGAACCGCCGTCTCCGCGAGGTTGAGCATAAGCAGCCAACCCAGCGGAAGGATAAGCCGTTGCCGGACGTTCTGGAATACACCGAAGGGATGAACGCCCAGGACCTGGCCAAGCTCTTGCACCGGTCACCAGCTGAAATCATCAAGAAGCTGTTCATGCTGGGGGTAATGATCAACCAGAACCAGTCACTGGACAAGGACACGATTGAACTGCTGGCAGCTGATTACGGCATCGAAGCCAAGGAAAAGGTTGAAGTGGACGTTTCCGATATCGACAAGATCTTTGAGGAAGAGGAAGAAAACACCACTCACCTCGTTTCACGGCCACCAGTTGTTACGGTAATGGGTCACGTTGACCACGGGAAGACGACCCTGCTGGATAAGCTGCGTCACTCCCACATTACCGAGCACGAAGCCGGTGGGATCACCCAGGAAATCGGTGCCTACCAGGTTCACTACAATGACCAGCTGATTACCTTCCTGGATACGCCAGGGCACGCGGCCTTCACCGAAATGCGTGCGCGGGGTGCCGACATCACCGATATCACCGTTCTGGTGGTTGCGGCCGATGACGGGGTCATGCCACAGACGGTCGAGGCCATTCACCACGCCCAGGCAGCGAAGACACCAATCATCGTTGCTATCAACAAGATTGATAAGCCGGGTGCTAACCCCGACCGGGTCACTGAAGAGCTGGCCAAGTACAACCTGATTCCTGAAGACTGGGGTGGGGACACGATCTTCGTCAACATCTCAGCCAAGTTCGGCAAGAACATCGACGAGCTGCTGGACATGATCCTGCTCCAGGCCGAAATGATGGAACTGAAGGCCAACCCAGACCAAAACGGTGCCGGTTCCGTTGTCGAAGCACGGCTTGACCAGGGTAAAGGTCCAGTTGCGACCGTCCTGATTCAACAGGGGACCCTTCACGTTGGGGACCCGGTCGTTGTCGGCAATACCTTTGGTCGGATTCGGACGATGACCAACGAAAACGGTCGTCGGATCAAGTCCGCTACACCAGCCACGCCAGTCGAAATCACCGGGTTAAACGATGTGCCAGAAGCCGGGGACCGGTTCGTGGCCTTCGACGATGAAAAGACGGCGCGAGCAGCCGGTGAAGCCCGGGCAAAGCAGGCCCAGGAGAAGGAACGGCAACGGACTTCTCACGTTACCCTGGACAACCTCTTCGCCACGATGCAGAAGGGGAAGATGAAGACCCTGCCGCTGATCATCAAGGCCGATGTGCAGGGTTCCGTTGAGGCCCTGAGCCAGAGTCTGCAGAAGATCAAGGTTGATGGCGTCCGGGTGGACATCATTCACCAGGCCGTTGGTGCCATCAGCCAGAGCGACGTTACCCTGGCCGAGGCTTCCAACGCCGTTATCATTGGTTTCAACGTTCGGCCAACACCGGTTGCTAAGTCGCTGGCTGATTCCAACAACATCGATATTCGGCTTCACCGGGTCATTTACAAGGCCATCGAGGAAGTTGAAGACGCCATGAAGGGGATGCTGGAACCAGTCTACAAGGAAGAGACGATTGGTGAAGTTGAAGTTCGTCAATTGTACAAGGCTTCCAAGATTGGGACGATTGCCGGTGGGATGGTTACTTCCGGTAAGATTACCCGGGATTCCAAGGTTCGTCTGGTTCGTGACGGCGTGGTCGTTTACGAAGGTGAACTGGGGAGTCTGAAGCGGTTCAAGGACGACGTTAAGGAAGTCAAGGCCGGCTTTGAATGCGGGCTGACGATTGCCAACTACAACGACATCAAGGAAAATGATGTGATCGAAGCTTACCAAATGAAGGAAGTTCCGGTTAAGTAGAACTGAAGGAGAATTTTATGCCAAGCAAACAATTTCGGGTTGACCGCCTGGCTGGGGAAATCCAGCGGGAGGTTGATGATATCCTGTTAAAACGGGTGCGTGATCCCCGGGTGAAGGGCATTACGATTACCGGCGTTGACGTGACCGGTGATCTTCAGCAGGCCACCATTTACTACAGTCTGCTGTCCGATTTGGCTTCCGACGGTGAGAAGGCCCAGGCCGGCCTTGACAAGGCAACCGGCCTGATCCGGAGCGAACTGGGGGCCCGCTTGAACATCTTCAAGACCCCGGCCATCAAGTTCGAACGGGATAAGTCAATCGCCTATGGCAGCCGGATTGATCAATTAATCAACCAGCTGCACCAACAGGAAAAGAACTAACAAGAGCGGGGCGGATTACCCCGCTTTTTATTTTTGTGGAGGAATGATGGAATGGATGGAATTATTCCCTTATACAAAGAACGCGGCATGACGAGCTTTGACTGCGTTAGTCGCTTACGCAGGATCCTGCAAACCAAAAAGATTGGCCACTCGGGGACCCTCGATCCGGCCGTCGACGGGGTCCTGCCAATCTGTGTCGGCAGTGCCACCAAGGTCGTCGATTACCTGATGCAGTCGGGAAAACAGTACCAGGGTGAACTCCTCATTGGTGAGGCCACCACGACCGAGGACCTGGAGGGGGAGATCATTGCGGCTCAGCCGGTAACCGCAGCGATTCCCGCCGAAAGGATCCAGGAAGAAATGGATAAAATGACCGGGGAAATCACCCAAATCCCCCCGATGTATTCGGCCGTCAAGGTCAAGGGCAAGCGGCTTTACGAGTATGCCCGGGCCGGAGAGACCGTTGAGCGTCCGGTTCGCCACGTCACCATCGAGCGCTTTGCCCTACTAGGAACCGACTATGATGACCAGACCAAGCAGCAGCGGGTCAGGTTCAAGGTTGACTGCACGAAGGGGACCTACGTCCGGACCCTGGTGGTGGATCTCGCCAAAAACCTGGGGTATCCGGGAACAATGAGCTGGCTGACCCGGCTGAAGAGCGGGGGGTTCACCCTTGACCAAACGCTGAGCCTGAGCGACATTCAGGACGCCGTCGCGACGGGAACGATTCAGCACTACTTCTACCCACTCGACTACGCCCTCAAGGACTATCCGGCCATGGAGCTGAGTGCCGACCAGTGGAAGGCAGTGCAAAACGGTGGTTGGCTGAAAAGCGATGAGGTCAAGCCGGCCGGCGATTCAATCGTCTTGAAGTATCAACAGGCCGTAAAAGCCCTGTATCACCGTGACCACCAGTACTACAAGCCAACTAAGATGTTTTCGGTTAAATAGGGGGGAATGAGTCGTGCAAGTAATTAAAATTCATCATCCCCTGGATTCCAAGCTGATTCCGGCGGGTCCCGTCGTGCTTGCGATGGGCTTCTTCGATGGAGTCCACCGGGGACACCAGGCGGTCATTCGGCGGGCCAAGGAGATTGCCCAGCAACGGGACTTGCCTTTAGCAGTGCTCACCTATAGCCACGCTCCTGGCGTCGTTTACCGGCAATACCCGGGCGGCTTCAAGTACCTTTCGACGACCGAACGCAAGCTGGCTTTGCTGGAGCAGCTGGGTGTTGACCGCGTCTACCTCGTTAGCTTTACCTCCCAGTTTGCCGCGCTGGCGCCCCAAGACTTTGTCGACCAGTACCTGGCGGACGGTTTTCACAGTCAGGTGGTAGTGGCGGGCTTTGACCACACCTATGGCCCAGCTGAAACTGCCTCGATGGCTAAGCTGCCCGCCTATGCCCGCGGCCGTTTTGAGGTTGTCACGGTGCCGAAATTTACGGAGGACGGTAACGAAAAGGTGGGGTCCCGCCTGATCCGTCAGCTGATCGATGCCGGCCAGATCCAGGAGGCAAACGCGGAGCTCGGTTACTACTACACCACCACCGGCCTAATTGTTCACGGCCTGGCCCGGGGGCGGACGTTGGGCTTCCCAACCATCAATGTTGAGACGCCAACGCCGGAGCGCCTTCCCGGGATCGGCGTGTACGCCACCGACGTTTTGATCGGTGGCCACTGGTACGGGGGAATGGCGAGTGTTGGTCGTAACATTACCTTTGGCGACGACAACCAACTGACCCTCGAGATTAACCTCTTTGACTTCTCCCAGATGGTTTATGGCGAAGAGGTCAAGGTGCGCTGGTACCAGTACCTGCGCGGTGAGGAGAAGTTTGCCGGGGCCGATGAGCTCGTTGCCCAGATGAAGCGCGACGAACAGGCAGCCCGCCAGGTGGTTGCCCACCGTCCCGTACTCGAAGACCAAATTTTATCCTAAAGGAAAAGGCCAAGCACTGTTGCGGTGCTTGACCTTTTTATGTTGAAAATAAAATTTTCTCTTGCCTCGGGTAACCGGAGCGGGCGTATGATCGTTCTAATCAAAGAAAAGGAGCGATTGAAATGAACGTTTTAGTGATTGAGGCCACGAGTCCGCTGGGGCAAGAAATTTGCGCGCGTTTGGAGCAAAGCAGTCACCACCTGCGGGCCATGACCCGTTCGGCGGCTAAGTTAGCTAACGCAAATTATGAAGTTGTTGAGGCCGATCCGCGGGCGGTAGTGGATCTGATTGACCAGGGCTCGGATAAATATGCCAACGCTAGCATCAGCATTACCAATAAATAATAATAAAAACGAGCTCACCTTGAGGCGGCTCGTTTTTATTAATGCCGACTAGCACGGTGGCCGCCGGTTTGGTGAATGCGGTGCACGTGGCGCTTGAACTTTGGCCCGTCGTCGACCGCCAGTTGGAAGTGCCGCATCTTGCCGTAGAAGGGGTGGCCGGTCAATTTGAGGTTGGTCCAGGACCGCATGATGTCGGTCATCTGGTCAATCTCCTTGAGACGTTCCGGATTGCCTTCCTTCTTGGCCGCTTCTTTGATGTCCGACTGCAGGCGGTAGATCAGGTTGTTGTGATAGGCCAGCAGCTCGTTGGTCAGTGGCGCGTTGCGGTACTTATTGAAGAGGCGCTGGATGATCTCCATTGCCTCCTGTGCACTGTGCGGCTGGAGGTAGCGTTGCTGATTATTATCCATTAAAAAATCTCCTCAAAACTGTTTGACATTTCTTGACTTTTAGCGTGGTGGTTGGTATATTATACAGTGTGCTTAGCACTTAACCCTAAAGAGTGCTAAAAGGGGAAGTGATTAATATGCTAACACAGCGTCAAAACAAGATCCTGCAAGCGATTGTACGTCAATACACGTCAACTGGTCAACCCGTGGGTTCCAAGCACCTGGCTGAAAAGCTGCCGTTTAAGGTCAGCCCGGCGACGGTGCGCAACGAGATGGCGGTTCTGGAAAAACAGGGCCTGATCGCTAAGGAACACTCGTCTTCGGGGCGGGTGCCTTCCAAGGACGGTTACCGTTATTACATTGATCACCTGCTTAATCCGCGGGCGGTCACCGATAACGACCTGATCGTTATTCAGAACTCACTGGGGACCAGTTTCCAGAAGATTGATGAAATCATCTCGCACTCGGCTGATATTTTATCAAACCTGACGTCATACACCGCCGTGACCCTGAAGCCAGAGCAAGAAGACGTTCGCTTGAGCGGCTTCCGTCTGGTCCCACTGGGCAACCAAAAGGTGATTGCCATCCTGGTTACCGACAGCGGGGACGTGGAGAGCCAAGCCTTCACCCTGTCACGGGACGTTGACCCGGAGGCCCTGCAAGCGGTCATTCGAATGATCAATGACCAACTGGTGGGCCTGCCACTGTCAACCGTCTTGAAGCGGCTGAATGACGATATCCCATTGCGCGTCATGCACTACATGCACAGCGCCGATGGCTTCCTGGATCTTTTTGATAATGTCGTTTCCAAGGCTGCCCGGGAGCAATTCTTCATTGGCGGCCGACTGAACCTTTTGAATTTCTCGAACAACAAGGATCCGCAGTCGCTGCAGACGATGTACCAGCTGCTCGACCACAATGATCAGCTTTCCCACCTGCTTGACGCCGATCTCAACGACCAGGGCGTCAACGTGCGGATTGGTTCCGAGATTTCCAAGGATAAGGTACTCGACAACTACAGTCTGATTACGGCGACCTACGATGTTGACCAATATGGCAAGGGCATCATCGCCGTGCTCGGGCCGACCAGAATGCCGTACTCACGGACAATTGGTCTGGTGAATGCCTTCCGGCAGGAGCTGGCCAAGCGTCTGTTAGGTTTCTATCGACATTACTACGATTCATAGGAGGCGAGTTAATTGGCAGACAAGGAAGAACAGCAAGCCAAGAAACAAGCGGCCTCATCTAAAGCAAATGAAGCAAAGGATGAGCAAAAGCAGGCAAAGCAGGCTGACAAAGCCGCTAAGCCAAGCCGTGAAGAAGAGCTTGAAGCACAGATCAAGGATTTGAAGCAACAACTCGATGACAAGGACGACAAGTACCTGCGGGCTGAGGCGGAGATTCAAAACATGACGAACCGCTTCAACAAGGAACGGGCCCAGATCTTAAAGTATGATGGTCAGGACCTCGCCAAGTCCGTCCTGCCGGTGCTGGACAACCTGAAGCGCGCCCTGACGATTGAAGTCACGGACGAAAACGGTAAGCAGCTCAAGCACGGGATCCAGATGGTTCACGACCACCTGATTGCTGCCCTAAAGGATCACGGAATTACCGAGATCGAGGCTTTGGACAAGCCCTTTGATCCGACCCTGCACCAGGCGGTTCAAACCGTTCCGGTTCAGGATGATCAAAAACCAGACACCGTGGTCCAGGTTCTGCAGGCTGGCTACCAGCTGAAGGACCGGGTCCTGCGCCCAGCAATGGTTGTTGTTGCACAATAATTAATGATAATTAAATATTAAAAAGAGGGAATTAAACAATGGCAAGTAACAAGATTATTGGTATTGATTTAGGTACTACTAACTCCGCCGTTGCCGTGATGGAAGGTAACGAACCAAAGATTATTACTAACCCGGAAGGTAGTCGGACGACGCCATCCGTTGTTTCATTCAAGAATGGCGAAACACAAGTCGGTGAAGTTGCCAAGCGGCAAGCAATCACCAACCCGAACACGATTTCATCCATCAAGAGTCACATGGGTGAAGCCGGCTACACGGTTGAAGTTGATGGCAAGAAGTACACGCCACAAGAAATTTCTGCCATGATTCTGCAGTACCTGAAGAAGTACGCCGAAGACTACATCGGTGACACGGTTGACAAGGCCGTTATCACCGTGCCAGCCTACTTCAACGATGCTCAGCGTCAGGCAACCAAGGATGCCGGAAAGATTGCCGGCCTGGATGTTAAGCGGATTATCAACGAACCAACTGCTTCCTCACTGGCTTACGGCCTGGACAAGCAGGATAAGGACGAAAAGATCCTGGTTTACGACCTTGGTGGTGGGACCTTCGATGTTTCCATCCTGGAACTCGGTGACGGGGTCTTCCAAGTACTCTCCACGAACGGTGACACGCACCTGGGTGGGGATGACTTCGACCAAAAGATCATGGATTGGTTGATCGATGGCTTCAAGGAAGAACACGGCGTTGACCTGTCCACCGACAAGATGGCCCTGCAACGGCTGAAGGATGCCGCTGAAAAGGCCAAGAAGGACCTTTCCGGTGTTCAAGAAGCCCAAATCAGCCTGCCATTCATTTCCGCTGGTGAAAACGGTCCACTGCACCTGGAAAAGACGCTGAGCCGTGCCCAATTCAACCAACTGACTAATGATCTGGTTGAACGGACTAAGCAACCAGTTCTGAATGCTTTGAAGGATGCTGACCTGTCATTTGATGACATTGACGAAGTGATCTTAAACGGTGGTTCTACCCGGATCCCAGCCGTTCAGGAAATGGTTAAGGACCTGACTGGCAAGGAACCAAACCACTCCATCAACCCTGACGAAGCCGTTGCCCTCGGTGCTGCCATTCAGGGTGGTGTGCTGACCGGTGACGTTAAGGATGTTGTGCTGCTTGATGTTACGCCACTGTCCCTGGGGATTGAAACCATGGGTGGGGTCTTCACCAAGCTGATTGATCGGAACACGACCATTCCAACTTCCAAGAGTCAGATCTTCTCCACGGCTGCTGATAACCAGTCTGCCGTTGACATCCACGTCCTGCAGGGTGAACGGCCAATGGCTGCCGACAACAAGACCCTGGGGAACTTCCAGCTGACTGACATTCCAGCTGCTCCCCGTGGTGTTCCACAAATCAAGGTTACCTTCGACATCGACAAGAACGGGATCGTAAACGTTTCTGCCGAAGACCAGGGGACCCACAAGAAGCAAAACATCACGATCAAGTCCAACTCCGGCCTGTCCGATGAAGAAATTGAACGGATGAAGAAGGATGCCGAAGAGCACGCCGCTGCCGACAAGAAGAAGAAGGAAGAGGTTGACCTCAAGAACGAAGTTGACCAGGAGCTCTTCCAAGTCGACAAGACCTTGAAGGAAGTCAAGGGCAAGGTTCCTGAAGACGACATCAAGAAGGCTGAAAGCGCTCGTGACGACCTGAAGAAGGCCAAGGAGAGCGGCAACTTGGACGACATGAAGGCCAAGAAGGACGCCTTGAACAAGGTTATCCAGGACCTGAGTGTCAAGCTTTACCAACAGGCGCAGGGCCAACAAGGCAACGCCCAAGGTGGCGCAAACCCGAATAACGGTGGTGCCAACAACGGTAACAACGGCCAAAATGGCGATGATGGCAATACTGTTAACGGCGACTTCAAGGACGTTACGCCAGACGACAAGAAGTAATCAGACAAAAATGTAAGTAAAAAGCCAAAGGCCATCGTTTGACAGGACTTTGGCTTTTACTTTGCTTTGCGAAGTGTGGTATAACTAAACAAGCAATTAAGTTGTGAGGGATATAAATGGCAGAAGAAAGTTACTATGATATTTTAGGTGTTTCTAAGGACGCCTCAGACTCAGACATTAACCATGCTTACCGGCGCCTGGCTGCTAAGTACCACCCTGACGTCAACCACGAACCGGGAGCGGAAGAAAAGTTTAAGAAGATCAACGAGGCCTACGAGGTCCTGCATGACAAGAATAAGCGGGCCCAGTACGACCAATTCGGGACCACGGCTGACCAGGCCGGTGCCGGCCAGGGCGGCTTTGGTGGTTTCGGCGGCCAGGGCTTTGGTGGTCAAGGCTTCGGCGGTGCTGGCGGTTTTGACGACATCTTTAGCCAGTTCTTTGGTGGCGGCCGCTCGCGGCAGCAGGACCCAACGGCACCACGTCCGGGACGGGACCTTCAGTATGCCATGACCCTGGACTTTATGGATGCCGTCTTTGGGAAGACCACGACCATCAAGTACGACCGGGATGAGCAGTGCAAGACCTGTCACGGCACCGGTGCTAAGCCGGGCAAATCCGCTTCGACCTGTCAGCGCTGTGGCGGTCGGGGCTTCATCGTGACCGTTCGGCAGACGCCGCTGGGCAACATCCAGTCCCAGACGACCTGCCCAGAATGTAACGGGACCGGTCAGGTGATCAAGCCTGAAAATCGTTGTACCACCTGCCACGGGAGCGGGCACGTTCACGAGCGCCACGAACTGGAAGTCAAGGTTCCAGCCGGGGTTGACGACGGCCAGCAGATGCGCCTCCAGGGCCAGGGTGACGCCGGTGAAAACGGTGGCCCAGCCGGGGATCTCTACATCGTCTTCCGGGTAACGCCAAGCCGCGAATTCCGGCGTGACGGATCAACCATCAATGTTGACCGTGATATCTCCTTTGCCCAGGCGGCACTGGGGGATGAGGTCCAGGTCAAGACCGTCCACGGGGATGTCAGCCTGAAGATTCCAGCCGGGACCCAGTCCGAGACCAACTTCCGCCTGCGTGGCAAGGGGGTTCCGCACCTCAACGGCAAGGGGAACGGTGACGAATTCGTGACGATTCACGTTAAGACCCCGAAGAGCCTGAACAAGCGTCAAAAAGAGGCCATGATGGCCTTTGCCGCAGCCAGTGGCGAAGAGGTCAAGGGCGTCAAGAAGTCCGTTTTGGACAAGCTCAAGGATGCCTTTGAGGATCATAACTAATATTATTACAAAAGGCGATCAGCTGGGCTGGTCGTCTTTTGTACTATCACTGGTCATTTTTCGGCAGAGTTTGTTATACTAGGAATAGTATTTGCGTAGAAAGTAGTGAAGATAGAAATGACAATGAGTCTAGATGAAATGAAAGAGCGGCAAAAGCACATCCGGAATTTCTCGATCGTGGCCCACATCGATCACGGGAAATCGACCCTGGCCGATCGGATTCTGGAGCTGACCGACTCGATTAGCAAGCGGGAAATGAAAAATCAGGTCCTGGATGATATGCCTCTGGAACGGGAACGGGGCATCACCATCAAGCTGAACGCGGTAGCCCTGACCTACCACGCCAAGGACGGGCAGGACTACATCTTCCACCTGATTGACACTCCCGGGCATGTCGACTTCTCCTATGAGGTTTCGCGGTCTCTGGCGGCCTGTGAAGGGGCCCTGCTGGTCGTCGATGCCACCCAGGGGGTCGAGGCCCAGACGCTGGCCAACACCTATCTGGCATTGGATAACGACCTGGAAATCCTGCCGGTGATCAACAAGATCGACCTGCCATCTGCCGACCCAGACGGCACGAAGGCCCAGATTGAGGACGAAATTGGTCTAGATACTAGTGAGGCGGTGGACGTCAGTGCCAAGACCGGCTTGGGCGTTGACAAGGTCTTAGAGAAAATCGTCAAGGATGTCCCGGCCCCGACCGGTGATCTGACGGCGCCGCTTAAGGCCCTGATCTTCGACTCCAAGTACGATGACTACCGCGGGGTGGTTCTGTCCGTGCGGATCTTTGAAGGAACGGTCAAGAAGGGCGACCGGATTCGGCTGATGAACAGCGGCACCGAGTACGAGGTGGCCGAGGTCGGCATCAACTCCCCGAAGCCACTGGCCAGAGACGTGCTGATGGCCGGGGACGTTGGTTACATTACCGCCGCCATCAAGGACATCAAGGATACCCGGGTCGGTGATACGGTTACCAATGCCGACAACCCGACGGATAAGCCACTGGAAGGCTACCGGCGGATGACGCCGATGGTTTATGCCGGGTTGTACCCAACCGACAACGCCAAGTTTAACGACCTGCGGGATGCGCTGGAAAAGCTGCAGTTGAACGATGCTGCCCTGACCTTTGAGCCCGAATCGTCACAGGCCCTGGGCTTCGGGTTCCGTTGTGGTTTCTTGGGCCTGCTCCACATGGACGTGGTGCAGGAACGGCTGGAGCGGGAGTTCGGCCTGGACCTGATCACGACCGCCCCGTCGGTTACCTACCACGTTGACCTGGCGGACGGTTCGATGAAGGAGGTCGAAAACCCGGCCGAGATGCCGGATGCTTCCTCAATTAAGGACATCAAGGAACCATTCGTGCGCGCCTCGATCATGGTGCCAAACGATTACGTTGGTCCGGTGATGGAGCTCTGTCAGCGCAAGCGGGGCGTTTTCGACACGATGGAATACCTGAGCGACACCCGGGTAAACGTCATTTACCACATCCCGCTATCGGAAATCATCTTTGACTTCTTCGACAAGTTGAAGAGTTCGACCCGGGGCTATGCTTCCCTGGACTACGAGATCGACGACTACCGGCCAAGCAAGCTGGTCAAGATCGACATCCTGCTCAACGGGGACAAGGTCGATGCCCTGAGCTTTATTGCTCACAAGGACTTTGCGGCGGCACGTGGTCGTGACATCACCGCCAAGCTGAAGAAGATCATCCCACGGCAGAACTTCGAAATTCCAATCCAGGCGGCGATCGGTTCAAAGATCATCGCCCGGACTAACATCAAGGCCTACCGGAAGGACGTTACCGCCCGGATCCACACGGGGGACCCGGACCGGCGTGCCAAGCTGCTGGAAAAGCAGAAGCGTGGGAAAAAGCGGATGAAGGCTGTTGGGAAGGTTGATATCCCTCAGGAAGCCTTCATGGCCGTTTTAAAGACCGATGAGCAAGTTAATGATGACTAAATGCTGATGTATCAGCATTTGCTACTTGCTGAAATTCACAAACTAGACCAAAATTAGACCAATATAAGGTACTTTGCCCACCATTTGCCCCCATGAAGTACCTTCGTGGGCAAGACGAAAGATACTTTGAGGGCAAATGGTGGGCAAAGAATTTACCTCTTAGCAATTTGATCGAATAAGTTAGCTGTCTGATGCTTCTTTTTATTGCTGAGGTGGACATAGGTATCTAGGGTGGTTGAAATTCTGCTGTGGCCAAGACGTACTTGAACCTCTTTGGCAGAAGCCCCTGCCTCTAGTAGCATAGTCGCGTGGGTATGACGCAGACTATGAAAATTGAATGGGAAGCCTAGCTGCTCAGTGACGGTACTAGCATAGTACTTGATCGAATTGGGAGTGACTGGCTTCCCATTTTCTTTTGTACATACAAAATTGGATTCATAATAGTATTTGCCATAACGTAGTCGATTCTCATTTTGTAAGCGGCGTTGGAGCTGCAATGCCTTGATTAATTGATCACCGATGGCAATAGTTCGATAGCTTGCGGGTGTTTTTAATTTACCCAGCCGGACGTCCGTCTTGGAGTACTGCTTCATTTGATGAACCACGTTAATCTCTGCGTCGGTGAGGCTAACATTGTCCCACTCAAGACCTGCTACCTCGCCACGACGCATTCCGGTATAGAAGCTAATGAGCAGGGGCAGATGGAAAGGGTGTCCAACGGGGAAAAGCTCCAAGATTTGATTGAACTGCTGCAAAGTAATGATCTTTAAGTCCTCACGCGTTGTCTGGGGATGATTATATTTCGGCTGACGAACATACTCAGCAGGCGATTGAGTTAGGATGTGCCAGGGGTGTACAGCCTGGCGGAAGGCTTCTTTGATCACCATTAGGATGATCTCCACGGTATGTCCATTTAGCTTCTTGTGATCCGGCTTGTACTCAGTGGAATCGGCAATTTTGTTGATGGTTTTCTGGATTAATTCAGGGGTGACCTTCTTCAATTCGTATATGCCGAGGGTTGGCTGAACGTACTTGTCAAGGACATGACGATAATTGAGCTGAGTATTCTTAGATAGGTTAGTTAAAACATGGTTGTTATACCAGAACTCAAAGTAGTCATGAGTTGAGATCTTGTCGGCATTAGTCACCGCACCAGTATTTTCGTAAAGCTCCAACGCAACTCGCAAGCGGTGCATTGCTTCTTTATATGAATCACCTCCGACTCGTTCATATTGCCGCCGCTTACCGTCTTTGTCAGCAATATCGAAACGGTAGTACCATTTTTTACCACGCTTTCTAACATTACCATTCATAGTAAAACTCCTTTCTGCTATAATAAAAACGTACTGAGGGTGCACTCCACCCCTGGTATTGCAATGCTTGCCTCAATGATCAGCCGGCCAAAGTTGGATCATTGAGGTTTTTTAATGTTTTAAATGGTTCTTTTCAAGGGATGGACTAAAATGATATACTTCCTATAAGGGGGTGGGCTATATGCAAAAGGTAAGACTCTTTCTAGCAAAGCTTACAGGTTATATTGCTATTTTGAGTTGGCTCACCCTACTAACATTTATATTTTTATATCTAATCTTAAATAAATTCCTAAATTTCAAGAATAAGTTAGCCACTGGACTCAAATAAATAATACTGACCAATTGATTATTGGTTGATGGAGCTGTGATATCTCTTGGTAGAAGGCCTTACGATAGATATCCATTGACGAATGTCCATTAAACATAGCTCGTGGATAGTGATTCATCCAATCATTAGTCGCTATGATCTGAGCACTACTATAGTTATTTATAGCTTCACCTTTGGTAATCTCCTTGCGGAGAAACCGGTTATTGATCTCATTGGATCCACGTTCCCAAGGGGAATACGGATCAGCATAGAAAACATGATCGTGAACTTGTGTTAACTCACTAAATTCTGAACCGTTGTCAGAGGTTATTGTCTTAAAAATGCGATAGTAAGCATCTGTGCCCATTTTCTGGCGCAAATTTATAAAGAACTGATTTACTGCATGCGCAGTTTTACCAGCAATTTTACTCGTGATATTAACTCGTGAAAGGCGATCAGTCATTACTAGTACAACACTGTCATTACCGTTTTTCTGTCCCTGAACTGTATCCAGTTCCCAATGGCCAATTTCGGACCGTTGGTCCGCAGTTTGAGGTCGTTGAGCAATATTAGGCCCTAAGCACCTTTTAGCTTGCGGATGAGTTTGATGATGCTTACGTTTAGGTTTTTCAAAGAGGTCTAAATTGGACGTACGAAGCACACCCTCATTAATCCATTGATATAAAGTTACAACCGACTTTGGGATCAGGGTGCCATCATTCATTAAATCTCGAGCCTTATAAATAACCGCTTGTGGGGAGTAATGGTGGTCGTCAAACTCACCAAGCATTAGCTGATCAGCTAATCGTAAAAATTGCTTTGAAGAATAATATAAGCGACGACGACCAGAATGGCGGTGATGTTCAAGATATGTGGCCTGACCAGCTTCATAACTATAGATGTAGTAAGAATATTCGTAAATCTTACCATTAGATTTTTGACGACGAAGTTGGCGGACCGTACCACGGTTGAGCTCGTTATTAATTGTTTGATGATTAACTCCTAATTGGCGACCAATTGCGCGATTGGAAAGTCCTTGCGACTTTAAAGTCGCAATCATCACACGTTCTTCTTTAGTAAGATGAGCATTCTTTTTATGAGTAGTCAATAAAATAGTAGACATGGTATCATTTAAGTGCGTCATTTGACGGACATCCTTTCATATAGGTTTGGTTCACTTAATATGATACCTGATGTCACGCCGAATGGCGTTTTTTATTTACCACCAACTGGGTGGCTAACTTCATTCTATAATCTACCTATTTGTTTGAAGATAATCGGAATTAACAAATGTAATGTAATCATCAAATGAGATGTCATAGATTCCATCCTTATAATTTTTGGGATCGAATCCAGTATTATGATAGGCATTTGCTTGAACGTTGCTTTTAAGTATCTCTTCATCAGTTCCATAAGTTAATAGCCAATCGTCATAATTATTAGATAGCATATGGTAGCCAATGACCTGATTGGACACTTTATATTTCACTTTATTGCTAATATTTTTTACGGCAAGTCTATAAGCAATATTACTACAAGGGTTGAAAATTCCTATATATTTAATTTTATGATAGTAATCAGCGGAAGAATGCATTCCTAGTATATAGTAAACTAAGACCTGTAAGGCCCATACAGGTGAGAGTCGTTGACTATAACATTTAAGATCCCAAAGAGTATTATCGGCAATAAGGTCACCATCTCCCTTTGCTATGACCTGTGTAAATGCAGTCAAATCGAAATTTAATTCAGTAATTATATTTCTAGAACCCTTAAAGAATGTTAGAGATCGTTTCAGAAGCTTGATTACGTTTTCGGTTACAAAATCAGATGGCTTTGGGAAGGGTGATTCTATATAAAAATCATAGGTTTGCCCTATTACGTCTGACAGCCAGATAGGTTTAGCGATACCAGTACGATATACTGAATCGAACTGAACCAAATTAAACGCTGCATTAATTGTGTCCTGATCTGCAACTTCAGGATTAAGCCTCTTACACTGGGCTTTGGCAAATGTATATGGATCTTGATTATTATCAGGATTAAGTTTTCCTTCTAGTAATGCTCCCTTTAGAGAAATAGAGAATGCCTTTTCTGGCGTTGCGCCTAGATAAAACCTGGTTAAATAATCAACTACCAAACCATATGAACTGTTAGACTTTAATTTGTCCGTTGGATAAAATTTTTCCTTTGAAAACTGTTTTATTGTAATATATTGCCCTGGACAGCGTACTTTTCTACAACGACTAGTTACGGTATCCATCATCATCATCTTCTTGTAGGAAATAATAGGTAACTGCCAAAATTTTTAATCTTTAATTATATTTTACACATCTTACTCGGTTATTGATAATGAATGATACTAGGAAAATCTTAGTGGCCATTTCAAAGACAGATGAAGAGGTTGCCGAGAAGTAAACATTGATATGAGAGCTTGACAACCAAAAATTAAAATGTTTTAATAATTGCAACCAAAACGAAGGAGGGAAAGCGATGACCATGAATTCACTAACCAAGTTGACCAACTCCTTTGCTGGCTTTGCGTATTTCAACTGAGGCCCGGCCGAATGGTGCGGGCTGCGGTTCGCACCATGGCAAAGCTTGTTTAGTGAGTTCTTTGCTAGGTGTTTAATCTAGCAAGGGCTAATTCCTCATCCAAATAGAAATGAAGCCAACTAGATTAACTACCGCTAAGTTAAACTAGTTGGCTTTTTGTTATTGCAGAAAGGAGGAACGCCACGATGATCATTCATACATTGGGACCTGAGCAGACCGATAGCTATGCCGCAGCGCTAGTTTACCAGCACCAGCATTCCGTCGCCGACTGCCAGATCGTTCTCCATCCCAGTTTCGACGCGCTCTACCACCACCTGGCCGATTATCCGAGCGATTATCTCCTGGTCCCCGCGGCCTATCGCAGCCGGGCAGGGCTGAGTTGGGGCGACCTGCACTACCGTTATCTTAACCAGCTCACTCTGGTCGATAGCCTCATTACCCAGCTTGATCCGCTGGTCCTCGTTCAGGATCCGCAGCGCGCGCGGGCCGTGGTCTATACCCACGCCGCCACCGCCGACCTGGCCCGTCAGCATCTTCCGGGCAACGTCCGCCTGGAGCTGGCGCCAAGCAAATACCTGGCCTACCAGGCATTCCGGCGCTACGGCGGCTATGCTCTGGTGAGCCAAAAGCTGGTGGACCCGACTGCCGGCGTCCGAATCCTGCAGCACTTCCCGGCGCGGATGCTCTGGAGCGTGTATTTAATCGAAAAGCAAAATTAACAAACCATCACATTTTCTTGAGGAGGAAAAAACTATGACAACCGTCTTTATCAGCGGCCTAGGTCTGATCGGCAGCTCCCTGGCCCGGGCAATCAAGGAAGAACACCCCGCGGTCCGCATCATCGCCCGCGACACCAACGAAGAATCGCTGCGCTACGCCGTCAGCCACCAGATCATTGACCAGACCGCCGACAGCTTGGCCGCCGCAGACCAGGCCGACCTGATCATCCTGGCCAGCCCTGTTTCACAGATTGTCCGTGACCTGGAACAGCTGAGCCAGCTTCAGCTCAAGCCGGGCGCGATCGTCACCGACGTCGGCAGCACCAAGCAGACGATCATGAAGGCCGCCCAGCGCCTGATCGACAAGGGAGTTACCTTCATCGGCGGGCACCCGATGGCGGGATCCCACAAGTCGGGGGTTCGGGCCGGGCGCGCCGACCTGATCGAGAATGCCTTCTACTTCCTGATCCCCGGCCAAGACGATCCGGCCGCCGTTCAGCACCTGACCGACCTGCTCAGCGGGACGCACGCCAAGTGGCTCACCGTTCAGCCGCACCAGCACGACAAGATCGTGGCCCAGATCAGCCATGTGCCCCACGTTATTGCGGCGGAACTGGTCAATCAGACCCAGCAGACCCTTGAAAACGAGCCGATCGGGATGCGGGTGGCTGCCGGGGGCTTTAAGTCCGTGACCCGGATCGCCGCCTCCGACCCAACGATGTGGAGTGCGATCCTCCTCAACAACCAGGAGCTGATCACCCATCAGCTGGACGAATACATCCGGGGACTGCAGGAGGTCAACCAGCAGATCAAAGCCGGGGACCGGGATCAGCTCTTCGACTTCTTTGCCCGGGCGAAGGCGAGTCGGGAGAGCCTCAATCACCCGGCCAAGAAGCCGTTCTACGACCTCTTCGTCAACATCCCCGACCACACCGGTGAGCTGGGGCGGGTGACCACCATGCTCGGCACGGCAGGAATCTCGATCATCAACTTGCAGATCCTGGAAGTGCGGGAAGACGTCAACGGGATTCTCCAGCTGACCTTTGCCTCCCAGAAGGATCGCGAACAAGCGGCAGCGGTCCTTAAGCCCCACTACGAGATCGTGACCCGCTGAGAGGAAAATTAATAAAATTAAATTTAGATTAGAGGTTGACAACCGATTCCTCATAATATATACTTTAGCCAACGTCAAGGAAGAAAAGAAAAAGGAGTTTTGAATCATGACAATGATTAACTGGTATGCGTTTTATTATCGAGTGCACTAGGGTTCACACCACACGGGTTGCGGGCTCTAGCCTTTGACAGCCTGTGTGGTCGATAATAAGCCATGATTACCGATTACACAGTAAATTCCAAACACTGTGTGGTCGGGAAAACTCCACTAGCATTTACATAATGCTCATTATCCTCACAGTGTTTTCACACCGTGAGGATATTTTTTTACCAAGAATTTGAGAAGGGATGATTGAGATGATTATTGTACTCCACGAAGAACAAGCCACCGAAATGATTAAGCAGCTGCAGGAACGCTTTAGCGATCACCATCAGGTCTTTGTCCACGGCAATCGGGTGGCCGTGCAGGGGATCGCACCCGCCGACCTGACAATGGAACAGCGGGAAGCCGCTACGGAATTAATCACCAACGTTCCCAAGGCGGTCCAGGCTTCCCGGCTCTTCCACCCAGAGGACACGGTGATCAAAACCGCCCATTCAATCATCGGCGGCGGCCACTTCGCCCTGATGGCCGGGCCGTGCTCGGTTGAATCAGCCGACCACGTGATGAAGATGGCGGCGGTTGTCAAGGAATCCGGGGCCACCGTTCTCCGGGGCGGTGCCTTCAAGCCACGGACCTCACCATACTCCTTCCAGGGGCTGGGAAAAGAGGGGCTGGTTGCTCTGCGGAAGGCGGCCGATCACTTTGGTCTCGACGTCATCACCGAGGTTATGGACGACGAACACGTTCCATTGGTTGAGGAATTTACCGACATCTTCCAAATCGGGGCGCGGAACATGCAGAACTTCTCCCTCCTCAAGGCGGTCGGCAAGACCAACAAGCCGGTGATGCTAAAGCGGGGGATGTCCGCCACCGTTGATGACATCCTAAACGCCAGCGAGTACATCGCCGCGGGGGGCAATCACCAGATCATGATTGCCGAGCGGGGGATCCGGACCTTCGACAACAAGTACACCCGGAACACCTTTGACGTCGGCGTCGTGCCGGTCCTGCAGAAGCTGACCCACTACCCGGTAATCGTCGACCCGAGCCACGCGGCCGGTCACACCGAATTCGTGACGCCGCTGGCCCTGGCCGGGGTCGCCGCCGGGGCGGATGGCCTGATCGTCGAAATCCACGATGATCCCGCCCACGCCCTCTCCGATGGTCCCCAGGCACTGAAGCCGGACCAATTCCAGGAAATGGTCAAGAAGGTCAACGTAGTGCGGACGGCCCTCACTGCGGCAGAGTAAGGGGATGAGCGAATGAAGAAGATTACGGTTAAACTGAGCACTAAGCAATACGATGTCCTGATTGAAAAAGGTTTGCTGAAACAGGCGGGCAGCCTGGTGGCCGGTGTCTGGTCGCCACGCAAGGTCGCCATCGTCAGCGACAGCAACGTTGCCCCGCTCTACCAAGCGCAACTGGCTGCCGAGCTGAAGAAGAGCGGCTTCACGGTTCACTGCTACCAATTCCCGGCGGGGGAGGCCTCCAAATCTCTTCCGCAGCTGCAGGAGCTGACCGAGCAATTGGTGGCCGACAACTTCAATCGGGACGACGGGGTGATTGCCCTGGGCGGCGGGGTGACCGGCGACCTGGCCGGCTTCCTGGCCGCCACCTACATGCGGGGCATCGCTTTAATTCAAATTCCGACTTCGCTGCTAGCCCAGGTTGACAGTTCGGTCGGCGGCAAGACCGCCGTTGACCTCGGGACCACCAAGAACATTGTCGGGGCCTTTTACGAACCCGACCTGGTGATCATCGACCCGACAACGTTAACCACCTTGGAACAGCGGGATCTGGTCGAAGGTTACGGCGAAATCGTCAAGGTCGCGGCGATGACCGGCGGGGACTTCTGGAAACTAATTACCGAAATTCAAACCCCAGCCGACATTTTCCAGCACGCGACCGAGCTGAGCGAGGGGGCCATCCAATTCAAGGCCGACATCGTCATGGCGGACGAAAAGGAAGGTGGCCAACGTCAACTACTGAACTTTGGTCACACGATCGGGCACGCCGTTGAAGCCCTAGCGGCCGGCGAGCTGCGCCACGGTGAAGCCGTCAGCATCGGCACCGTCGCTATCTGCCAAGCATTTGAAGCCGCCGGTAAAACCGCGCCGGGGGTGACCGAACAGATTCGCGATCGTTTCGCCACCGTCGGCCTGCCGGTGGACTCACCCTTATTAAAGTCGCCAGCGATGCTCGACAAGATTAAACACGACAAGAAAAATCATAACGGCCACTTAAACCTGGTTTACGTTCACACGATCGGTGAACCGGCCATCCTGACCGTTCCTGAAAAAGAAATTGCTGCCACACTGCAACTACCACGAAAATAAGGAGCGATAAATATGATCATCGAAGAACTCAACACCAACGGAATCGTCGTTAAGAATAATGCCGGCCAAGAGGAACACATCTCCGACCTGGCCTGGGTCGAGGGGAGCACGAACTCCGTGGCGGCCAACCAGCAGATTAAGCTGGCCCTGGCCAACCAGCGCCCGGTCTTCTTCCACCTCGATGAGGGTGGTCAGCGGCTCACCCCATTCGAATTCGCCGAGCGTATTGACGCCCAGATCAGTGCTTGCCTGGCTGGGATTCGTGCTAGCCTGGTGGCCGAGATTAACTTCGTTTACCAGCCACTTCACCAATTAAGCCAGCAGGAACAAGCCATCATCAATCGTCGCATCCACGACGTTTTGACCGACTTGTTCGGTGCCAACATTGCTACCGCACAAGTCATCATTGAACAAGCCGCCTAGGAAGGGAGGGGATACTATGAATAAGGAACAAGAACTGATGCGCCAAGCCAGCGAACAGGAACTGAAGTTAGTTGCGGAAGACCTCGAAGACAACCTGGAAGGGAGAGATTAGGATGGTGCAGATCGACGGCCACACCGGCCTGCTGGGAATCTTTGCGACCCCGATTGGCCACACCCTTTCGCCCCGTATGCACAACTACTCCTTTCGGCGGCTAGGCCTTAACTACGTCTACCTCGCCTTTGAGGTTGGCAACGAGGAACTAGCCAGTGCCGTTCAGTCGATCCGCACGCTCAACATGCGGGGTGTCAACGTCTCAATGCCCAATAAACAGGCCATCGTTCCCCTCCTGGACCGGCTCTCACCGGCGGCCCGGCTGACGGGGACGGTCAACACGGTCGTCAACGATCACGGCGTCTTGACGGGCCATATTACCGACGGGATTGGCTTCATGCGAGCACTCCAGGATGAGGGACTCGACATCACGGGCCGCAAGATGGTGCTTGCCGGTGCCGGGGGCGCGGGGACGGCCGTGGCGGTCCAGGCCGCCCTTGACGGTGTCGGCGAGATTGCGCTCTTCAACCGCCAGCACGGTACCAAGTGGGCCCAGGCGCAGAAAATCGTGGCACTGATTAATGCACAGACGAACTGCCAAGCCAGCTTGCATGCCTTGGAGAATCAGGACGAATTACAAGCCGCACTGAAGGAGGCCGATATTTACGCCGACACGACCAGCCTGGGGATGAAACCGCACGAAAACGAGGCGGTCGTTAATGACCCGACTTGGTTTCACCCGGACATGATCGTCTTCGATGCCGTTTACGCCCCGCGGGAAACCAAGTTGCTGAAGGTGGCCCGCCAGGCGGGAGTTCAGCACTGTCTGAATGGCATTGGGATGATTATTGAACAGGGGGCGGCGGCCTTTGAGCTCTGGACTGGCAAGCAGATGCCGGTCAACGAGGTTCGCCACCTGCTCTTTGAGGAGGATCAACATGACTAAAGAAACACTAACGATTAAGGAAACGGTATTCGGGGCTGGTCGCCCGAAGATTGCCGTTCCGGTGACCGCTGATACGATGGCGGCGGCAGTTGTCCAGGCACAGCAGTCCGCCCTGCCAGCGGTGGACGTAATTGAATGGCGAATCGACTTCCTGAAGGGAACAGTGGATCCGCAAGCAATCGCCAAGACGGCGCGACGAATTCAAGCAGTGATTTCGCCGCGCCTTTTGCTCGTGACGCTGCGGACCAAGGAGGAGGGCGGCCAGGTCCAGGTCACTGACGAGCGCTACCAGGAGCTGTACCGCCCCCTGTTGGCGACGGGAAGCACGGATCTGGTCGACCTGGAGCTGTTGGCCAACTCCAGCGCGTGCCTTACTGCGCTGACTGCTTTGGCCCATGAGCACCAGGTCAAGGTAATCATGAGCAGCCACGACTTTGCCAAGACACCGCGTCCAGCAATTCTTAAGCAACGGCTTAACCAGATGGAAGTGGCGGGGGCGGACATTGCCAAGCTCGCGGTGATGCCACACAGCCCCACCGACGTCCTGGAGGTGCTGGAGCTGACCCAGGACTACCACCTTCATGGTCAGCTGCCCCTGATCACCATGGCGATGGGCGACCTGGGAAAGATCACCCGGGTCAGCGGTGAGCTGTTTGGTTCCTGTCTGACCTTTGCCAGCGTGGGGCGGGCATCGGCGCCCGGCCAGATCGCCGTGGAGGAGCTGGATCGGATTCTAAATGACCTCAGAATATAATTGAGCACAATAAAAGCAGGTTTCGGGAAAAATCTCGAAATCTGCTTTTCGTTAGCTAGTCTTCAATAAGGCCAATGATCTGATCAACAATCTCCTGTGGTGTCCGGCCGTCCGTGTCGATAGTGAAGTCAGCACACTCGTCGTAGCGGGCCTGGCGCTTGGCTAGCAGTGCCGCTAACCCAGCTGTGTCAAGCGTATCGGCCAGTGGACGTTCGCCATCGTGCTGGATTCGCCGTGCCGTTTCTTCCGGGCTGGCGTGCAGCAGAATGACGGGGGCGGGATCCGCCGTCAGTGCCCGGCGGTTGTCAGCCCGCAATGGGGTGCCGCCGCCCGTGGCGAGGATCCCGTCGCGCCTCTGGAGGACCATGGTCAGGGTCTGGTGTTCGACCGTCCGGAAGCCCTCCTCACCGCTCTCTTGAAAGATCTGCGGAATTGATTTCCCGCTGGACTGTTCGATCGCCCGGTCCAGGTCGGTGACGGGAAGGTGGAGTTGGTCGGCCAGCAAGGTGCTGACGGTGGTCTTCCCGCTCCCCATGAAGCCAATTAAAATAATTCGCATAGAAATGCACCTCAGTTTCTGTTGGAATTAGTCCTGACCAAGCAACTTGGTGAGGTCGTCGAAGAAGGTCGGGTAGGACACCGCCACCGCCGCCGCATTCTGCAGCTGCAGGGGCTGCGGGCTCTTCAGGGCGGCAATCGCGTCCATCATCCCCAGCCGGTGGTCGCCGTAGCTGTCCAGGTGCGAATCCTGGATATCCCAGTCCGGCCGGCCGTCGATCACCATGCCATCCGGCAGTTCGGTTACCGCGACGCCGAGCTTGCGGAGCTCCGCCACCACCGTCTTGATCCGGTCGGTTTCCTTGACCCGCAGCTCCTGGGCCCCGGTAATCCGGGACCGTCCGTTTGCGCAGGCGGCAAGCAGGGCTACCAGCGGCAGTTCATCAATAACAGCGGGAACGTCTTCGGCCCCAAGCTCGATTGGCTTGAGTGTGCTGGTCGCAATGGTGATGTCGCCCTGGGGTTCGCCGGGGCCGTCAAGCGGGGTGATTTCCAGCTGGGCACCCATCTTCTTGAGCACAGTCAGAATGCCTGTCCGGGTGGGGTTCAGGTTTACCCCGGTCAGCGTGACCTTGGAGTGGGGAACGATTGCCGCGGCAACCAGGAAGAAGGCAGCGGAGGATATGTCCCCGGGTACCGTAATTTCCTGCCCCACAAGCGGTGCCCCGGGAGTCACCGTGATGGTCTTCCCACTGGTCTGAATGTCCGCGCCAAACTGACGCAGCATGATCTCGGTATGGTCACGGGTCGGCAGCTTTTCAACGATGGTTGACGGCTCCGTGGCCTGGAGGGCGGCGAAGATGAGGGCGCTCTTCACCTGGGCGGAGGCGACCTTCATCTGGTAGTGGGTCCCGTGGAGCGGGTGGCCGATAATCGTTGCCGGCAGGGTTCCCTCAGGACTGAGCCGGACCTCGCCCCCGAAGCTCTTCAAGGGTTCGCTGACCCGCTTCATCGGCCGGGACTCCAACGATTGGTCACCGGTGAGGGTGGTTGAGAAATTGCTGCCCGCGAGAATGCCCATCATCAGGCGGGTCGTCGTTCCCGAATTGCCCATGTCCAAGGGGTGCGTTGGTGCCTGGAGCCTGTCAAAGCCGGTACCGTGAACCACGATGTCTTCACCCGTCGCGTCGATCCTGACGCCGAGGTCACGGAAGGCCTGGAGGGTGGAAAGGCAGTCATTGCCCTTTAGAAAATGGTGGATGGTGGTGGTGCCCTGACTGACGGCACCGATCATGATGGCCCGGTGGGAGATGCTCTTGTCCCCGGGAACAGCCAGGCTGCCATGTAGCCCGGTCGAATGTGCGCTTGGTAAATTCTTCATTGAAAGGTGCCTCCCTAAATAACTAGAAGTTTGCGAGTTGGTGGCGGTATTCTGCGATCCCCGCCTGCAGCCGCGTCAGGCTGGCGGCCTCGAAGGTATCGGTGATCGCCTTGGCCAGTTCGATTGCGACCACGTTTTCGACCACGAGCGAGGCCGGCACGATGGCGGTGACGTCGGATCGTTCCACGTTGGCCTTCAGCTTTTCCTTGGTGTTGATGTCGACGGTCTGCAGTGGCTTGTAGAGGGTCGGGATGGGTTTCATCGCCGCGTTGATGATGATCGGCATTCCGTTGGTCATTCCGCCCTCGAAGCCGCCGAGGTGGTCGGACAGGCGAGAAAAGCCCTGACCGACTTGGTAGTCGATCTCGTCCATGACCTGGCTGCCGGGAGCCTTGGCAACATCGAAGCCGTCCCCGAAGCTGACGCCCTTGATTGCGTTGACGCCCATGACCGCCCCGGCAAGTTTAGCATCGAGCTTGGTGTCCCAGCTGATGTAGGAACCCAGCCCGGCCGGCACGTTTTGGGCCACTACCCGGATCAGCCCCCCCAGGGAATCCCCGGCGCGCTTCGTCGAGTCGATTAGCTGGTGAATTGATTCGACCTGGTCCTGGTTGAGGATTCGCAGGTCGTTTTGCTGAATCTTTTGCTGAATCTGGGCAACGTCCAACAGCGGCTCGGCCTCGACGTGGATCGAGCCAACCTGCTGGACAAAGCCGACCAGGCGGATGTCTAAAGCGGCAAGCAATTGTTCACAGACGTTGCCGATGGCGACCCGCATGGCGGTTTCCCGGGCGGACGAACGCTCTAGGACGTTCCGCAGGTCGCGGTGGTTGTACTTCATCCCCCCAACCAGGTCGGCGTGGCCCGGCCGCGGGTGTTCGACCTTACGGACCGTGTTGGCAGGTGTGGCCGGGCTGATCGGGTCCATGATCCGGGACCAGTTGGCGTGATCGCGGTTCTGGATAACCAGGGCGATCGGTGAGCCCAGGGTGACGCCGTGGCGGACACCCCCGACGATTTGGACCTGGTCGTGCTCGATCTTCTGACGGTTGCCCCGACCGTAGCCACCTTGGCGGGCGGCCAAGGCCGCGTTGATTTGGTCGACGTCAAGGTGCAGTCCGGCGGGAATTCCTTCAATGATTCCCGTCAGCTGTGGGCCGTGTGATTCTCCGGCAGTAATAAAGTTCATTTTATTCATCCTTTCGTAATGCTTCTTCGTAAGCGCGTGATTGGTGCATGATCTCTTGGAAAACGGCGGCGATAAAAGGTGCCTTTTGGGGATCGGCAACTGCCGCTTCGACCTGCTTTAGGACGGCGGTTTCCCGCTGGGGGTCCAGGACGGGCAGGTGGTGTTCTTCCTTATAATAGTTGACCTGAGTCACCGCGGTGAAACGTTCTTCCAATAGCTTGACGAGCGCGGCGTTGAGCTGGTTGATCGACTGACGTGCTTGGTCTAGTTCGTTCATAGCAATTATCTCCTTTACCTCTATTATGCGCGCTTTTGGCCCTTTTGTAAGCAGGCCAGGGCGATCATTAAGAGTGTCCCGACGATGCCGACGAAAATGTCGCCGCCAAAGGTGAGGGTGATGCTGCTGGTGGAGAGGACCCCAGTGATCAGCGGCACGGTGAATGAGGCGATCGAGCCGAAGAAGTAGAAGATCCCGGTGATCATGCCCCGGTGCTGGGGAAACATGTTCATGAAGACGGTCAGGCCGGTCTGCATGACCCCCGAAGCGGCGGAAAGCCCGAAGACGAAGGCGGCCGCGTTGGCTACGAGGACGTTTTGGCCGGCCAGCAGGATGACGGCCAGGGCGCAGACGGCAGTCAGGTTCAAGCCCACCAGCAGGATCAATTCGTTAGCGTTGTGCTTGAGCAGGAAGAAGAGGGCGATTACGCCGGCCATCGAACCAATGCTGTAGCAGGAGAGGACGGTGTGGGCGGCCAGGTTGCCGAAGTGAAAGGCCCGTTGGGTGAAGAGGGTGATCCACTGGGTGAACCAGATCATCAGGGCCATTGAGGTGTAGCCGTATGCCAAGAGAATAATGGTTGAGAGAACCTTCTTGGCCTTGCCCTGCCGCAGCTGGGGCTGGTGCAGCTTAACGTGTTCGGCTTTCTTGATGGTTGGAAAACGCAGGGTTGCCATGTTGACAATGTTGATGATCAGGAGGGCGGCCATGATGATGAAGGACCAGCCGAACCAGAGGTTGTTAGCGTTGAGGCTGGCAACGATCAGGGGCAGGATGAATTCACCGATCGACATGAAGCCCTTGATCAGGATGGTGTCGTAGCCATTGCCATCATTCATTTCGACCAAGGTGGTGTAGGTCCCGGCATCCAGGGCCGAGTTGGCAATTCCGGCAAGAATTGCCAGGCAGTATGCGACCGGGACGCTGTGGGTCATGACCATGCCCAGGGCAAAGATGAGGTAGGAGAACATCCCGATATTGACCAGGAGCTTACGGCTCAGGAGGTCGGCGAGGCTCCCGGTGATCAGGTAGGAGATCAGCCGGCCGATGCCGACGCCGGAGATGACGAAGGAAACGGTCTTGACCGGGACGGCCCACGCCCCACCCAACGCAACCATGTTTTGGGCGAGGATGATCAGACCGAAGCCGTGAACCAGGTAATTGAGGTAGAGGCTGGCGGTCAGGCGTTTTCGATTAACTTGTGAATTTGTACTTACTGTTGCTTGCATTTGGATCGACTCCCTTGATTAAAAACGAAAAGGACCAGCTAGTTGAGACGTTGCTCAATCTAGCTGGTCCTTCAGGCTTTGTTGACAAGTAGCCGGGTGAAAGATGAATGAACTCTGCTAGATTGCTGTCCCCAGCAGAGCGTCATTAATGAGACTATGCTGAGGTACGAACGTCCCGTCCGCACCTCCAAGCGCGGACATTAATTCATGTCAGCATAGCTATAAAACTTCGTCAGCATTAATGACTTATGATTCATCGTTACTCTTCCTTTCGTTTGATGTTGATATTATTAAAACATTCTCATTTTATTTTGTCAACCGCTAATTTCAATTTAATTTTTCACTTGTTGATCGATGGTGGGGCGCTATAATGGTTATTAATACGACGAGGGGGAGAATAATGGCAAAAAAGGAATCCGTTTTTACGAAGGATGTCGTCTTAGTAATGATGGCGTCGTTCTTCTTTATTTTTTCAAATATGTACTGCAACCCGCTGATCAACGGCTACGCTAAGGAGCTGGGGGCCTCCAGCGCTTTTGCCGGCGTTATCGTCGGCATGATGAGCATCGTCGCCATGTTCTTGCGGCCGATCGTCGGGAACTTGACGGACCGCTTTTCCAAGTACCGCTTGGCGCTCTGGGGCGGCCTGCTTTCGTTCATCGGGGTCGCCGGCTACGTCTTGACGCCCAACAGCGGCTTGCTGATCGTCTTCCGGCTGATCAACGGGACCGGCTATGTTCTCTGCACGGTCTGCATGACGACCTGGCTGTCCTATCTGGTGCCACTGGCGCACGTGGGTGAGGCGATGAGCTTTTACGGGATCATGAACGCCCTGGCGATGGCCTGTGCCCCGGCCGTTTCGATTAACCTCTATCACGTCATCGGTTACCGGCCGGCAATCATCATTTCAGCGTTTTCGGCATTGATGGTGGTGGTAACGGTCCAGTTCGTTTCCGACCGGGCCCAGCCGAGTCCCAAACAGGTGGCGGCGGCCAAGGCTGGGCACCTGAAGCTGATTCAAAAGGACTGCATCCCGATTGCCTTGATCGTGGCTCTGATTGCGATGCCCTATTTTACCACCCAGGCGGACATCGTGACCTACACCGAGCAGGCTCACATCCCGGTGGCGGTCGGCTTCTACTTCCTGATCTACGCGGCGGTCTTGGTCCTCAGTCGGATCTTTTTGCGCAACCAGTTTGACACGGTTCGCTTTGGCGTCTGGCTCTACGTCAGCGTGATCGCCACCGTTTTTTACCTGTTGATGCTGATTTTTATGCAAAACAACTGGCAGATGGCCCTGGCCGCGATCGGGATGGCCGTCGCCTACGGGTTGCTGTATTCGGTTTGTCAGTCGACTGCGATGATGCTAGCGCCGTCGAGCGAGCGGGGACTGGCCTCAGCGACCTTCTTCCTCGGCCTGGACGTTGGGATGTCGTTTGGCCCGATCATCGCCGGCCTGGTCGATACCTACCTGCCGATCAGGGCCTTCTACCTCGTCTGGTTAATCACGGTGCCGCTGATTCTCATAATCTACTGGGCCAACCGGAAGAAACTAAACTCCGCGGTTTCGCGACACTAATAAAAAGCGAGTGTGACCAAAAATGATTGATCACATTCGCTTTTTATGGTTGAGCAGACTTCGCGGGCTGACTGGATTCAGCCGGGTGAGTGGTTATCGGTTTGGCCGCTGCCGGTGCCTTGAGTCGGGCGTTTTCCTTTTGCAGGCGGTCGATTTGCTGACGAAGCTTGGCGACCTCCTTTGGTGAGACCTTGGATTCACGCAAGGCCTTGAGTTCCTTGGTGACCTTGAGGTGGTTGGTCCAGGAGAGGAGGTAGATGATCAGTGCCCCGATCAGCATGCAGATCAAGATCAGGAGAACCAGTGGCGTCTTGACCGTGCCAAAGAGCAGGTTGACTTTGACGGTGGCCGTGTTGAGGAGGGCAAAGATGACGAAGACGATTAAAAGAATGATCGAAACGATCAGGGTTGATTGCTTTTTCACAAGAAAACTTCCTAACTTTAATAAACTAGCCTTAGTATAGCATTTCTAATAGATCAGCGGTGCAATTGCTTGCTGGAACCATTGGTGGGCGCCTGGGGATGTGGGGTCGACAACCGGGGCGCGCCGGACTAATTCGTCGGCGACGTTAAAAAGGCCCAATTGTCCCTTAACGGGGAGGGGCTGAATCCAGTAGGAGCCGCCGGGACCAAAGGGGGCGAGCTGCCAGCCGCAATCACGATTGCCGTACTGAATAACATCGACTAAGCGAACGACACAGATCGCGTGGCCGGGGACGCCACCATGAACTTTTTTGGCGGTTCCACAGATTAATAAATCGCCACGGTAATTGGTTGACCAGGTTCGGTACTCGATGGTTTTGGTACCGCGGAAAATCTCCATTGCATAATCGGCACGAATCGAAAGAGCCTTCATTTAAATTATTCCTCCTCAGCAATAAAAAAGGGAGTGGAACAGAACTCGCTTGCGAGTTCGTCTTTCCACCCCCGCGAGGCTGGCTAGGCGTCCTGGACGTTGATTTATCAACGTTCAGGATCCAGCCAGCTACCGCGCTGTAGCATTTATAGCTGTATAACAGCAAAAAGGCTGGGTTAGGTCCCAGCCTTTTTTAGGTTAAGCAAGTACAGCTAATGAATTAGTTGTTGCCTTCCAGCTTTGCCCAACCATTCTTAGCAACTTCGGCCAGTGCAGAAGCAGAAGCATCCATTGCCTTTTGTTCACGTTCGTCAAGTGGAACTTCGATGATCTTAGCAATCCCGTTAGCGTTGATAACGGCAGGAGTACCAAGGTAGATTGGTTCGTTGACGCCGTATTGACCGTCCATTGGGGCACCAACAGGCAGAACAGCGTTTTCGTCCCGCAGGATGGCACGAGAAATCCGCATCAGGCAGGTAGCAACACCGTAGTAGGTAGCACCCTTCCGGTTAATGATTTCGTAAGCCTTGTTACGAACGTCGTCTTCGATCTTCAGCAGTTGGTCCATGGAAACGTTGTGTTCCTTGGCAATTTCCAGTAATGGCTTGCCACCGATCGTAGCGCTGGAGTAAGCAGCAAATTCGGAATCACCGTGTTCAGCCATGATGTTTGCCATTACGTCGCGTGGGTCAACATCGAACAGGTTGGCCAGGGCAATCCGCAGACGTGAGGAGTCCAGTGAAGTACCGGAGCTGATAACCTTGTTCTTTGGGAAGCCAGAAAGCTTTTGAACAGCGTAAGTCAGGATGTCAACTGGGTTGGCAGCAACCAGGAAGATTCCTTGGAAGCCGGACTTAACGATTGGTTCAACAACGGACTTCATGATCTTGAGGTTCTTGTCAACCAGTTCTAGACGGGTTTCACCAGGCTTTTGTGCGGCACCAGCAGTGATAACTACCAAGTCAGCATCTGCGCAGGTGTCGTAGTCGGCAGCGTAAACCTTCTTAGGAGCAGTGAAGACAGTTGCATCTTCAAGGTCCAGCTTGTCACCTTCAGCGTGCTTCTTGTTGATATCAACAAGGGCTAATTCTTCAGCCAGGCCTTGTTGTACCATAGCGTAAGCGTAACTGGAACCAACGGCACCGTCACCAACGAGAACAACTTTTTGATGATTCTTAGACATAATAGACAGTCTCCCTTTCATCCGATATATGCATTTTGAGAATTTCCTCTCGTATTCGATTATAGCATTCCTTGTGAAAAATGCTATAACTTTGTGAAATAAGTTTCATTTTTGTCGCGAAAGCGTGTTAATTATTACGATAATTTAGTTAAATGCGCCGTAGCCGGCGACCAGTAGGGCCAGGATAACCACCGGCCACAACAAAACGTGGACCAGTGCTCCAATCAATAGGAGGACAAAGATGATTCCCAGAACCTTCAGGGTAAAGATTCCCAGCTTCCAGAGAATCCACAGTCCTAAGATTAACAATAAAATACTCATTATATTTGTTCACCTCAAGTTAAAAATCTGAAGCTTGTGGACAGAAGTATAGCACCACCCAACGGAGCGTGGTATAGTAAGGAGAAAACTTTGGCACTTTCTTAACCATGTGATAAAATATAGATATCTGAATGGCTGATTATACGACAATTAGCTACGAATATACGCTGGAGGAGGTGGTTACCATTCTGAATCGAACCAAGCACTTTATGCGCGAAAATGATTTGATGTATAAAAAAGAGTACATTCGTCCAATGATGACGCCACAGCACGTCTACGTCTTTCGGTTTGGTAAACACAGACTAAACAATCGGGTAATCATTCGGTATTCCCATACGTGGACTGGTCGTCTGCGCATCAACGAAATTGATGTCCGACTTCATCATCAGCATCACCCGCGGATTTTTCTGACGGAAGCCGATTTGATCGACTACTTAAAGCATCACATGGAAAAAGAGAAGCGTCGGGAGCAAGAACGATCACGTACCGATGATGACGATGATGCGGAATAAGTGATCGGGTAATTGATCGTGACCATTAAGTGGCCACGATTTTGTCATTTAAAGGAGGAAAACAAATGGACTGGACAGCAATCACGGTCGTGACCTCAAGCGAGGCCGTCGAAGCCGTTAGCTACATTCTCACCAACGAGGGAGCGCAGGGGGTCCAAATCGATGACGCCGCCGACTTTGCCAAGCTCAAGCCGGGGCGGTATGGCGATCACGGCGAGATCATTGATCCCCAAGAAATTCCCCACCGCAAGTCCGGCGCGGCGGTCACCGGCTACTTCCCGGCTAAGACCTTTGTGCCGGAACTTTTACCGACGATTCGCCAGCGGGTGGCCAAGCTCAAGGATTACGGGCTCAATCCGGGTGAAAATGATGTTACTTCCGCAGTGGTCGATAATCAGCAGTGGTCGACGGTTTGGCAAAAGTACTACCACCCGCTGCGGGTCACCAACGAACTGACCATCGTGCCCGAGTGGGAGGACTACCAACCCCAGCAACCACAAGAAAAGCTTCTGATCCTGGATCCGGGGATGGCCTTTGGGACCGGAACTCACCCGACGACCGAACTGATGCTCCAGGCACTGGAGAAGGTCATTCGTGGTGGCGAATCTGTCTTGGACGTCGGCACCGGTTCCGGCGTCCTCAGCATTGCGGCCAAGCAACTGGGGGCCGGGGACGTGACCGCCTACGACATTGATTCGGTCGCCGTTCGCTCTGCCAAGAAGAACCTGGCGCTCAACCCGGTTGCTGCCGACGTCAAGGTGGGCGTCAACAGCCTCCTGGACGGCATTCACACCCAGGTCGATGTGGTAGTGGCTAACATTTTGGCCGAGATCATCGTGCCCCTGGTTCCCCAGGCCTTCGAAAACCTCAAGCCCGGTGGCTACTTCTTGACCTCGGGAATCATTGATGACAAGGCTGACCTGGTCCGGAAGACGATCAAGGACCAAGGGATGATTATTGACAGTGAGACGAAGATGAAGGATTGGCACGGGATCATTGCCCACAAGCCGAGCGGGGATGAAGACTGATGCAACGCTACTTTTTAAATGCGACGGCTGACCAGGGGACCCTGGAGCTGCCCAAGGAGATTGCCCACCACCTGGTGACGGTCCTGCGCGCCCAGCCGGGAGACCAAGTTGAATTGGCACTGGCCGATCGACAGGTTTACCTGGCTAGCGTTGTGAATACTAAGCCAGCCCGGGTGGAGATTATCAAAAACCTGCACCGGAATAGTGAGCTGCCCATCCACGTCACCTTGCTGTGCGGCCTGCCTAAGACCAAGGAAAAGCCGGAGTTGATTGTGCAAAAGGCGACTGAGCTCGGGGCCGAGCAAATTGTCTTCTTTGAATCAACCCGGTCCGTCAGCCACTGGAACGCCAGCAAGCAGGACAAAAAACTTGCTCGCCTGCAAAAGATTGCCGACGGAGCGGCCGAACAGTCGCACCGCAACCTGCAGCCGACGGTGGCCTATTGTCCGAACCTGACTCAGGCACTGGCGACTTATCAGGCCGATGCGCGGGTCGTTGCCTGGGAGGAGTCGGCCAAGCAGGGTGAGACTAGTGCCCTTCACCAGGTGCTTTCCCAGCTAACGGCGGGTCAGTCGATTGTGGCAATCTTTGGGCCCGAGGGTGGTTTGACGGAGCAGGAGATCGATCAGATGACGGCGGCCGGTGTCGTTCCGGTTGGCCTGGGTCCCCGGATTCTGCGTACGGAAACGGCGCCGCTTTATTTCATGGCCGCCGTGTCCTACGCCAGTGAATTAGCACTTCAGCGACGTTAAGGCCGGGCGAACTGTGATACAATAAAGCAAATTAATAATAGATAATAAGGTGTTGAAGAGAATGGCAAGAATTAAGATTGGACGGTTGAGTTTTGACAAGTGGTTATGGGGATTGGGCATAGTCTTTGGGATGCTGATCCCGGTGCTGACGCATAAGCTCCCGTTTTTACCCCGGGTGCAATGGGTGGAGATTGTCCTGCTGCTAATCAACGGGATCTATAGCATCTGGCTGGGCCGTTACCTGGCTCGCAAGGAAATGTCGACCTGGCTGCTGCTGGTCTTCCCCGGGTTGTTCCTGATCGCGGCGTACTTCTTCCTGCCACGCTACACGTACTTTTTGGCACCGGCCTACTGGGCAATTAGCTACCTGGCGTGTGCAATGCGTCGGGAATAATGATAATAGGGGGGACTGGGAATGTCACAGACGAAGGAATTAACGCACGACGATGTCCAAAAAATCGTCTCTTCATATATGAATGATGACCACGTGGCACTGGTTGAGAAGGCCTACCGGTTTGCGTCCATTTGCCATCGGGACCAGCGGCGCAAGTCGGGTGAGCCCTACATTATTCACCCGATCCAGGTGGCGGGGATCCTTGCCAACCTCCACATGGACCCGGAAACGGTGTGTGCGGGTTACCTGCACGACATTGTTGAGGATACCGGGGCTACCCTGGGTGACATCAAGGAGCTCTTTGGCCCAACGATTGCCCTGATTGTCGACGGTGACACCAAGCTGGGCAAGATTCACTATAAGTCCAACCGGGAACAGATGGCAGCGACCCACCGGAAGCTCCTGCTGGCGATGTCAAAGGACATTCGGGTGATGATTGTTAAGCTGGCCGACCGGCTGCACAACATGCGGACCTTGCAGCATCTGCGGCCCGACAAGCAGCGCCGGATTTCCAACGAAACGCTGGAGATCTACGCCCCGATTGCCGACCGACTGGGGATCAGCACGATCAAATGGGAGCTAGAGGACCTCTCTCTGCGCTACCTGAATCCGCAACAGTACTACCGGATTGTGCACCTGATGAACTCACGGCGAGACCAGCGAGTGGCTTACATCAACCACGCCATTGAGCTGATCAAGGATTCGCTCAAGGACCTTAAGCTGGGGCCGAATGTCGAAATCTACGGACGCCCGAAGCACATCTACTCGGTCTACCGCAAGATGGTGACCCAGCACAAGCAGTTCAGCCAGATCTATGACCTCCTGGCGATCCGGGTCGTGGTCGATACGATCAAGGACTGCTATGCCGTGCTGGGGGCCATTCACACGAGCTGGAAGCCGATGCCGGGACGGTTCAAGGACTACATCGCGATGCCGAAGACCAACGGCTACCAATCTCTGCATACCACGGTGATTGGGCCGGAAGGACGGCCGCTGGAAGTCCAGATCCGGACCCACCACATGCACGAGGTGGCCGAATACGGGGTTGCTGCTCACTGGGCTTACAAGGAAGGCAAGACCAACGGCGTTCAACAGACCCTCGACAGCCGCAAGCTCAACGTGGTTAAGGAAATCCTGGAGCTGCGGAAGGAAAGCAACGGGACCGACGAGTTCATGCAGGGCATCCAGAGCGACGTCTTTGCCGACAAGGTTTACGCCTTTACGCCGAAGGGTGACGTAATCGAAATGCCGGTGGGCTCTGGACCCCTGGACATGGCCTACCAGATCCACACCGAGGTCGGCAATCACACCACCGGGGCCAAGGTTAACGGCCGGATCGTTCCCCTGGATTACGAAATCAAGAACGGGGACATCGTTGACATCCTGACCTCTTCCTCCTCAGCGGGGCCGAGTCAGGACTGGCTCGACCTGGTCAAAACACGGCGGGCACGGAACAAGATTCGGCAGTTCTTCCGGGCCCACAACCGGGACGAGAACATCGAGACGGGTAAGCAGATGATCGCCACCCAACTCCATGATGCCGGCTATGATCCGCTGGCCCTGATGACCGAGGAGAAGAGCGTCCAGGTTGCCCAGGCAATGCACTACAACACAGCTGACGACATGTTCGCGGCGGTTGGCTTCGGCGACCTGGCACCGGTGGGCGTGCGGAATCGTTTCACTGCCGACATCCGGCAAAAGGAACGATCCGATCGCCAGGCGGCCGCCCAAAAGGCCCTCCTGGAGGATCACGAGACCCTGGAGAAGCCGAGCGAAAAGACCAAGGTCAAGCAGGCCAAGGCCTCCAGCGAAGGGGTCGTGGTCGAGGGCGTCGACAACATGCTGGTCCGGCTCAGCCATTGCTGCGACCCGGTTCCGGGTGATTCGATCGTCGGCTACATCACCAAGGGCCGCGGGGTTTCCATCCACCGGGCGGACTGCCCAAACATTGCCAATGCTGAGAAGAGTGGGCAGCGGCTGGTGACCGTCTACTGGGCCAACCCGAATGGCGATAAGACCAACTACGACGCCGACATCGAGGTTCAAGGCTACAACCGCAACGGGATGCTCAATGATATCCTGCGCTCGATCAATAACAGCACCCGCTTCTTGAACTCGGTCAACGGGAAGGTCGATCACAATAAGATGGTGACGATCAGCCTGACGATTGGGGTCCGCAACCTCCAGCAGCTGGAACTGATCATGAACGCCCTCAAGAACATCAAGGACGTTTACGTGGTCAAGCGGGTTATTCACTAGAAAGGAATTAAAAAGATGCGAATTGTATTGCAAAAGGTGAGTCACGCCCAGGTTAGCATTGACGGCACGGTCGTCGGCAAGATCGGCCCGGGCTACATGCTTTTGGTTGGCTTTGCTCCAGACGACACCGACGAACAACTCGACTACCTGGTTCATAAGGTGGTCAACCTGCGGGTCTTCGAGGACGAAAACGGTAAGATGAACAAGGGGCTCAAGGATGTCAACGGTGAAATCCTGTCGATCTCCCAGTTCACCCTCTATGCCGATACCCGTCACGGGAACCGGCCGGGCTTCACCGACGCCGCCAGACCAGAGATCGCCGAACCACTCTATGACCGCTTCAACGAGAAGCTGGCGGCAACCGGGGTTCACGTCGAAACCGGACGCTTCGGTGCTGACATGCAGGTCGATCTGGAAAACGACGGGCCGATCACGATTATCTATGAAAAATAACGTTAAAAGGAGTTCCGCACCAAAACGGAACTCCTTTTCTATTAGTTAATATTGGCTAAGAATCCGGTCGACAGCATCACCGTAGCTTTCGCCGAAGAGGACCAAGTGCATGCAGAGGTAGTAGAACCGGTACCAGGGTAGGCGGTCATTGATGCCTGGGGTAAAGGGGTACTGGGCGGCGTAGGCCTGGTAGAATTCCTGGTCGAAGCCCCCGAAGACGGTCGTCATTGCCAGGTCGAATTCGCGATCCCCGTAAACGGCGTCGGGATCAATCAGGTAGGGCTCGTCGTTTGCAAACATGAAGTTGCCGGCCCAGAGATCCCCGTGCAGGAGACTGGGCTTAACGGTGTGCTCCTGGTAGTAGGCGGTGAACTGCTTGACAAGCTGGTCAAAGTGCTCCTGACGCCAGCGGTTCCAGCGGCCGCGCTCTGCGGCGACCTTGACCTCGGGCAAGAGGCGCTGGTTGACGTAAAAGTCCGCCCAGCTCCGGTTCCAGGAATTATCCTTCACCAGGGCCTTGGTGCGGTGGTTGTCGACAAAGCCAAACTGGCCGTTGGCACTCTCCTGCTGGTGCATGGTGGCCACCGCCCGACCGAGCGCGGCCTGGCTGCCGGCGCTCTCGTCCAGCCAGTTGAGGACCAGGTAGGCGTTGCCGTCAATCACGCCATTGTGCAGCGGTGTCGGAGTGTTGGTGACCTTGCCGATCGCCTTTAAGCCGTTGATTTCGTGTTGAAAGTAGGTCGCCGGCTGGTTGGGCTGGATCTTGATGAAGTAGGAATGCCCATCGGCCTCGATGCGGTAGGATTCGTTGATGTCCCCGCCGCTGACCGGTTGGAAGCTGTCCAGCTTTTTGAAGGGCAGCTGTGCAAACCAGGCTTGATTTAACTTACTCATAAAAACCACTTCCTTTCCTCTAATCCTAAGGTTAATCGGGGGAAAAGCAAGGCAGCGTATTGACTTTCGGAGGGGAGACGAGTAAGGTAAAAACTGAAAATTTGATATTCGTGACCGATAATAAAAGAATGCTCGACCACTAGGAAAGACAGCGAGCGGGGTTGGTGTAAGCCCGTATGACGAGTGCTCGATTGACGCTTTTTAGGTTTGGGACGTGTCCCCGTCAGAGTCTGACGTTATCATGAGTAGATACCAAGGTGGTACCGTGCATTTGCACCCTTGCAGTCGGCAGGGGCGCTTTTTTATTATTTTCATGGATAAAAAGGAGCAGAACAAGAGAATGAAGCGAACTAATTACGCTGGGGACACCAGCGAACAACAAGTTGGTCAAGAAGTCGTCCTCAAGGGTTGGGTGGCCAAGCGCCGGAATCTCGGTGGCCTGATCTTCATCGACCTGTGGGACCGCGAAGGCATCGTTCAGCTGGTCTTCAACGAAAAAGAAAATCCGGAGGCCTTCAAGGTGGCTAACGCGGTGCGGAACCAATACGTCCTGGAGGTCCAGGGGAAGGTTCAATTGCGGGCCGAAAAGGAAATCAACCCCGACATGAAGACTGGGAAGGTCGAAGTTGCCGTTGAGACGATCAAGGTCCTGGCCCAATCCGAAACGACGCCGTTCGACATTACCGACGGCGTGGACGCTTCCGAGGATCTGCGGATGAAATACCGCTACCTCGACCTGCGGCGGCCGGAAATGATGAAGAAGCTGATGCTGCGGTCCAAGGTGACCCACGTCGTTCACCGTTACTTTGAAAAGAACGGCTTCCTGGACGTGGAAACCCCTGACCTGACCCGGTCCACGCCAGAAGGGGCCCGGGACTACATCGTGCCTTCCCGGGTTTATCCTGGTCACTTCTATGCCCTGCCGCAGTCACCCCAGCTTTTCAAGCAATTGCTGATGGCCGCTGGGGTCGACAAGTACTACCAGATCGCCAAGTGTTTCCGGGACGAGGACCTGCGTGGTGACCGTCAGCCGGAATTCACCCAGATCGATACCGAAATGAGCTTTGCGACGCCGGAAGAGATCCAGGACATGACGGAAGGTCTGATCAAGGACGTCATGAAGGAAGTTCTCGGCATCGACGTTAAATTACCGTTCCCACGGATGGAATGGCAGGACGCCATGGACAAGTACGGGACTGACAAGCCAGACACCCGCTTTGGCATGCTGATCCACGACTTAAACGACATCGTCAAGGACTCCTCCTTCAAGGTCTTCTCCGGCACGGTTGCTGCGGGCAACTACGTCCGGGCAATCGCCGTTCCGGGTGGGGCCGACAAGTACTCCCGCAAGGACATCTCCAAGCAGGAAGACTACATCAAACGTTACGGCGCCAAGGGCCTGGCCTGGGTCAAGGTCACCGCGGACGGTTACAGCGGTCCGGTTGCCAAGTTCCTGGGTGACCAGGCTGACGCCATCAATGCCGAGTTGGGCGCCAAGACCGGTGACCTGATCCTCTTTGTTGCCGGCAGCTTCCACGTGGTTTGTGACTCCCTGGGCTACCTGCGGCGTCACTTTGGCGAAGAACTGGGGCTGACCAACCCGAACCAGTGGAACTACGTCTGGGTTGTCAACTGGCCAATGTTTGAATACGACGAAGGCTTCGGTAAGTGGATCGCGGCTCACCACCCGTTCACGATGCTCAACCCCGAAGACCTGCACTACTTAGAAGACGGCGAGGACCCGCACAAGGCCCACGCCCAGAGTTACGACATCGTCTTGAACGGTCAGGAAATTGGTGGGGGTTCCATCCGTATCCACGATCCAAAGGTCCAGGAGAAGGTTTTGAAGGCCCTCGGCTACACCAAGGAACGTGCCGAGGCCCGCTTCGGCTTTCTGCTTAAAGCCCTGACGCTGGGGATGCCGCCCGAGGGTGGTCTGGCCATTGGTTTGGACCGCTGGGTAATGTTCTTGGCCCAGGCCGACAACATTCGGGACGTCATCGCCTTCCCGAAGAACTCCAAGGCGGTCGAACCGCTGACGGCTGCACCTGGCAAGGTCAGTGCTCAGCAACTTGACGACCTGAAGATCGAGTTCGGTGACAAGGTTGACTACAAGTTGGATTAAAATGAAGAGCATCCTGGCGATGGCCGGGGTGCTTTTTTACTAAAAAGGGGACGACAAACTTGAAATTTGTGATTGCACCGGATTCGTTTAAAGGAAGCCTGACCGCCAAGGAGACGGCCCAGGCGATTGCCGACGGGTTGCGGCGGATCTTCCCGACTGCCGACTATAAGCTGGTCCCGATGGCTGATGGTGGGGAAGGCACCGTCCAGGCCCTGGTCGACGCCACGGCGGGCCGATTCATCGAAAGAAAGGTCACCGGACCCCTGGGCAAACCGGTTCGGGCCCAGTATGGCCTGCTGGGGGATGGACAGACAGCCGTGATTGAAATGGCCGCGGCCAGCGGGATCCAGTACGTCGATGAGCAGACCCATAACCCGCTGGTAACGACGACCTATGGCACCGGTGAACTGATCCAGGACGCGGCTCACCGCGGCGCTCGCCAGATCATCATCGGCCTGGGCGGCAGCGCGACAACCGATGGCGGCGCCGGGATGGCCCAGGCCCTCGGCGTCCACCTGCTGGATCAAGCCGGTCAGGAGTTGCCGGCCGGCGGGGGTGCACTGGATTGCCTTGCCAGAATTGACACCGGGGACCGCGATCCGGCGCTTGCCAGGGTCAAAATCAAGCTGGCCGCCGACGTCACCAACCCGCTGACTGGACCCCAGGGGGCGGCGGCCGTCTTCGGCCCGCAAAAGGGTGCCACCCCGGCGATGGTCCAAACGCTGGATGCCAACCTCCACCACTTTGCCCGTGTCGTTTGCCGGGACCTGGACGTAGATCTTGAGAAAACTGCTGGTGCCGGTGCCGCCGGGGGCCTGGGTTTTGGCCTGCTGGCCTTTACCAATGCCGAGATGCATCACGGGGTGGATCTGGTGATGGCCTGCAACCACCTGGCTGACCAGTTAGCGGGTGCCGACTATGTGTTTACCGGCGAGGGGAGTCTTGACTTTCAAACCCAGTTCGGCAAGGCGCCGTTCGGGGTCGCCCGGTTAGCGAGCCGGGTCGCTCCCGAAGCACCGGTGATTGGCCTGGCCGGTCGCCTGGGTCCGGGTGCCGCCAAATTATACGACTGTGGCTTCACGGCGCTCTTTGCTAGCCCGACCGGGGCGAAGAGCCTTCAAGCGGCCTGTGCAAGTGCGGTGGATGACCTAACGACGACGGCGGAAAACATTGCAAGGCTGATCAAAGTGCGTTGCCCATAAAGATGGCGGGATGTCAATGATGACATTCCGTCATCTTTTTTTGTGAAAAAATATTTATACGGATGACCACCGGTTGCGGGCGCTTTTAACGAATAAGACGAACGATAAATAGAATTTTGCCTTCAATAAAGAATATTTATTAAATCCTTTTACCTTAAGCTATATTGACAGTTATAACGTTTTACTTTAGAATGCAAAACGTGCTGATAAATAAAGTTGAGGAGTAAATTGGAATGAGAAAAATTGGGAAGTTAACTGCTTTCCTGGTTGTCTCGGCGTGCTTCTTAGCTAGTTTTGCATTTTTAACAAAAACTGTTCACGCGGCCGATAATAGTTCGGTAACGCAAGCACAAACAACGGCAGCAGTGCCGACTACTAATCCGCCAACCGGCAGTGCAGTAGAAAATAGTGAACAGGGGACCGCGGGTTCAAACGCAGCGTCGACACCAGCACAGGCGACGCAGCAAGAATCAAATGCGGCCCCTGCTCCCGCACCTTCACAAGTGAATAATTCGACAACTCAGAGTCGGGATGTTAGCAATCGTATTACTAGCATTGACGTCACGAGTTTGGACACTGGTAAGGCTGAGGCTACCTATAATGATGGTGCTCGTTTGAAGGTGAAGGGTATGTTCAGTGATGCTGCTGGTAAGATTCATGAAAATGATTTTATCAAGATCACTTGGCCCTTAGATACGAGTGCCAAAGCATATATTCAAGGCTTTAATGGTGGTAAGGATGTTGCAATTGATGGGATCAATGTTGGTCGCTATCAAGTTAGCGAAACTGGTGCCATTTTAACGTTTAACAAGAACATCGAAAACTTTACAGAAGATGTTCATGGGGACTTTTCCTTTGAAGTTCAAGCCCGTAACCTTGATACTGAAGATCATAATCTGACCTTTTCCTCTGGTAACGAGGTAAAGGTCATCACTGAAAAAGGACAAAGCAATACACCACAGGAAGGACCAGGCCATAAAGCTTGGCAGGGATCTAAGGTCGGTGATATTCGTACGAAGGATGATGGCACGCGTTACATTATGTGGGGTGTTTATCTCAATAGTGACGCCGCTTACCTGGATGATGATATTGTAATGACTGATCCAATTGGTGATGGGATGAAGCTTGATACTTCTGATCCTTCATCGATTTACTTCTACATTGACGGTAAATCATACAACTTGAAGGAGTTCAAGCAGGCATTCCCAACGGTTCGTCTGACTACTGATGACAATGTCTTAAAGCTGACACTAGATCGTAATTACTTTAGCGGTCGGTCAGTAATGGTTGGTTACAAGACCATCTTAACTAACACGTCACTGCCTAATTACGACAACACCGCGACGGTAACTTACCGTTTGAGTGGCGAAAAGCAACCGACGACGGTTCACTGGTCAAAGACTGTTAAAAATATCGCCTTCGATGCTCATGTTTACGGGACGAATCCTCGCGAACTGAAAATCATCAAGCAGTATCAAGATGATGATGGTTCAACTAAGACGGCCCAAGGGGTAGTTTTTGAAATCACATACCCTGATGGCAAGACGGTAAAGAAAACGACTGATGCAAAGGGGATTATCGATCTGACGGACCTGGATGCTGGTACTTACATGATTAAGGAAATTTCAGCACCAAGTTACTTGGAAGTGAGCGATCAGACTTGGAAATACGTGGTTTCTGCGAAGGAAAAAGGCCAGGGATTGATAGTTACTGATAAGAAGAAATTTTCGATGCCGTGGAAGCCGTTAACTCCAGCGAAGAAGCCGGCAACGGATTACAGTAACACGCATGCATGGTATCCGCTGACACCAGCAACAAAGCCAGCAACGGATTACAGCAACACACATGCATGGTACCCGTTAACTCCAGCGAAGAAGCCGGCAACGGATTACAGTAACACACATGCATGGTACCCGTTAACTCCAGCGAAGAAGCCGGCAACGGATTACAGCAACACGCATGCATGGTATCCGTTAACTCCAGCGAAGAAGCCGGCAACGGATTACAGTAACACACATGCATGGTACCCGTTAACTCCAGCAACGAAGCCATCCACTGAAACATCAATTCCGTGGACGCCACTGACTCCAGCGAAGGAAGTTAAGCCATGGACACCGCTGACCCCGTCAACGAAGGTAATTCCGTGGACAGACTACAGTAACAACAAGTCTCAAACTGTAATCCCATGGACAGATTACAGTAATAATAAGTCCAAGACGGTAATTCCGTGGACGCCACTGGTTCCGCAGGACGTTCCAAGCCTGGAACCGGGTAAACGTGCTCAGGATTCGGCCACGCCGACTACCGAGGACGTAATTCCGTGGACGTCGCTGACGCCTTCTACGCCGGCAACGTCAAATGAAAATCAGCCAACGACTGATGATTCAACGATGCCAAGCGCCACGACGACGAGTGAAACTGACCTGGCAGTGCCAGAGGATGTTCCTACTTCGTCCACGCCACAGCAACCAGTTGTCGAAAATACTTCACAGCCGGTGTTGGCAACGACGGATCGGGTTCTGCCCGCTTCAACAATCAAGACTGACACTCAAGAAAATGTTGTTCGTGGCAATCAATTGCCGCAAACTGGAAATAATAAAAATGCACAACTAGCAATCTTTATGCTGGGTGGCCTCCTGCTGGTCGCCAGCCTGGCAGTTGCACCGAAGAGAAACTAGGACAGCAAAAAAAGCTATGCAGATAGTCGCATCTGCATGGCTTTTTTTCGTCCATTGGTTATTTCAAAATCTTCTGCAAAAATTCCTTGGCCCGCTCACTGGTCGGGTGGGTAAAGAATTCTTCCGGTTTGCCGCTTTCTTGGATGTAGCCATCGGCCATGAACCAAATCTGGTCGGCAACTTCCCTGGCAAAGCCCATTTCGTGGGTGACGACGACCATCGTCATCCCAGAAGCGGCCAGATCCCGCATAACCTTGAGTACTTCCTCGACCATCTCCGGGTCCAGGGCGCTGGTCGGTTCGTCGAAGAGCATCACCTCGGGATCCATTGCTAGAGCCCGCGCGATGGCCACCCGCTGCTTTTGCCCCCCGGAGAGCTGGTCAGGATACTGGTCAGCCTTGTCTTCCAGGCCGACCTGCTTGAGGAGCTTCAGGGCCGTTTGCTTGGCCTGGTCTTCGTCGATTCCCTTGACCTTTACCGGGGCAATCATGATGTTCTTCAGGACGTTCATGTTTGGGAAGAGGTTGAACCCCTGGAAAACCATGCCCATCTTTTCCCGAATCTGGTCGAGCTGCTTATCGGTCATTCCGGTCAGGTCCTGGCCTTCAAACAGTACCTGGCCGCCGGTGGGCTGCTCCAGGGCGTTCAGGCAGCGCAGGAAGGTACTCTTCCCGGCCCCGGACGGTCCGATCACGCAGATCACCTGGCCTTTGTCGACCTCCTCGGAGATATCCTTCAGGACGATGTTGTCCTTGTACTTCTTCTGCAAATTTTTAACTTCAATCATTTTAGTGGGCATGTTTCATTCTCCCTTCAAAGTAAAGCAGTACCCGTGAAAGGGTAAAGGTCATGACAAAGTAGATCATCATTGTAATGAACAATGGCAGGACCCCTTTATAAGTATCCGCCTGAACCAGCTGGGTTTCAAACATTAACTCCCCAACCCCGATGGTGGAAACCAGGGAACTGTCCTTTAAGAGGGTGATTAATTCATTCCCCAGCGCCGGCCAGATGTTCTTGAGGGCTTGCGGCATGATGACGTAGTGGAATGAAGTGCTCTTGCTCATTCCGAGGCTCCGGGCGGCTTCGGTCTGGCCGAGCGGGATGGATTGGATCCCGGAACGGATGATTTCGGCCACGTAGGCACCGGAGTTTAATGAGACGGCGATAATCCCGGCGAGCAGGGCGGGCATCGAACGAATTACGGCACCAATCCCGAAGTAGACGAACATAATCTGAACCATCATTGGAGTTCCCCGCAGGAATTCAATGTAGCAAACGGAAATTGCGTGCAGAAGCTTGTTCTTGGATAGCCGCATCAGGGCAAAGAGGGTCCCGAGGATGAAACCAAAGAATACTGAGACGACCGTGATGATCAGGGTGTACTCAACCCCCTTGGCGAAGTAGCGCCAGTAGGAAAGCACGGTGTTTTGTTTTTTGTAGCTCCGCATATATTTGGAAGCTTCTGGCAGCCATTTTTTATTAATCACATTTTCCTTATTAACTTCATCGATCGTCTTATTAGCCGCAGCCACTAGTGCGGTTGAACCTTTAGGAAAGGCAATTGCCATATCGCCAGCAGTACTTGGCAGCTTGGAATTAAAGGCAACAAAGTTATCATTATTGGCAGCATAGGCTTTTGCCGTAGCTTCATCCATTAAGACAGCATCTACCTTGTGAGATTGTAAGGCAATTACCAAGTTAGAAAGTTTTGCGAGGCCCTTATTCGTGGCATATGGCATACTTTTCTTGATCATTGATGACTGCGTGGTCCCGTTCTGAGCACCAACCGTCTTGCCCTTAAAGTCTTTTGCAGTTTTGTAGCGGCTCCGATCGTTTTTATTGATTAAGAAGTAACTATTCCCGGAGTAGTAAGTGTGGGAAAAATCAACACTCTTTTTCCGTTCGTTGGTAACGTTCAGTGCACCAACAACAGCATCGATTTTGCCCGTTTCCAAGGCGACCATAAGCGAATCAAAGTCCATGTTTTTAATAACCAGTTTGACGCCGAGATCTTTTGCCAAACGCTTATCCAGTTGAATTTCAAAACCAACATATTTGGTTTTACCATTGATCTTAGTAGTGAATTCGTACGGTGGATAGTCGGCGCTGGTCCCAACAACTAACGTTCCCTTTTGTTTGATCTTTTGCAGCGAATCATCGGTTGAACTGCTCGACGAAGAGCTGCTGGAGACGGCGCTGGATGAACTGGCGCTGGTCGAACTGGTTGAACTACTCGAGCTGCTGGAGGTCGCGGCCAGAACCGTGCTTGGCATGACCAGCGACCACAGCAGAATGAATAGCATGAATAATTGCTTGAGGTGTTTCATAGTGGTGACTCCTTTGTCTGAATTAATGATTGTTAGCAATATACACCTTTATTTTTATTTATGCAATATAAAACAGAAAAATAGTATAAATATGCAACGAGCTGAATGGGTTTTCATTCCCGTGCCGAGGGGATCGGGTAAGAAAAAATAAATTTTCCAGGGTGATTAACGCACGGTTTACGTTAATACGGAAAAAATAGAGTTTCTACTTAAATTTGTGTCAGCATAAATGTAAGATTTTTTAACAAAACATTGACAGTCAAGATGGGATTAGGTACAATACCATTTGTAGTGAAAAGGCGCATTTCGTAGCCTTGTTACGTAACTTTAAGCTCGGAGGGAGGGAATCAACATGTCAAAAACAGTCGTTCGTAAGAATGAATCTTTAGACGACGCTCTTCGACGCTTTAAACGTTCAGTTTCACGTAACGGAACTCTGCAAGAATACCGCAAGCGTGAATTCTACGAAAAGCCTAGTGTACGACGGAAGTTAAAATCTGAAGCGGCACGGAAGCGCAAGAACAAGCGTGGTCGTCGTTACTAAAATGTTTGCTCCTACCTTTTGATGGTGGGGGCTTTTTTCGTCAAGAGGAGGAAATATAATGAGTTTATTAAAACAGCTGCAAGCCGACATGATTAGTGCAATGAAGAACCGTGACAAGGACACCCTGGCCGTGGTCCGGATGTTAAAGGCCGCCGTCCAAAATGCCCAGATTGAGGCCGGCCACGACCTGACGAGCGACGAAGAGATTGCCGTTATGGCCCGCGAATACAAACAACGCAAGGAATCCCTGGCCGAATTTGAAAAGGGTGGCCGGGATGACCTGGTCGAAGCCACCAAGAAGGAAATGGCTGTGGTCGAGAAGTACATGCCAAAGCAGCTCTCCGCTGACGACGTTAAGAAGATCGTCACCGAGACCGTCCAAGCCGTCGGTGCTTCCAGCATGAAGGACTTCGGGAAGGTCATGGGTGCCGTGATGCCAAAGGTCAAGGGCCAAGCCGATGGTAAGCTGGTCAACCAGACCGTCAAGGAAACCCTGAGCAACTTATAAAAGAGAAAATTAAATTGTAATCTGCCCGTCACAATCGGCCGCAAATGGCATTGTGACGGGCTTTTTCTTTGTCATTATTATGCAATAATTCTGTATATTTTACGAAAATAAAAGAAATTTGCGAATAATTGTTGATTTTTATTCAGTCGAAGCGTATATTAGTCACCAATCACAAATCAAGTAATTGGAGGACGAGAATTATGGCAAAAGAAAAAATCGTATTAGCATACTCTGGTGGTTTAGACACGTCAGTCGCAATTGCGTGGCTGAAGAATAAGGGTTATGACGTGATCGCATGTTGTATTGACGTCGGTGAAGGGCTCGATCTGGAAGCCATCCAAAAGAAGGGTGAGTCAATCGGCGCCTGGAAGTCCGTGGTGATCGATGCTAAGCGCGACTTCGCCGAACAATTCGTACTGCCAGCCCTGCAGGCCCACGCCATGTATGAACAAAAATACCCACTGGTATCTGCCCTGTCTCGTCCACTGATCGTGCAGAAATTAGTTGCCGTTGCTAACCAGTACGGGGCGACCGCGATCGCCCATGGTTGCACCGGGAAGGGGAACGACCAAGTTCGTTTTGAAGCCGGCATCCACGCCCTGGCACCCGACATGAAGATCGAGGATCCGATTCGTGACTGGCACTGGTCACGGGAAGAAGAAATTCAATACGCTAAGGACAACGGGATTCTGGTCCCGATCACCAAGGCCAGCCCGTACTCAATCGATGAAAACCTCTGGGGTCGGGCCAATGAATGTGGGATCCTCGAAGATCCATGGGTTGCTGCTCCAGCTGACGCTTACGCCCGGACCAAGGCCATCGAGGATACGCCGGACATGCCAACCACCTTGGAGATTAGCTTCAAAGAAGGGGTCCCAACCGCCATTAACGGCGAAGAATTGTCGCTGGATCAACTGATCATGAAGCTCGACAAGCTCGCTGGCGACAACGGAATTGGCCGGATTGACCACGTCGAAAACCGGCTGGTCGGCATCAAGTCCCGGGAAATCTACGAATGCCCGGCGGCCACGGTCTTACTGGCGGCGCACAAGGACCTCGAAGACCTGACCCAGGAGCGGGAAGTCGCCCACTTCAAGCCGATCGTCGAACAAAAGATGAGCGAGATCATCTACAACGGTCTCTGGTACTCACCATTAATGAAGGCGATGGTTGCCTTCATCGATCAGACCCAGCAGGTTGTGAACGGGGTTGTGCGGGTCAAGCTCTTCAAGGGCAACGTGGTCTGCGAAGGCCGGAAGTCACCAAACTCCCTCTACGACAAGAACCTGGCAACCTACACCTCTGCCGACGAGTTCGACCAGGAAGCTGCGACCGGCTTCATCAAGCTGTGGGAGCTACCGGATAAGGTCTACGCCCAGGTTCAGAACAAGAGCAAGCAGAACCAGGCAAAGGGGGTTCACGATGCCGATTAAACGGATGTGGGGCGGCCGGTTCGAGCAGGCGGGAGACGCCCTGGTTGACCAGTTCGGCGCCTCCATTTCCTTTGACCAGGAGATGGCTAAGGAGGATATCATGGGGTCACTGGCCCACGTGAAGATGCTCAAGGCCACCAAAATTCTTTCGGCCGGGGATGCCGACCAGATCATCGCCGGCTTGGAGAAGCTGGCCAAGCGGCTCGAACAGGACGGCCTGCCCTTTACGGTTGAAAATGAAGATATTCATATGAACATCGAGGCCCTCTTGACCAAGGAAATCGGGCCGGTCGCCGGCAAGCTTCACACAGGGCGGAGTCGGAATGACCAGGTGGCTACCGACTTCCATCTCTATGTTAAGGAGCGTCTGCCCAAGATCGTGGATGCGCTGCAGGACTTGCAGCGGGCCCTGGTCAAGCGGGCGGCGGAGAACGTCGAGACGGTCATGCCGGGCTACACCCACATGCAGCACGCCCAGCCGATCTCCTACGGCCACTATCTAATGGCCTACTTCCAGATGTTCCAGCGGGACGTCGAGCGTTTCCAGTTCAACATGCAGCACACCGACCTATCGCCGCTGGGGGCGGCCGCCCTGGCCGGGACGACCTTCCCAATTGACCGGAAGCTGAGCGCGGACTACCTGGGCTTTGCGGCGCCCTACGCCAATTCCTTAGACGCCGTGTCCGACCGGGACTTTGCCCTAGAGTTCTTGAGCAACGCCAGCATCCTGATGGTCCACCTGTCACGGCTGTGCGAGGAGATCATCTACTGGTGCTCCTACGAGTTCGGCTACATCGAGCTGGCCGACTCCTATTCGACGGGGAGCTCGATCATGCCGCAGAAGAAGAATCCAGACATGGCGGAACTGATCCGGGGCAAGTCCGGCCGGGTCTTCGGTGACCTGATGGGGCTCTTAACGGTGATGAAGGGCCTGCCGCTGGCCTACAATAAGGACATGCAGGAGGACAAGGAAGGGGTCTTCGATGCGGTCAAGACGATCCTGCCGAGCCTGAAGGTGATGACGGGGATGATCGAAACCCTGACGGTCAAGAAGGACAAGATGGCCCACGCTACCCACAACGACTTCTCCAACGCCACCGAGCTGGCCGACTACCTGGCTACTAAGGGAATCCCGTTCCGGCAGGCGCACGAGATCGTCGGGGAACTGGTGCTAAAGGGGATCAAGACCGGCACCAACCTCGCCGATATTTCATTGGAAGACTTTCAAAAGATCGATCCGCGGATTGAAAAGGACGTTTACACGGTCCTCAAGCCGCGGGTGGCCGTTCAACGGCGGAATTCATACGGCGGGACCGGCTTTGACCAGGTCCGGGCCCAGATTGCGGCGGCCAAGCAGCTGCTCGCCCAAGAAAAAGCAAATTAGTATGCCAAAAGAGGCTGGGAATTAACCTAGCCTCTTTGCTGTTATATAGCTTATAAATGCTGCAGCGCGGTAGCTGGCTGGATCCTGAACGTTGATAAATCAACACCCACCAGATAGGCTAGCTTCGCGTCGGGACGCCTAGCCAGCCTCCCAAATAGGCTTGCTCCGCGTCGACGGGGGTGGGAAGACGAACTCGCAAGCGAGTTCTGTCCCACTCCCTTTACGCAACAATTGAATAATTGATCATATTGGACCGAAGAGCTTGGCAGTTTTGGCTTGCCAGGTGGGTCAGAGCGATCGCCAGCAGGGCGCTTGACGGCGCGCTTTGGCAGAAAAAGGCAAGGTTTCACGCTGATTTTATTATAAATTTAGTGATGGAAAATCTTGCTTTTTTTCCTAAATTTCAAGAATAAGTTAGCCACTGGACTCAAATAAATAATACTGACCAATTGATTATTGGTTGATGGAGCTGTGATATCTCTTGGTAGAAGGCCTTACGATAGATATCCATTGACGAATGTCCATTAAACATAGCTCGTGGATAGTGATTCATCCAATCATTAGTCGCTATGATCTGAGCACTACTATAGTTATTTATAGCTTCACCTTTGGTAATCTCCTTGCGGAGAAACCGGTTATTGATCTCATTGGATCCACGTTCCCAAGGGGAATACGGATCAGCATAGAAAACATGATCGTGAACTTGTGTTAACTCACTAAATTCTGAACCGTTGTCAGAGGTTATTGTCTTAAAAATGCGATAGTAAGCATCTGTGCCCATTTTCTGGCGCAAATTTATAAAGAACTGATTTACTGCATGCGCAGTTTTACCAGCAATTTTACTCGTGATATTAACTCGTGAAAGGCGATCAGTCATTACTAGTACAACACTGTCATTACCGTTTTTCTGTCCCTGAACTGTATCCAGTTCCCAATGGCCAATTTCGGACCGTTGGTCCGCAGTTTGAGGTCGTTGAGCAATATTAGGCCCTAAGCACCTTTTAGCTTGCGGATGAGTTTGATGATGCTTACGTTTAGGTTTTTCAAAGAGGTCTAAATTGGACGTACGAAGCACACCCTCATTAATCCATTGATATAAAGTTACAACCGACTTTGGGATCAGGGTGCCATCATTCATTAAATCTCGAGCCTTATAAATAACCGCTTGTGGGGAGTAATGGTGGTCGTCAAACTCACCAAGCATTAGCTGATCAGCTAATCGTAAAAATTGCTTTGAAGAATAATATAAGCGACGACGACCAGAATGGCGGTGATGTTCAAGATATGTGGCCTGACCAGCTTCATAACTATAGATGTAGTAAGAATATTCGTAAATCTTACCATTAGATTTTTGACGACGAAGTTGGCGGACCGTACCACGGTTGAGCTCGTTATTAATTGTTTGATGATTAACTCCTAATTGGCGACCAATTGCGCGATTGGAAAGTCCTTGCGACTTTAAAGTCGCAATCATCATACGTTCTTCTTTAGTAAGATGAGCATTCTTTTTATGAGTAGTCAATAAAATAGTAGACATGGTATCATTTAAGTGCGTCATTTGACGGACATCCTTTCATATAGGTTTGGTTCACTTAATATGATACCTGATGTCACGCCGAATGGCGTTTTTTATTTACCACCAACTGGGTGGCTAACTTCATTCTATAATCTACCATTTTTTTTATTTTTAAATCAATGGTACAGCAAGTAACAAAAAACGGTAAAGATAAGAAATTATCTTATCCTTACCGAATATCATAGAACCGAAAGACCGAACTCTGGACCGCTTACTTTGTTTTTAATTGTAATTACTTAGTAGTTCCACCTTCATTATCGGCTTCACCACTTGCCCACACCTTGGTTGCGTATGAGGAGTTGAACAGCAAGGCTGCTTGTAAGGCAATTTGCGATAGGTCGCCACCAAAAGTTCCAATGTGGACACCCATCTTGTACCGAATTGCCAAAATAATCCAATAAATGATATTAGCAGTATTTACCCAGATCCACAGTGACCAGTTTTCCTGGTACTTCAAAACGTAAAGCAACTGGGCAATAAAGCTAACAACGAGGTTAAATGAATCGAAGTACGGTAACTGACCATTAAAGAGGCCAATTACATACCAACCAACAAAGTATGCAACGACGACGCCAGCGAAAACATACTTCCGTACTTTCGGGCTAAAACGCTTCGTGGCGTCATCATTTCCCCACATAAACCAGCCAATCGGTTGTGAAATCACATAAATAATGTCCATTACGAATGTTCCCCAAGTATGACTTTGCCAGGCAACATAAGTCATGGCAATACACTGAATGAAGCCGAAGATAAACGTAATCTTCCGTCCCTTCATCCCGTAAACTAAGGCTAACGTTCCGAAGACACCAGACAACATCCCGACCCAGCTGTCAGGAGCAATCAGGTAAACCCCAATTTGTAGCACTAACAGGATTGTTACATAAATTACCTCGAATTTCTTCCACTTTATAAATAGCTGGTTAAATAGCCAGCCGTGTTCTGTATTTGTCATTTGAAGTGAACCCCCATAGTTGGACGAAAGATTCATTAAACCAGCGTCGCACCCAGTGAATTTTTAAAATGGTCAAGCGCCCACTCCTGACCATGCTTGGTAAAGGTGGCGACCCCCTTAACCGGAATCGTAATCTGGTAGTTCAAATTATAGGCGGCAATTGCGGTGTGCAGGACACAGATATCGGTGCAAACGCCTGCAATCCACAAGTTATCAATTTTTCGTTCCCGCAGGTAGTTATCAAGATTAGTATTTTGAAATGATGAATAGCGGTTCTTATTAAACTGGTAAACCCGGTCACTGGCCTGATGTTGTTCAAACCAGTCATTAACCTTGCCGTATAGCTGTTGACCAGGCGTACCGACCATGTTATGTGGCGGGAAGAGTTTAGCTTCTGGACTAAACCGGTCCCCACAATGGGCATCAGTCGGGAAAATTACGTAGTCGTCATTTTGGTAAAAACGGTTGGCCAGCTGAACCAAATAATCTTCTAATTCCTGCGCTGGCTTGCCACAAGTAAGCGCACCATTGTCAGCGACAAAATCGTTTGTATAATCAATAATTAATAATGCTTTAGTCATTGCTAACTCCTTATTTTTGTGCCTCATCAACCAGCTTTTGTTGCAAGTCAGCTAACCGCTTGGTTAAATAAACCGGGAAGCGGTCCGGATTAAGCAACCGCTTAGTAGCCGCCGGCAGCTGTGCTAATTCGGTCTGCGCAAAATGCTGGATGGCAAAAGTGTCGGTTTCAATTGGCGCCGCTTTTTCCAGTGTCAAAACTTGCTTAAGCAGTGGCTTAGCAATGAAGTCGGTTAAAATCACTTTATTCCGGGTGACGTGAACGTCAGCATTGATTGCCGCAATTTCGGTTCCAATCTGCTCGTCAGCCAGGGCAATTACATCGGCAACAGCGTGTTGGGGATCATGCTTATCGTAGAGCCGGTAAACCTGCTTATTCCCAGGGAGCGTAATCTTTTCGCGACTATTACTAATCTTGATCTTTGGCACCCATTTGCCATCATTTTCTAGTGCCGACATTTTATAAACACCGCTTAATACTGGACTGGATGAACTGGTAATTAGTCGATCACCGATCCCAAAGTTATCCAGTGGTGCCCCTTCATCAAGCAATGACTTAACAATGTGGGCATCAAGGGCGTTTGAAGCAGTAATCTTAGCGTTGGTAAAACCAGCCTCGTCCATCATCTTCCGGGCCTTGGTTGCCAACTGGGCAATATCACCAGAATCGATGCGGATACCAACCGGTTCGTGGCCAGCTGCCCGCAATTCCTTAAAGACTTTAATTGCGTTCGGTACCCCAGAGTTAACCACATCGTAGGTATCAACTAACAGGGCAGCATTGTCAGGGTAAATTTTTGCCCAGGCACGAAAGGCCGTTAATTCATCAGGAAAGCTTTCAATCCAGGCGTGGGCCATCGTCCCCGCCGCCGGAAGGTTAAACCGCTTGGCAGCTAGCACATTGGAGGTACTACTGCACCCACCAATAATGGCAGCCCGCGCACCATATATTGCGGCATCAGGCCCCTGCGCCCGTCGTGCACCAAATTCCATTACTGGGCGTCCGCCAGTAACGCTGGTGATCTGCCATGCCTTCGTTGCAATCAATGATTGGTGGTTAATGATGTTTAAGATCAGGGTTTCGAGAAGTTGGACATCAATTAGTGGGCCACTAATACTAAGGATTGGTTCCTGTGGGAAGACTGGCGTGCCTTCTGGGATTGCCTTAATTGAGCAGCGGTTGTGAGCTGCCGTCAGGTAAAAGAGAAAGTCGTCACTAAAGTGGTTAAGGGACCGCAGATAAGCAATGTCATCAGTTGAAAAGTGCCAGTTCTTAACTTCATCAATTACTTGCATCAATCCAGCACTAATCACAAAACTGCCATCATCGGGCGCCTTACGGTAAAAGACGTCGAAGCGCGCCTGCTTATCGTGGGGAAGTGTTTGATAATAACCGTTGGCCATTGAAAACTCATACAGGTCGGTTAATAATTCATGCTTCATTATTAAACAACTCCTAACAAATTTAGGTAAAAAATACTTTAACTACTGCAAAAAATAAAAGTATATTGAACTTCTATTATCACTAATTGTAGCACTTTTATTTTTAGACGTAAGGTAGTACCAGTTTAAATAACTTTGGTGGCCGGCCTGACCGCTTTGTTGCGGCGGTACCAACTTCCTTAAACAGTTTTTGGTGGGTCTTTTTAAAATTAGAATTATCAATTTGATCGACCGTTGTTTGGCGGAAAGTAGCATAAACTTCGCGGGCTTGCCGAAGGGTAAAAGTTGGTCCTAAGATCTGTAAAATGGTTGGCTGGTAGTCCAGTTTATTTTTAATTCGTACAATGGCCGTATTAATAATTTGGTGGTGGTCAAATGCTAGCGCCGACCCTGTAGCCAAACTCAAAACTAAGTCACCATTTTGCAAGATAAACTTCCCGTGGTCAAAGTTAAGACTAAACCACCCGACTTCGGTTGCTCCGTACCCGGCCCTCAGTTGCGGCATTGTCGGTAAGAAAGTCATGTAGGCAATCGCCAAGGCCCGCTCACCGCTTACCCGGTCGGGATCGGTGAAGGTTGCCAACTGTTCGGTAGCACTGTTTGATAGACGAACACCAATTTTATCCTTAATCAGGCGGATACAGGCAGCGTCAGCACTTTCATCCCGCCGCAATAGGGTTTCTGGTAAAGCCCAGTGGCCCTCAAATGGCGGATAAGCCCGTTTGACCAGCAGGACTTGTGGTAAATGGGTCAGGGGATTAAAACTCCAAATAATATTTGCAATCGTAATTAGCGGACGCGCAACAACTTTGTCAGCCATCTCTTTCACCTCACAAAATATTATAGCGCAATCAAGAATCACAATAATAAAGCTAAGTGCGTCATACCAAAATCCAGCTGAAATATTATTATAAATTTGTAAATTAACAGGCACATTTTTTCTTGGTGGTAGATTATAGAATGAAGTTAGCCACCCAGTTGGTGGTAAATAAAAAACGCCATTCGGCGTGACATCAGGTATCATATTAAGTGAACCAAACCTATATGAAAGGATGTCCGTCAAATGACGCACTTAAATGATACCATGTCTACTATTTTATTGACTACTCATAAAAAGAATGCTCATCTTACTAAAGAAGAACGTATGATGATTGCGACTTTAAAGTCGCAAGGACTTTCCAATCGCGCAATTGGTCGCCAATTAGGAGTTAATCATCAAACAATTAATAACGAGCTCAACCGTGGTACGGTCCGCCAACTTCGTCGTCAAAAATCTAATGGTAAGATTTACGAATATTCTTACTACATCTATAGTTATGAAGCTGGTCAGGCCACATATCTTGAACATCACCGCCATTCTGGTCGTCGTCGCTTATATTATTCTTCAAAGCAATTTTTACGATTAGCTGATCAGCTAATGCTTGGTGAGTTTGACGACCACCATTACTCCCCACAAGCGGTTATTTATAAGGCTCGAGATTTAATGAATGATGGCACCCTGATCCCAAAGTCGGTTGTAACTTTATATCAATGGATTAATGAGGGTGTGCTTCGTACGTCCAATTTAGACCTCTTTGAAAAACCTAAACGTAAGCATCATCAAACTCATCCGCAAGCTAAAAGGTGCTTAGGGCCTAATATTGCTCAACGACCTCAAACTGCGGACCAACGGTCCGAAATTGGCCATTGGGAACTGGATACAGTTCAGGGACAGAAAAACGGTAATGACAGTGTTGTACTAGTAATGACTGATCGCCTTTCACGAGTTAATATCACGAGTAAAATTGCTGGTAAAACTGCGCATGCAGTAAATCAGTTCTTTATAAATTTGCGCCAGAAAATGGGCACAGATGCTTACTATCGCATTTTTAAGACAATAACCTCTGACAACGGTTCAGAATTTAGTGAGTTAACACAAGTTCACGATCATGTTTTCTATGCTGATCCGTATTCCCCTTGGGAACGTGGATCCAATGAGATCAATAACCGGTTTCTCCGCAAGGAGATTACCAAAGGTGAAGCTATAAATAACTATAGTAGTGCTCAGATCATAGCGACTAATGATTGGATGAATCACTATCCACGAGCTATGTTTAATGGACATTCGTCAATGGATATCTATCGTAAGGCCTTCTACCAAGAGATATCACAGCTCCATCAACCAATAATCAATTGGTCAGTATTATTTATTTGAGTCCAGTGGCTAACTTATTCTTGAAATTTAGGAAAATAAAAAAATTAAAAAAGACAACTATCTTAAGTTATCCCCATAACCACTCAGTTGTCTTAGAAAGGATATATTCCTCATGACTAATGATATCAATTTTTGAACTGGAATCAAGGATCCTTACTTAATTGCCTACACTGTTATTCCCGACGTAACTTCCAATATCACTGGTTATCCAATCAAGATGTCGTCGAACGGCTGCTCGATTTCTCTCCAGATCTAAGGGCTGCCTACGAATACTATCAAGACTTAATAGCTACGATTAGTGACCGCAGTCAGACTTTGTTAGATCAGCTAATTAAGCGGAATAATCTACCAAACGTTATGAGACGAGTTAAGCGAACCCTCGCCAAGCACCGCCAGGAGATTATTGCCAGCTTTTACACCCGACTAACCACCGGTCCGATCGAAGGTACCAACAATAAAATTAAAGTCATCAAGCGAACTGCATATGGCTATCGCAACTTCTTCCATTTTCGGATTAGGATTCTTATTTCGTTGAAGACTTCTAATCTCGTGATTCGTGAATTATCAAAAAAGAGAACTAGACCAATAGCCAAGGTGGCTTAGTCTAGTTCTCCAAATTCTCTTTATCCTTACCGATTGACAAAGAGCCCTTTTAATCGTAACAATTAAGTACACCCAAACGTTACGGTCAGAGTTATACTAATATCAATGATAGAAGTGTAACAATTGAGTGTAACAAATAGGAGACAAATATGGCATTAGTTTTTTACGCAAGAGTGAGCTCAAAAGGTCAGAATCTGGATCGTCAACTAGCAAGAGCAAAGGAAGTAAAGGCTGATAAAGTTTTCACCGATAAGTTAAGTGGGAAGAATACTGATAGGCCAAGTTTGGAACAAATGTTCGATTATATTCGTGAAGGCGATATTGTTGAGGTGATCAGTCTTGATCGTTTAAGTCGTAATTACGATGATATTCAGCACCTTGTTCAGCGATTAAAGGACAAAAAAGTTAAATTGGTTGTTGATGATCTGCCGCAAACTAATACAGGCAATGAGCTTGTGGATCAGTTTATGCTGGACATGATGGTCAATCTTATGGGGTTTGTCGCTCAAAATGAACGTGAAAAAATACATGAACGGCAGCGTCAGGGCATCTCTGAGGCAAAACGAAAAGGGGTTTATAAGGGTAGACCAAAAAAATATGCGTCTGAGAGCAAAAATAGGGAGGGCAGATTGGTATATGAGAAGGTTTATGAAGCTATCACCTCTGGTAATTACAAAAGCAAGGCTCAACTAGCACGTGAAGTTGGACTCTCACGCCAACAATTGTATCGGATCATTAGATCTATTAACGATCAGAGTAAGTAAAAAGCATTAATACAGGCATGTAATGAGACTGTCGCTAATATTCCTAAATCATTGTTAAAAATGACAAGCAATGATATGAAGACGCTAGAGACAAGCTCTGATGTAGTCTTTGATAGTGATGAGGCAAAGGCTAAGCAAATGCTGCACTACTATTATGAAGACAGTGGTTCTTCACTACAGGGACGCACAAAATCATTTGTTTTACTTTACGGATTTAATTATCAGAACCCAGACAATAGTGATGAAGCAATTACGATGCAAGCCTTAAATAAGGATGGAACACCAGTTACAGATATTCAAAAGTCTACGGCGACTGTTTCACCACGTCCAGATAAGGCTAAAACCTCGCAATTATTGTTCTATTACTGCAATGTTGATACTGGACAAATGGTAACCAATGCACCGTTAGTTGTTAATCAGAGTAAAAATTCACAGAGCCAAAATGTAATGGACGTAACGGTAACGCCAAAGAGCCATTATCATTTGGTAACTCCTACATATAAAATACTAAGAATGATATCCAAACCTATGAAAAGCAAGGTTATCAACTGGTTTCTGACCCAACGAAGGGTGCGGCACTGACGTTCGATGGGCAGACGTACGTTATTCATCTTAGCCATGGCACTAAGGCGACAACGCAAACGGTTAAGGTAACGCGGAAGATCAATTACGTAGATCAAAACAAACAGCAGCTGAGTCAGCCGGTTACGGAGGAAACCACCTTAACAGGGACCGGGACCATTGACCTGGTTAGCGGCCAACTGGTAAAGCCATTAGTTTGGACTGGCAACACTAGTTTAGCTGCGCAAACTTCTCCGGTAATCAATGGCTACCACTTAGTCAGTGTTGACCGGGACAGCAAGGATAACCGGAACGTCGATGCAGTCACGGTTAACCACGAAACCGACTCCTATGATGTTTACGTGATTTACGCTGCCAACGGCAAGATTATTCCGGTTACGCCGGACGGCAATCCAATTGCTGGAGCGGAGCAACCGCAATATTCAACTGATCCTAAGAATCCGGCTGGAGTAACGCCGAATGAAAAGGTTCCGACGATTCCGGGCTATACCCCATCAACGTCAACGGTCACGCCGACTGATCCGGGGCAGAATACGAATGTTGTTTACAACCAGCAACAGGTTGCTGAAATAGTTTACCTTGACCAGGATGATAATAATGCCCAATTGGCAACTTCGGGTCAGCTTTCTGGTGCAGCTGGCAGTGTCATCGACTATGCTCAGCAGAACCAGGCGGAAATTACAAAGCTGGAAAACAAGGGTTACAAGCTGATCAATAATGGCTTCCCAACTGGTGCTGTTTATGATAATAATGGCAAGACGGTTCAGCGCTTTGAAGTCATTATGGGCCACGCTACGATGACGGTCACGCCGACTAATCCTGGCAAACCGGGCACGCCAATTAATCCGAATGATCCAACCGGCCCGAAGTATCCGGCTGGGACGGATCCAGATGGTTTAACGGCAACCAGTACTCAGACGGTTGAATATATCGGTGCTGGTGACCAGACGCCAGATGAGATAACAAAGACGCTCACCTTTACCCGGACGAAGACGATCGATAAGGTAACGGGCCAGGTTGTTGACAGCACGGAATGGACACCAAGCACCCAGAACTTCCCGGTTATTGGCACGCCGCAGATCAAGGGTTACACCCCGGATTACCAATACGTCGGTGGTGATTCCGTTGGTCCAAACTCAACTAAGAAGTACACCGTTACCTACACTAAGGACACGATGCCAACGGTCAACGACCAGCACGCCCAGGTTCGGTACTTGGATCAGGACAATGGTAATAGTGAAATTGCCAATACTAATTCTGGTGACTTAACGGGTAAGCCGGGCACGGCCATCAATTATAGTACTGGGAGTACGCTAACTAAGCTGATCAATCAAGGCTATGTCTTGGTAAACAATGGCTTTGATTACGGTGGACAGGTCGAATACTTTGACAACAATGACAGCACCAACCAAGTCTTTATTGTAACTTTGAAGCACGGGACGAAGGACATTACGCCAACGACGCCTGGTGATCCGGGTCAGCCAATCAATCCGAATGATCCGCAAAGCCCGAAGTACCCAAGCGGCACTGATAAACAGAGCTTAATTGCTCACGGCACTCAGACGGTTCACTACGTTGGGGCCGGTGATCAAACGCCAAAGGACAGCGTTACGACAGTCGACTTTGGCCACAACTTAGTTCTTGATAAAGTTACCGGTCAAATCGTTCGCGATAACGGCTGGCAACCACTGACCCAACACTATCAAGTTATTGATACGCCAGCGATTGCCGGTTACACGCCAGATCGTCAGTATGTCGGTGGCGACACAGTTTCCATTGATAATCCAAACCGGGTTTACACGGTTACCTATGTAAAGAACAATCAAGGTAGCCAGACGAGCCAAGGTTCACAGAGTCAAGGCAGCCAAACTAGCCAGGGCTCACAGAGCCAAGGTAGTCAGACCAGCCAAGGTTCGCAAAGCCAGGGCAGCCAGACGAGCCAAGGTTCACAGAGCCAGGGCAGCCAAACTAGCCAAGGCTCACAGAGTCAAGGTAGTCAGACGAGTCAAGGTTCGCAGAGCCAGGGCAGTCAGACGAGCCAAGGTTCACAGAGTCAAGGTAGTCAGACAAGTCAAGGCTCACAGAGTCAAGGCAGTCAAACTAGTCAGGGCTCACAAAGCCAAGGTAGTGAGACAAGTCAGGGCTCGCAGAGCCAAGGCAGCCAGACGAGCCAAGGCTCGCAGAGTCAAGGCAGTGAAACGAGTCAAGGCTCGCAGAGTCAAGGTTCGCAGAGTCAAGGTAGCCAGACTAGTCAAGGCTCACAGAGTCAGGGCAGTCAAACGAGTCAAGGCTCACAGAGCCAAGGCAGTCAGACGAGTCAAGGTTCGCAGAGTCAAGGCAGCCAGACGAGCCAGGGCTCACAGAGTCAAGGTAGTCAGACGAGTCAAGGTTCGCAGAGCCAGGGTAGTCAAACTAGCCAGGGTTCACAGAGTCAAGGCAGTCAAACTAGCCAGGGTTCACAGAGTCAAGGCAGTGAAACGAGTCAAGGCTCGCAGAGCCAGGGCAGTGAAACGAGTCAGGGTTCACAGAGTCAAGGTAGTCAGACAAGTCAAGGCTCACAGAGTCAAGGCAGTGAAACGAGTCAAGGCAGCCAAACTAGCCAAGGTTCGCAGAGTCAAGGTAGCCAAACGAGTCAAAGTTCGCAAAGTCAAGGCAGTCAGACAAGTCAGGGCTCAGAAAGTCAAGGCAGTCAAACTAGCCAAGGTTCGCAAAGTCAAGGCAGCCAGACAAGTCAAAGCTCGCAGAGTCAAGGTAGTCAAACTAGCCAGGGCTCCGAGAGTCAAGGCAGCCAAACTAGCCAGGGCTCACAGAGTCAAGGTAGCCAGACGAGTCAAGGTTCACAGAGCCAGGGCAGTGAGACGAGCCAAGAATCGCAGAGTCAAGGTAGTCAGACTAGTCAAGGCTCACAGAGTCAGGGTAGCCAGACCAGCCAGGGATCGCAAAGCCAAGGCAGTGAGACAAGTCAAGGTTCAGAAAGTCAAGGTAGCCAGACCAGTCAGGGTTCGGAAAGTCAAGGCAGCCAGACAAGCCAAGGTTCGCAGAGCCAAGGCAGCCAGACAAGCCAAGGTTCGCAGAGCCAAGGCAGCCAGACAAGCCAAGGTTCGCAGAGCCAAGGCAGTGAAACCAGTCAAGGCTCACAGAGTCAGGGTAGCCAGACTAGCCAGGGTTCGCAGAGCCAAGGCAGTGAAACCAGTCAGGGCTCCGAGAGTCAAGGCAGTCAGACAAGTCAAGGTTCAGAAAGTCAAGGTAGCCAGACCAGTCAGGGTTCACAGAGCCAAGGCAGTGAAACCAGCCAAGGATCGCAGAGTCAAGGTAGTCAGACTAGCCAAGGCTCCGAGAGTCAAGGCAGCCAGACCAGTCAAGGTTCACAGAGCCAAGGTAGTCAGACCAGCCAGGGCTCGCAGAGTCAAGGTAGTCAAACGAGCCAAGGCAGTCAGACTAGTCAGGGTTCCGAGAGCCAGGGCAGCCAGACCAGCCAAAGCTCACAAAGCCAAGGTAGTCAGACCAGTCAAGGTTCCCAGAGTCAAGGCAGTCAGACCAGCTAAAGCTCGCAAACTCCAACCACTGACACTGAGAAAGTGACTATCACGTACGTTGACCCAGACGGCAACCCAATCACAACTGACACGGTTACTGGCAAGGGCGGACAGCCAATTAACTACGACCAAACCAAGACGATCACCGAGCTGGAGAACAAGGGTTACGATGTTACGAACATTACTAACCCAACGACCGGTCAAAACTTCGACAATAACCCATCCGTCGATCAAACCTACACCGTTACGGTTAAACACGGCACAGCCCAGCTTGGTCCAAACGACCAGCATGAGCCAGGTACACCAATTAACCCGAACGATCCAAACGGTCCTAAGTGGCCTGCCAAGGATACCTACAGCAAGGACTACACTTACACGGTTCACTTCGTCGGACCAAACGGCGAAACCTTAACCGGCGATAATGTTCAAACCTCAACTTGGACGCGGACTGTCACCGTTGATAAGGTCACTGGCAAAGTCATCAGTGGCACGGACTGGACGCCAAGTCAGAAGAAGTACAGCGATGTCCAAGTGCCAGTTGTCGATGGTTACTACACCACCCAAAAGACAATCACTGGACAACCGGCCGTTCAGAAGAATATTTCGACGACCGTTTCCTACCAGAAGCTGGGTCAAATTATTCCGGTTGATCAGAACGGCAAGCAGATTGGTACTGGTCAGACCTACCAGAATGATCCAAACGATCCGACTAAGATCGCTGAAAACCAGACTGTGCCATCCGTCAACGGCTACACGCCAACGAACAACACAGTCACGCCAACCGCTCCGGGCGAGAACACGACGGTCACCTATACGAAGAACGGTGATAATGGTTCAACGATTAATGGCGGTAACACCAATACTGGCCAGAACAACAATGGCACCACGAATGGTTCGTCGACGACCAACGGCGGCCAGAATACTAGTGGCACTACCAATGGTTCATCATCTACTAATAGTGATCAAACCACCAACGGTAATACGAGTTCTAATCAGAACACTACTGCGGAGCAAGGTACTAATAGCGGTACTTTCAATGGTAATGGCACTTACAATGGCAATACTGCTGGCAACGGTCAGACTGGTAACGGTGGTGGTTACGCCGGAACAGTTGCTAATGGATTGCAAGGCCAAGCCGCAAACACGGTCAGCGGCACTAGCAACGCTACTTCCGATGGTGGCAACAACATCACATTGCCACAGACGGGCAACGATGCCGACACTAGCGCCATCCTGGCTGCCGCCGGAATTGAGTTAGCAGGTGCGCTCGGCCTAGCTGGACTCGCTGCTAAAAAGAAGCGTGAAAACTAAATATCCATTGCTCGTAGCAGAGTCTGCTCAAGAGTAAATAACCTCCCCAAATTTATTTACTTGATTCGAAACCAGGTGGATGGCTGCGGGCAATGAAAAGACCTCAGGAACTCATTCGAGTTGCCGAGGCCTTTTTGTTCGTTTAGGAGCGAAAAAATTAAAAAAAGTTTCGTGCAATTGGGCAATTCTTACGTCTTTATATATTAGGGGGATAAATCATCCGCCGAATAGATAAATGGAGGGTCTGCAATGGTACAATCAACGAGTTGGGAAGCGCAACTCCAAGCCGCTTCGACCAAATGGGAGCACCTCACCCTAGCCGATGACCGGATGTTTGGGATGGTGATGGAGGACAATCAGATCTGTCTGGAAGTGTTGCGACGGATTTTCCCGCAGCTAAATATCCAACACGTCCAACAGGTTGAGACGCAAAAGCAAGTTAATACTATGCTGGGGGTGAAGGCGCCGCGTTTTGATGTTTATGTTCGTGATGATCAGAAGCGGACTTATATTTTAGAAATGCAGGTGAAAAACAATCACAACCTGGTCAGCCGGGCGCGGCATTACCTGGACCAGGCTGATTTTGAGCTCCTCAAACCGGGCGACGACTACAAGCAATTTAACGACTTGCCGGTCTACGTGGTTTTCTTCTGTGATTTTGATTACTATGGCCTGGATTTTCCAGATTATTCCTTTGACGAGCGCTGCTTGCGGCAACTGTCGCTGTCGTCGGCGCCGGGGCGCTACAAGCTCTTCTTTAACGCCAAAACATCTGATTTTCGTGATAAGATAGGGCTAAAGGGATTCCTCCAGCTGATGTACAATGAGCGGACGCCGGGAGATGAGTTAGCGGAACGAATTTACGAAAAAATGGAGCGGATCAAGCGCGATCCAGAAAGGCGGCGGATTTTTATGAAGTACGAAATGGATTTAATGGATGCTAAAGATGAAGGTGTGGCAATTGGCCTTAAAAATGGTGAAGCGATCGGGCTGAAGAAAGGTCGTAAACAAGGCCGCAAACAAGGAATCGCTCAAGGTCGCAATGAGCAGCAAGCCAAGGACATTCTTCTGATGATTAAGGTGTTGAAAAACAAGCATTTTAGTAATGAGACAATTGAGCATGATTTGATGAGCAGCTATGGCTTGTCACGGCAAGAAGCACAAAAATACATGCAATAAATTTTGGTAGGGGCAGCCATGAGACAAATATTGTTTTGCGGCTGCCTTGCTCTTTTGTGACTAAATAAGGCTAAAGCAGTTCCTTCAGTTGATGTAACGAGCGGACGCCGGGAGATGAATTAGCGGAACGAATTTACGAGAAAATGGAGCGGATCAAGCGCGATCCAGAAAGGCGGCGGATTTTTATGAAGTACGAGATGGATTTAATCGATGCTAAAGATGAAGGCGTGGCAATTGGACTCAAGAATGGTGAGACGATCGGCTTGAAGAAGGGCCGCAAACAAGGAATCAAAGAGGGACGTAAACAAGCAATCAGTTCAGCAACTAAAATGTTAATTAGTCTGAAATTAGATAATGAGACGATTGTCCACCAATTGATGGATACTTATCAACTATCTTATGATGAGGCTCGGCATTATGTAGACCAAGCACGATAAGAAAATGAAGCGGTCATGAAGCATTTTTTCTTCATGGCTGCTTTGTTCTTTTATGCTCTGTTAATTTTAGCAGGACGGGTCAGGCGCGATCCAGAAAGGCGGCTGTGAGACAGAGATTGTTTCATGGCTGCCCTTTTTGCTTGCGCTTTGGCCAGGTCCTGCCCATTTTGGCGCAGAATGTCTGTTAAATTGCGATATAATAACAGTGGGGAGGCATTTAAAGGGGGATTAGCATGACGGTTTACAATATTAACTTGGGAATTGGCTGGGCCAATAGCGGAATCGAATACGCCCAAGCCTACCGAGTGAAGCTTTTGGAGCGATTGAAGGTTCCGGTGAAGGTGGTCTTTTCCAACATGTTGCTTGCCAACAATCTGGAAGAACTGACCAGCAACCTCGGCTTACACGATGACCAGATCATCTGGCTCTATAATTTTTTTACGGACGTCAAAATTGCACCGACGACCTACCAACTTGCCGCTTTTGAGCAGGGACTAGCGCCGGGCTTTCAAAAGAAGGGCTTGCCGGATGGCAAACAGGTCCAATACGACTATCGCCAAGCAGGCAAGCAGCTTCTGATCACGGCCCGACTCGATGACCCACAGCAGCAGACCATCGACCAGGTCTCATACTCATTAAATGGTCGGCTCTTGCAGCGGGATTTCTATTCCTACGTCAAGTACGCTAGTGAATATTACCAGGGGACGGCGGGGAAAAATTACGTTGTGGCCCGTGACTTCTACAATGAAGATGGTCAGCCAGCCTATCACCAATACTATGATCAGGGGCACGAACTCTACCAATTCGCGGACGGGCGCGTGCTTGCAAACAAGGACGCCCTCTACCGGGCAATGCTGCAGCAGCTCGATTTTCAGGCCAATGACGTGATCATCATGGACCGGCTGGATGAAGATAAAGAGTTGGCCAATGGTGAGCTGTTCTTGGAGAATCACGGTTCCGCCAAACTGGTGGTCCCGATTCATGCCGAACACTACAGCAAGGTGGGGACGACCAGTGAGCATATCCTCTGGAATAATTTCTATGACTATCAGTTTAATCATCCCCAGCAGATTGATGCCTATTTATTCGCAACCCCGCAGGAGCGCGATTTATTTGTGCGCCAGCAGACCCAGTATGGTCACTCACCCGTCCAGGCGGCCGCGATTCCGGTTGGCAGCCTGAGCAAGCTCCACTACTCGAATGGTCAGCGCAAAAAGCACGCGCTCATCACCGCCTCGCGTCTGGCGCCGGAAAAGCACTTAGATTGGCTGGTTCAGGCGGTGGCCCTCGCCCGTCACGATATTTCCGACGTGACGCTGGATATTTACGGCCAGGGGCCTGAATGGGAAAAATTGCAAAAGCTGATTGAACAGCTGGACGCGACCGATTACATCCGCCTGATGGGGCAGCATGATTTGACCACGACTTACACCCGGTATGCGGCCTACGCCTCCGCTTCGACGAGCGAGGGCTTCGGGTTGAGCCTACTGGAGGCGGTCGGCTCCGGTTTGCCGATCGTGGGCTTCGACGTTCCTTATGGCAATCCGACCTTCATTCAAAACGGGCAAACCGGCTACCTGATCCCGTATGATGAAAACGCTGCCGCGCAGGAGAAGTGGCAAAACCTGGCGGCGGGGATCGTCAAGCTTTTTAACCACCCGACCTTGGCAACTTTCCACCAGCAGGCCTATTTGGCAGCTGTGCCGTACTTGGACGCCAATGTTGTTGATAAGTGGCAGAACTTTTTGAGGGGGCTGGAAGATGCTAAACTTAATTGAAAAATTTGATCCGGCTTCCCGTCATTTCTGGGAATCCCAACGCCGTGCCGGCTTGACGATTCCGACAGTGGTCATGCACGATAACGGCTTCTTGCCGGATGAGGTCGATTCACCGATCAAGTTTTTCGGCCGTTATGATTCCCAGCGGCCGCCATTGTACTTTGACCGGTTGCCAGTGCCGGCATACTGGCGGGTCGTCGGTGATCAGCAGGCGGCGGCCATCTACCAGCTCAGCGAGAAGCGGGCAGACATCGTCTATTGGCAGCCAGAGAACCGTCAGCGGACCGTCCAGCTGGTGCAGTGGCGGGGGCGCGGCGGCGATATCTTATGGGTCGACCACTACAACCGCCACAGTTATCGCTTCGCCCGGACGGTTTACGACCATCAGCAGCCGACCCTGCGCCAGTACTTCGCTGCTGACGGGTCGACCTTTTTGACCATCAATCTCCTCACTGGCACCGTTGCGCTGATCTATCAGCAGCATCGACACTTCTTCAATGACTACGTTGAATTCGTGCGCTTCTATCTTGAGCTGCGTGGCTACCCGTTGGACCAGATCCTCTACAATACGCTCAACGAATCCTACCGACTGGCGCTGAGCCTCTCGGCGGCCGGTCAGGACACCCTCTTTTGGCACGAGCCGGTTAAGGGGGAGCTACCCGGCAATATGGTCAATTTAATGCAGAATCAAACGCGGACTCGACACATCGTCTTTCAGCGTTACCGCGACTGGCAGCGGTATCGGGCACAGCTAACGAGCTCCCAGGTTGATTTTCATTATTTGGGAATGGTCTATCCTGTCAAACGACAGAATCAGGACCGGCCCCGGGCCCTGATCGCCACCAATTCGGACCAGCTTGAGCAGCTAACGACTCTTGTTCAAGAACTGCCGGAGGTTCATTTTGACATCATGGCGGTGACCGAAATGTCGGCCAAGCTACTGGCCTTTCGGAAATTCGCCAACGTCAGCCTCTATCCAAATGTTACGGACCAACAGGCGGCGCGGCTCTGGCAGGCAGCCGACTTCTTCTTAGACATCAATCACGGTGCCGAGATTCTCCAGGCCCTGCGGCGCGCCTTTGAAGAGAACCAGCTGATCCTGGGCTTTGATTCGACGCTCCACGCCCCGCAGCTGGTATCACCGGCCAACGTTTTTGCGCCAAAGGATGCGGCCAAGCTGGCACAGCAGATTCGCGTGGCCCTAGCTTCGCCAACCCGTTTACAGGAACTCTTGACTGAGCAGCGACAGTTGGCGAGTGCCGTGACGGCAGAAGATTACCAGCAGCTTTTTAACATTTTATAAATCACAGCAGGCCGGTGAGCAACAAGACGTTCTCACTGGCCTTTTTGCGCGCCAGAAAATTCGGGCGCATTCGGCCAAGTTGATAGGGCCGGCGGGGAAGCTGTGATATAATCAAAAAGGAATTAACTACTAAAGGGGTTTTACTTAGATTGGTAGAAAAAAACGATGAAATTGAACAGGAATTCCGGATTGACAGCCCGGAAATTGAAGTGGGGATTCTTGGCCCCCAGGACAAGTTTGTTAGCCTGATTGAGCAGGGGATGGACGTTACCATCAACCCGTTTGGCGATAATCTGAAGGTCAAGGGGCAAGAGGAGGACGTCAAATTAACTGTCGACGTCTTTCACGCCCTGATCGACCTGCTGAATCAGGGAATTCGGATTCACAGTACCGACATTGTCAGCGCCATGAAGATGGCCCACCGCGGGACCCTCGAATACTTCGCCGACCTGTACAGCGAGACGATCATCAAGGACCGGCGCGGCCGGGCAATTCGGGTGAAGAACTTCGGTCAGCGCCAATACGTCAACGCGATGAAGCACAACGACATTACCTTTGGGATCGGACCGGCCGGAACCGGGAAGACCTACCTAGCCGTCGCCATGGCGGTGGCCGCCCTCAAACGCGGGGAGGTCGAACGGATTATCATCACCCGGCCGGCGGTTGAGGCCGGGGAGAGCCTTGGTTTCCTGCCGGGGGACCTCCAGGAAAAGGTCGACCCCTACCTGCGGCCAATCTACGACGCCTTAAACGACATCTTTGGTGCCGATCACACCCAGCGCCTGATGGAACGGGGCGTGATCGAAATTGCACCGCTTGCCTACATGCGGGGCCGGACGCTCGACGGGGCCTTCATCATCCTCGACGAAGCCCAGAACACGACCAACGCCCAGATGAAGATGTTCCTGACCCGGTTTGGCTTTGGCTCCAAGATGGTGGTCAACGGGGACATCTCCCAGATTGACCTCAAGCACGGCGTCCGCAGCGGACTGGTGGCGGCCCAGCGAATTCTGCAGAACGTCCGCTCAATTAAGTTCGTGACCTTCAGCGCCGAGGATGTCGTCCGGCACCCAGTCGTTGCCAGGATCATCGACGCCTACGAGGAAGCGACGACCAAGCAGCAGGCAGCAAAGAAGAAGGCAAGGGAGGACCAGACCAATGGATCTGACGATTTACGATCAAACGACTGACGGGATCAGCGAGGAACAGCGTGAATTAATTAACAAGCTGCTCCAGTTTGCGGCGAACAAACTCGGCCTGGCGGACAGCACCGAGATGTCCGTGACCCTGATGAATAACCCGGCCATCAAGAAACTGAACGCCGAATACCGTAACGTTGACCGCGCTACCGACGTGCTGAGCTTTGCGGCCGAAGAAAACGGCGACGAGACACCGATCATCATGGACCCGGAGCTGGCGGCCGAATTGTCAGTCAACCTCGGTGATCTTTTCATTTCCGTTGACAAGGTGGCCGAACAGGCGAAGTTCCTCGGCCACTCCACCGAGCGGGAACTTGGCTTTTTAGTGGTCCACGGTTTCCTGCACCTGAACGGCTACGATCACGTTCAACCGGAAGACGAAAAGAAGATGTTTAGCCTGCAGCGGGAGATTCTCGATGAGTATGGACTCCAACGATAAGCACCAGGTTACGAAGAACCGCCACCTGCTTCAGGCGATGGGGCACGCCTTTGACGGTATTGTCGCCATGCTGCGGGACGAACGCAACATGCGTTTCCACGTCCTGGCGGCGGTCTTGGCCGTGATGGTCGGCTGGTGGCTGAAGATTAGTACGGAAGACTGGCTCTGGATCTTGTTGGTGATTTTCCTGGTTCTGGCCGCCGAATTTTTGAACACGGTCACCGAGGCGATCACCGACCTGCTCGTGGGCCATCATTACGATATTAACGTTAAAAAGGCCAAGGACGTGGCCGCCGGCGGAGTTCTGCTGGCGGCACTCTTTGCCGTGGCGGTCGGGGCAATCATTTTTGTTCCCCGACTGCTTGTACTTATAAGATAGGAAGAAAATATGGATAATCCAAACTACAAATCGGGCTTTGTGGCCCTCATCGGCCGGCCAAACGTCGGCAAATCAACCCTTTTGAATTACATCGTCGGCCAAAAGGTGGCGATCATGAGCAACGTTGCCCAGACGACACGCAACAAGATTCAAGGAATCTACACCAGCAAAGACGCCCAGATCGTCTTCATTGACACCCCGGGGGTTCATAAGCCGGCCACCAAGCTCGGCGACTTCATGGAGCGGTCCACGATGTCGGCTCTAGACGAAGTCGACGCCGTCCTCTTCGTGGTCAGCGCAACCGAAAAGCGGGGCGCCGGTGACGACTTTATCATTAACCACCTCAAGCAGGTCAAGCAGCCGATCTACCTGGTCATCAACAAGATCGACCAGGTCAGTCCCAACGATCTGCCGGACATCGTTGACCAGTACAAGGACGCCCTGCCCTTTAAGGCGGTCGTTCCCGTTTCGGCCCTCCAGGGGAATAACGTTAACGGCCTGATTAACCAATTGGTGGACGGCTTGCCACATGGGCCACAGTACTATCCCGAAGATCAGATTTCCGATCACCCGGAGCGCTTCGTCGTGGCCGAGATGATCCGGGAGAAGATCTTCATGCTGACGCGTGACGAGGTGCCGCATTCCGTGGCCGTCGACGTCACCTCCATCAAGCGTGAGGACGAACAGCACGTTCATATCTCCGCCAACATCGTCGTGGAGCGTCCCGGCCAAAAGGGAATCATCATCGGCAAGAAGGGTCAGATGCTCAAGAAAATCGGGACCATGGCCCGGCAAGACATTGAACGCTTGCTTGGCGACAAGGTATTCCTCCAGCTCTGGGTCAAGGTTGTTCCCGGCTGGCGGGACAAGTCGGCAATGCTGAAGGATTACGGCTACCGCAACAAGGACTACTAAAGCAAAGGGGGCTTGGCAGTGGCCCGGGAGATAACTGACTTTCGCGGAATCATCATCTCGCGCCAGGACTACCGTGAACGCGATCTTCTGGTGAAAATCCTGACCGACAAGATCGGCCCGGCAATGTTCTTCGTCCGCGGGGCCAAGAAGCGGGGAAACCGGCTGGCGGCCGACATCCTGCCCTTTACCCACGGGACCTACATTGGCGCCCTGGCCGATGACGGGCTGAGCTTTATCAATACTGCCAGCGAGACCCACCAGTACCGGCACATCGCCGACGATCTGGCCCGCAACGCCTACGCAACCTATATTCTGTCCCTAGTCGACCACGCCTTTCCCGACCACCGGAGAATCGGTGGTTGGTTTGACCAGGTGGCCGCCGCTCTGGAACGGATCGATCAGGGGGTTGACCCCCAGGCGGTAGCCAACGTGATCGCCATTCAATTGCTGGCGATGTTCGGGGTGGCACCGAACTGGGACCAGTGCGTCATCTGCGGGCGCAACCAGTGGCCGCTGGATTTCTCCGAGCAGTACGGGGGGATGCTTTGCAGTCAGCATTGGCACCTCGATCCGCGCCGGCTTCACCTGGACCGCCGCACGATCTACTTTTTGCAACGCCTGGCCCATGCCAACCTGCAAAAAATCCAAACGATCAAGATCAATCCGGTCACGATGCGCCATATCCAGGCGGTCGTCGATACGCTCTATGACGACCAGGTCGGTCTCCGCTTGAAGAGCAAGCACTTTATCGACCAGATGAACCGCCTGGAACAAAAGATGGGGAAAATCTCTTCAAACGATTGACAATCAGGGGGACATTCTCTATTATTAGGTACGTATTAATTTGAATACCGGCAATGACGGAGAAAAATGATGATTGACACCGCCACAGCGAGCGAGGATGGGTGCAAGCCCCGCGCGGTGGATCATCAGCAGGCCCTCCAGCAGCCGACTGAACTAAGCTGTTTTGCAGAGATGCAAAAAAGCAGGGTGGAACCGCGAAGTTAACCTCGTCCCTGCAGTTACTGGATCATAGTAGCTGCCGGGGCGTTTTATTTTGAGAAGGGAAGAATGACGATGACAACGAAAAAGCTAAGTGTCCAAGACATCATCTTTACGCTTGAACAATACTGGGCTAAGCAGGGCTGCATGCTGATGCAGGCCTACGATACCGAAAAGGGTGCCGGGACGATGAGCCCTTACACCTTCCTGCGTGCGATTGGACCAGAGCCGTGGAGCGCGGCCTATGTTGAACCATCCCGCCGGCCAGCTGATGGTCGTTACGGCCAGAACCCGAACCGGTTGTACCAGCACCACCAGTTCCAGGTGATCATGAAGCCATCACCGGACAACATCCAGGACCTCTACCTGGGCAGTCTGAAGGAACTGGGGATCGATCCGCTGGAACACGATATTCGGTTCGTGGAAGATAACTGGGAGAACCCGTCAATGGGCTGTGCCGGTGTTGGTTGGGAAATCTGGCTGGACGGGATGGAAGTCACCCAGTTCACCTACTTCCAAGTCGTCGGTGAATTGCAGATGCACCCGGTTGCTTCCGAAGTTACCTACGGGCTGGAACGGCTGGCCGAATACATCCAAAACGTTGATTCCGTCTACGACCTCGAATGGGCCGACGGGGTGCTCTACGGTGATATCTTCAAGGAACCGGAATACGAACACTCCAAGTACTCCTTTGAAGAAAGCAACCAGGAGATGCTGTTGAAGTTCTTCAATGATTATGAAGCCGAAGCCAAGCGGCTGATCAAGCTCGGCCTGGTTCACCCGGCCTACGACTACGTTTTGAAGTGCAGCCACACCTTTAACCTGCTGGACGCCCGGGGCGCGGTTTCCGTCACCGAGCGGGCTGGCTACCTGCACCGGATCCGGATCATGGCCAAGACGATCGCCAAGGCCTTTGTTGAGGAACGGCGCAAGCGTGGTTTCCCATTGATTCACGATGAAAAGTTACGGCAAAAGACCTTAGACGAATATACCAAGCGGGCTGAAAAAGCCAAGCAGCGGGCCGCAAAGCAAGCGGCTAAAAAGACCAAGCAAGCGCAAAAGGGGGACAAGTAAGATGGCTAACTCATATTTACTCGAAGTCGGCGTTGAAGAAATGCCTGCCCACGTGGTGACGCCAAGCATTAAGCAGCTGCACCAACGGGTTGCCGACTATCTGAAGGAAGAACGAATTTCCTTCGACTCAATTAAGGAATTTGCAACGCCACGGCGGATGGCACTCTTGATCTCGGGACTGGGTGACAAGCAGCCCGACATTGACGAATCCGTCAAGGGCCCGGCCAAGAAGATTGCCCAGGATCAGGATGGCAACTGGACCAAGGCGGCCATCGGATTTACCCGTGGTCAGGGGGCCACGGTCGACGACATCGAGTTCAAGGAAGTCAAGGGCGTTGAATACGTCTTCGTTGAAAAGCACATTGCCGGCAAGTCGGTTGCCGAAGTGCTCCAGGGACTGCCGGATGTCATCACGGCCATGAACTTCCCAACCCTGATGCGCTGGGGGTACAACAACCTGCAATTTATCCGGCCGATCCGCTGGCTGGTCTCCCTGCTCAACGACCAGGTAGTGCCGTTTAAGATCCTGGACGTGGAAGCCGGCCGGACCACCCGCGGCCACCGTTTCCTGGGTCACGATGTTGAACTCAAGCAGGCCACCGATTACGAGGACGCTCTGCAGGCCGACTTTGTCATTGCCGACCAGGCTAAGCGCAAGCAAATCATCACCGACCAGATCGACGCGATTGTTAAGAAGAACGATTGGGTAATCAACAAGGACGCCGACCTCTTAGAAGAGGTTAATAACCTGGTTGAATGGCCAACTGCCTTTGCCGGTTCCTTTGACCCGAAGTACCTGGCCCTGCCTGATCCGGTCCTGATTACCTCAATGAAGGACAACCAGCGCTTCTTCTATCTGCGTGATCATGACGGCAAGCTCCTGCCACACTTCATCGCTGTTCGCAACGGGAACAGTGACTACCTGGACAACGTTATCAAGGGGAACGAACGGGTGCTGGTTCCACGGCTAGAAGATGCCAAGTTCTTCTACGATGAAGACCAGAAGATCACGATCGACGAGTATGTTGAACGCCTCAAGCGGGTCAGCTTCCACGACAAGATCAGCTCGATGTATGACAAGATGCAGCGGGTTGCTGTGATCGCCCAGCTGTTGGGGAACCACCTCGGCCTGAGTGATGAAGAACTGGCCGACCTTGACCGGGCCGCTCACATCTACAAGTTCGACCTGACGACGCAGATGGTCGGTGAATTCGCCGAGCTGCAGGGGATCATGGGTGAAATCTACGCCCAGCTCTTCGGCGAAAAGGATGACGTGGCCGTGGCCATCCGGGAACACTACATGCCGATTTCCGCTGAGGGTGCCCTGCCGGAGACGAAGATCGGGGCTGTTCTGGCAATTGCCGACAAGCTCGACAGCATCATCTCCTTCTTTGCCGTCGGGATGATCCCGAGCGGCTCCAACGACCCATACGCTCTGCGGCGCCAGGCCTTTGGGATCGTGCGGATCATCAACGCCCGCAACTGGCACCTGCCGCTGATGGGCATCCAACCGGAACTGGCGGCCGCCTTCAAGCAGGCCGGCATCGAACTGCCGTACGCACTGGACGAAAACAAGGGCCAGGTCCGTGCCTTCTTCCTCGACCGCTTGAAGCAGCTCTTCAGTGGTGAAAAGCTGCGTCACGATATCACCGACGCGGTTACCGATACTAAGGCCGACGACATTGCCAACGTGATCGAGGCCGCTCAGGCAATCGATGCCCACAAGGACGACGCCGACTTCAAGGAAACGATCGAGGCCCTGACGCGGGTTCTGCGGATCGCCAAGAAGGGGAAGTTCGGTGCGGAGATCACGGTTGATCCGGCACTCTTCGTCAACCCGTCCGAAAAGAAGCTCTATGACGCCGTGGCTGCCGTTCAAGCAGCCGCAGCCGGCCGGACTGTCGCTGAAAACTTCGCCGCCCTGCGTTCACTGGCACCGGTGATCAGTGAATACTTCGACGAAAACATGATCATGGACAAGGACGAGGCGGTTCGGCGCAACCGGCTGGCCCAGCTGACCATCCTGGCCCGGCTGGCAGCACTGGTTGGGAACCTGGACGACCTGATTGTGAAGTAATCCGAGTCCTTTTGGTTGTAATCCGTGCAACTTGTGGTATCATATAAATTAAGTGAATTATGGTTAAATGATTGATTGGAGGGTCGCATTCCGTTGGGTTGCGGCCTTTCGTTACTGTTCGCGAACTAATCAAGTGGGGTGATTCAATGGCCAGAATACCACGTGAGATGATTGATCAAATACGTAATTCCGTTGATATTAGTGACGTGATCGGCCAGTACGTTCAGTTGCGCCGGGCGGGCAAGAACCTGACCGGCCTCTGCCCCTTTCACGAGGAGCAGACCCCGTCGTTTTCGGTCAGCGTGGAGAAGCAGTTTTACCACTGCTTTGGTTGCGGCCGCAGCGGGAATGTCTTCCAGTTCCTAATGGATTACAAGCACATTGGTTTTGTCGAAGCCGTCCAAGAGGTAGCCAAGCTCGGTAATGTCCAGCTGCCAAGTCAGTATGCTGAGCTGGAGTCGCACCAAGAAGCCAGCGCACCGGCAAATAGTGAGGCCGGAAAGCTCTTGGACCTCCACGAGAAGGCCATGCAGCTCTACCATCACATTTTGCTCAACACGCCCGCTGGGGAACCGGCTCGCAACTACTTGCAAAAGCGGGGGATGAGTGCGGAGCTGATTGAACGCTTCGGGATCGGCTTTGCACCGGCCCAGCGGATCCTGACGCCCTTTTGCCAGCAACAAAAACTGGACTACCAGCTGATGCGCAAGTCGGGCCTGTTCACTGAGAATCACGAGGGCCAGCTGCAGGATCGCTTCGTGGAGCGAGTGATGTTTCCGATCCGCAATCGCCAGGGCAAGGTGATCGCCTTTTCCGGCCGACTCTTAAACACTCAGCAGACCGACCTGCCAAAGTACCTCAATAGCCCGGAGACGCCGATCTTTAACAAACGCCGGACCCTGTTCAACCTGGACCTCGCCAAGAAGGCGGCCCGCCAGGATGGTCGACTCTACCTTTTTGAGGGATTCATGGACGTGATTTCGGCCTTTGGCGCTGGCGTTGAGAACGGCATTGCCTCGATGGGAACCAGCTTTACCGAGGAGCAGGTTCAGATTATCAACCGGACGACGGGTCAGCTCGACATCTGCTACGACGGGGATTCCGCCGGGCAAAACGCCATCGATCGGGCAATCAGCCTGGTCAACGACCACCAGGATGGCCGCCTGCAGGTGCGGGTTGTCCAGCTGCCGGCCGGAATTGATCCGGATGAATTCGTCCAGCAGCGGGGTGCTGAACGCTTCCGGGCCTACGTTAAGGAACAGGAGGAGACCACCACTGACTTCTACCTGCGATTCCTGCGCAACGGCAAGAATCTGAATAACCAGCAGGAGTTGTTCCGCTACCTGGAGGGGGCTCTCAAGGAAATTGCCCATCTCAAGACGCCCCTGGAACAGGATATGTACCTGGGCCGGCTGGCGGATGAGTTTAAGCTCGACAAGGCGGCCCTGTTAAGTCAGTTGCACCAGCTGCAGGGGACTATGCGGCAGCGACCGGCAGCTCCGGCCGAGGCCTATCGGCAGCAGGCAGCGGTCAGCTACGCGCCACCGGTTCAGGAAAAGACGGCAACGGTTGACCGGACGGAATTAGCGGAGCAGATCCTATTGCGCTACATGCTCCACGACTCCAATGTCTGGAGCCATGTTCGGGCACGCGATGGTTTTCACTTTGTTCACGAAAAGTACGAGTCGCTCTACATGGTGGCGACGAGCTACTTTTCCGAATATGGCGATTACAATCCGGCCCGCTTTCTGGACTACCTCGCCGATTATCCGGAATTGCGGACGGCGCTGAGCCAGCTTGAGCAGCTAAACGTCAACCCAGCCCCCGAGATGCAACTGATCGATGATTGCCTGCAGATCATTACCGAGCAGACGCCGCTCCGGGAGCAGATCAAGAAAGTAAAGTCCCAGTTAAAGGAAGCCAGCACGCTAAACAATACTGAACTAACGACCCAGCTCACGATTGAGCTCGTTAAGTTATTAAAGAAGCAACAACAGTACAAAGCGGAGGAGACTAAATAAGTATGGCAAAGAGTAAGAAGAAAGACCTTGTGATTTCCAATAGCGAAAACTTCAACCAACAAGAATACGATACCGCTGTCGGGAAGCTGATTCGTCAATACAAGAAGCAAAAAGAGGTTAAGTATGACGAATTAAACGACCAGATTGCCCAACCATTCGAACTGAACGCAGCCGGAATCGACAACCTCCTGCAAAACGTTGAAGACGCCGGAATCAGCGTGGTCGACAACCACGGTGATCCGGATCCACGGGCGCTGAAAGCCACCGAAAAGCTGTCCCAAAAGGCCATGAAGGACACCTCTGCCCCAACCGGGGTTAAGATCAATGACCCGGTTCGGATGTACCTGAAGGAAATTGGCCGGGTTAACCTGCTGACGGCGGACGAAGAAGTGCAATTGGCCCTGCGGATTGAACAGGGGGACGAGGAAGCCAAGCAGGAACTGGCCGAGGCCAACTTGCGGCTGGTTGTTTCCATCGCCAAGCGCTACGTCGGCCGGGGGATGCAGTTCCTGGACCTGATCCAAGAAGGGAACATGGGACTGATGAAGGCCGTCGAGAAGTTCGATTACCGGCGGGGCTTCAAGTTCTCCACCTACGCTACCTGGTGGATTCGGCAGGCCATCACCCGGGCGATTGCTGATCAGGCCCGGACGATCCGGATTCCGGTCCACATGGTTGAGACGATCAACAAGCTGATCCGGATCCAGCGGCAATTGCTCCAGGACCTGGGACGGGAACCGCTACCGGAAGAAATCGGTGCCGAGATGGATATGCCAACCGAAAAGGTCCGCAATATCTTGAAGATCGCCCAGGAACCAGTTTCACTGGAAACCCCAATCGGTGAAGAGGACGACTCCCATCTTGGGGACTTCATCGAGGATCAGGACGCCACCAGTCCGGCTGACCACGCGGCCTACGAGATGATGAAGAAGCAGCTCGAAAACGTGCTGGACACCCTGACCGATCGGGAAGAAAATGTTCTGCGGCTGCGGTTCGGCCTGGATGACGGGCGGACCCGGACCCTGGAAGAAGTCGGCAAGGTCTTCGGGGTAACCCGGGAACGGATCCGGCAGATCGAAGCCAAGGCCCTGCGGAAGCTGCGCCACCCATCACGGTCCAAGCAGCTCAAGGACTTCTTGGAATAAATTGAAATTAGCTTTACTAAAGTCGCTCTGGCGCGTCAACGCCAGGGCGACTTTTCTTTTTGAATTAAGATTAAAGCACAATTAAACTAAAATTAAAAGTTGCTTGACCATCCTTAAGATTAATAATAGAATTAAAGTAATTTCATGAATAGAGAGGGAATGAAGTTATGCCTGAATTAGCAACTGATTTACAAGCAACAATTAATCACAAGCTGAGTGCTCTGAACCCATCCGGAATCCGGGCCTTCGATAATGAGGTTTCCAAGATTCCTGGAATCATTAAGCTGACCCTGGGTGAACCGGATATGAACGTGCCGGAACACGTCAAGCAAGCAGCCATCAAGAGCATCCAAGATAACGATTCACACTATGCGCCTCAGGCCGGGAAGCCCGAACTCCTGAAGGCAATCAGTGGCTACATCAAGGATACCCGTGGAGTTGAATACGATCCGGACAGCGAAATCGTAGCAACGGTTGGTGCAACCGAGGCCCTGGTCGCAGCGCTCTTCTCCCTGCTGAACACGGGTGACAAGGTGATCATCCCGACGCCGGTCTTCTCCCTGTACTTCCCACTGGTTGCCATGACCGGTGCCACGGGGATCCAGGTTGATACTTCCGCCGATGGTTTCGTCCTGACGCCGGAACACCTGGAAGAAGTCCTGGAACAAAACAAGGGGGTCAAGGCGGTTCTCTTGAACTACCCAACCAACCCAACCGGCCGTGAATATCCAGAGGAAACCATCAAGGGCCTGGCCAAGGTCATTGCAAAGCACCACCTTTACGTCATTACCGACGAGATTTACAGTGACCTGGTTTACGGCGTTAAGCACTACTCCATTGCTTCGCTGATCCCAGAACGGACCCTGTTCATCTCTGGCCTGTCCAAGTCCCATGCTATGACCGGTTACCGGCTCGGCTACATTGCTGGCCCGGCAGCGATCATGTCCAGCATTCGGAAGATGCACGCCTACCTGGTAACGACCGTCACGGATAACGTTCAGGCAGCCGCGACCGAGGCGCTGAACAACGGTCGTCAGGATCCGGTTGAATTCCGCAAGATTTACCAGCACCGGCGTGACCTGATCGTCGACGGCCTGAAGAAGATCGGCTTCGAACTGTCGACGCCGGAAGGGGCCTTCTACGTCTTTGCGAAGATTCCAGCCCAGTTCGGTGACGACGACGTCAAGTTCGCCAAGGCACTGGCCAAGGACGCCAAGGTCGGCGTGACCCCAGGGAGTGCCTTTGGTGCCGGTGGTGCCGGCTACGTTCGGCTTTCCTACGCTTCATCTGACGAAGACCTCAAGGAATGCCTGAAGCGGATCGGCGAATTTGTGAAGAACCTCGACTAATAATTTACTAAAGAAGTGCTCCTGGCTGCGCGGCCGGGGGCACTTTTTTGGTATACTTAAGTTAATTAAGCAATGAAGAGGGATGTTAATTTGGACGAGAAACACTTATCGCGACGCCTTGCCACGGTGGCGAGCTTCGTTCCGGAGGGCGCGCGAATGGCGGACATCGGCTCCGACCATGCCTACCTGCCGGCGGCTCTGGCCCTGGAGAAGAAGATCAGCTATGCCGTGGCCGGCGAGGTGGTCCGGGGGCCATACGAAAACGCGGTCCACGAGATCAAGAGTCACGGCCTGGACGCTGTGATCAAGCCCCGGCTGGCGGACGGCCTGGCGGCAATTACGCCCGCCGATAAAATTGACACGGTAGTTGTGGCCGGAATGGGGGGCACCCTGATTGCCAAGATCTTGGATGAGGGCGTGGCCAAGCTTGCCGGTGTGACCCGCCTCATCCTCCAGCCTAACGTTGGCGAGTACCGGCTGCGGCGCTGGCTGATGGATCATCGTTACCAGATCATGGCCGAGCGGATTGTTGCAGAGGACGACCATATCTACGAAATTATCGTGGCCGAGCCGTCCGTCGTGCCCTTCCGGTACAGTGATTACGAGTTGACCTTTGGCCCGCTCCTCCTGGAAAAGAAGGGGCCGGTCTTTGTGGCCAAGTGGCGGGAATATTGTCAACGCCAGGCCACGGTGCTGCACCAGATGGCGGGGGCCAAGAAGGTGCCCGTTGCACGAATCAACGAACTGAAAGATGAATTGGCAATGGTAAAGGAGGCCCTGGATGATGACCACGGGGAATGAACTGATTGAACGTTTTGAAAAGTTTGCTAGCCCGGCCCTAGCCGAAAGCTGGGACCACGTTGGCCTCCAGGTCGGCAATCCGGACCGGCCGATCAAGCGCCTGATGACGACTTTGGACGTGCGCCCGGAGATCGTGCAGGAGGCGATTGATAACCAGGTGGACTTCATCTTTGCCCACCACCCGATCATGTTTCACCCGGCCCGTGACCTGGACACCCGCAACCCGCAGAACGCGATGTACGCTCAGCTGCTGGCCCACCAGATCACGGTTTACGCGGCCCACACCAACCTTGACACGGCTAACGGCGGGATGAACGATTGGCTGGCCAAGCAGTTGGGGTTGACTAATTGCCAGCCCCTGGTGCCAGCCGGCACGGACCCAGTTTCGGGTGAACCGGTTGGAATGGGTCGGATCGGTGACTTTGCTGGTTCGATGAATGCGGCCGCCTTTGCTCGTTACTGCATGCGGATCTTTAAAGTACCCGGGCTGCGCCTGATCACGAATCCCGCCGACTCAACGCGGCAGATTCACCGGGTGGCCGTTCTGGGCGGCGCCGGGCAGGACTTTTACGACCGGGCGGTGAATCTGGGTGCCGACGCCTACGTTACCGGTGACGTCAGCTACCACTTTGCCCACGACATGATCGCTAACCACCTGACCGTCGTGGATCCCGGCCACCACATCGAGGCGGTGAGTGAACACGGCTTGGCGGAATTAATCCGCGGCTGGCAGAAGGATTACGGTTGGGACTTCGATCTGATCGAGAATCGGATCAATACCGACCCGTTTACCTTCGTCACCGCGCAGAACTGATTTTATAGAGCTGAAGAGGAGGAAATTTGGAAATGGCAATAGAAAAATATGAGGGCTTACTGCCACGCTTTTTGAAGTACGTAAAAGTGGAGACGCGTTCCAACCCGGCGTCGACGACGATTCCGTCCGACCCCAAGGAAACGGCCTTCTTAAATGACCTGGCGGACGAACTGAAGCAGATCGGTCTGGAAAATGTCCACATTAACCAGCAGAGTTCCTATTTGATGGCGACGATTCCGTCCAACCTGGACTATGCAGTCCCGGTATTGGGCCTGATCGCTCACATTGACACGGCGGACTTCAACGCCCACAACGTCAACCCGCAGATCGTTGAGGACTACGACGGCCATTCAGACATTCAACTGGATCAGGATGGTCAATATAAACTGACTGTAGATGCCTTCCCGTCCCTTCAAAAGTACGCCGGCAATACCCTGATCACGACCGACGGTTCCACGCTGCTGGGTGCCGATGACAAGTCCGGGGTGGCCGAGATCGTAACGATGGCCGACTATTTGATGAAGCATCCCGAGGTCAAGCACGGCCAGATCCAGATTGGCCTGGGCCCCGACGAGGAAATTGGGACCGGTGCCGACCACTTTGACGTCCAGGACTTTGGCGCCGACTTTGCCTACACCGTCGACGGGGGTCCGCTGGGTGAGCTCGAATACGAGACCTTTAACGCCGCCCAGGCTGAAATCGAGATTGCGGGGAACGACGTCCATACCGGGGTGGCAAAGGGAACGATGGTCAACGCCATCCAGGTGGCCATCGACCTCCACGACAGTCTGCCAACCCACGACCGGGCAGAACGGACTGACGGTCGGCAGGGCTTCTACCACCTCTACAAGTTCAACGGGACCGTTGACCACGCCTCGATGGTTTACCTGATCCGGGACCACGACAAGCAGATCTTCGAAGAGCGCAAGCACCTGCTCGAACGGATCGTCGCCGGCTTGAACGATGAGCTCGGCAGCGACCGGGTCCAGATGAAGCTCTACGACCAGTACTACAACTTAAAGGATGCCTTGAAGGACCACATGGACGTGGTAGAGATCGCCAAGCACGCCATGGAAAACCTGGGGATCAAGCCGGACATCTACCCGGTCCGGGGTGGCACGGATGGCTCAACCATTTCCTACATGGGCCTGCCGACGCCAAACCTCTTCGCTGGTGGGGAGAACATGCACAGTCGCTTCGAGTATGTTTCCCTGCAGACGATGGAGAAGGCCCTCGACACCCTGCTGGAGATTAACCGGCTCAACGTTGAGGAAAACAAGTAAATAAAAAACGTGCACCGAAAGTTCGATGCACGTTTTTTATTTGTTTAAGTTGAATTGCTTACTTCTTTTCAGCCTTGTCCTTTGCTGGGTCAGCGCTGCCAGTGATTGCATTGATTGCGTTAACGGAGATCAGGCAGAAGACAACGGCGAGGATCCCAACCATAGTGTAGTCGGGCGTCATGCCTTCGAGCTGACTGGTGATGTAAGCTAACACTTCACCGAGAATCAAGGCCCAAAAAGCGGCCACGATGTTCCGTGATAAAAAGTTCATGTTAAGTCATCCCCTCTTTAACTACCTTATTTTAGCACAATTAATCCGCGATGGGGAAGGGGCAAAGTCAGATGAGTGTTTCAGGACAGCGGGGCAGCGAAATTTGGTATAATCGAATGGAAATGAAGGGAGGGCGCGATTGTGACGCCACTTGATGTGCAAACTTGTTTTAGTCTTTTGAAGAGTCCCACGCGGATCACGGACCTGGTTGCCGCGGCCAAGCAACGGGGCTACCGGTCCCTGGCGCTGACCGATGAAAACGTGCTTTACGGGGCCGTTGATTTTTATAACGCCGCCCGCAAGGCCAAACTCAAGCCGCTCTTGGGTATGAAGATGCATTTGGCCCTCAATGCGGCCGACGGCAACACCCTGACTTTGAACCTGATTGCCAAGAACCAGCGGGGCTACCAGCACCTGATGGACCTGTCGACCCGCCATCAAACCACCGCCGTCAAGGAACTGCCGCTGACGGTGGATGCGGTTGCCGACTTGCTCGGTGGCCTCTTCGTGATTGCCCTGCCCGAAACCAGCCTGCTCTCCGTGATTGCCCAAAACGATCCGGTGATTGCGACCCTGCAAGGTGCCGTTGATCCATCCAGCCTGCTGGTGGGGATCAACCCGGAGCTTGATGCCGTGACCCGGCAGACCCTGACCTCCTTTAGCCAGCAGAACGGTCTGCCCCTGGTTGCCAGTCGGCCGGTCGAGTACCTTGATCCCGGTGACCACTTTGCCGGCAGCGTTCTCCAGGCAATCGGGGCTGGGACCAGTCTGGACAACGTGACGACCCTTGCGCATACCGAGGGGCGCCACTACCTGCGGACGGCCCAACAGGCCCAACAGGAATACCAGGCAGCGGGGCTGGCGGACGCCGTGGCCCAGGCCGACCGGGTGGCCGCCGAATGCCAGGTGGAACTGACCTTCAAGTCACCGGTGCTGCCGCACTTTGCGACCCCCGCCCGGACGGATTCGGCCGCTTACCTGCGCCAGCTTTGTGAGGCGGGGCTTGCCAAGCGGCCGCTGGCGGCGGGCTTTACGGCCGCGGACTACCACAAGCGCCTCGACCACGAGCTGACCGTGATTCACCAGATGGGCTTCGACGATTATTTCCTGATCGTCTGGGACGTCATGAACTTTGCTCACCGCTCCCACATCGCCACCGATCCGGGCCGGGGATCGGCGGCCGGGTCGCTGGTTGCCTACGCCCTGGCAATCACCGAGGTGGATCCGCTGGAGTACCACCTGCTCTTTGAACGGTTCTTAAACCCGGAACGGGCCCAGATGCCCGACATCGACCTGGATATTCCCGACAACCGCCGGGATGAGGTCCTCGAATACGTCCACCAGAAATATGGCCACCAGCACGTCGCCCAGATCATCACCTTTGGGACCTTGGGAGCCAAGCAGGTGCTGCGGGACGTCAGCCGGGTCTTTAACTGGCCTAAGTACGACGTCAACACGCTGATGGGAACCCTGCCCAACAGCCATAACCTGACCCTGGCCAGCGCCCTCAAGGATTCCCAGCGTCTTCGCAACTTCTTGGACGACCATCAGCAGGCCCAACTGCTGATGACGGTGGCCCGGCGGCTGGAAGGCCTGCCGCGTCACTACTCGACCCACGCGGCCGGGGTTGTTCTGTCCGAACAGCCGCTGCACGAGATTGTGCCCCTCCAGGACGGTGGGGAAGGGCTCTTGATGACCCAATTTACCAAGGGAACCGTCGAGGCGCTCGGGTTGCTGAAAATGGACTTCCTGGGGCTGAAGAACCTGTCGATTTTGGCCCATACCCTCGAACTGGTCCATCAAGAGCACCCGGACTTTGATCTTCGCCAGATTTCCTATGAGGACCCGACCACCCTCCAGCTTTTCCAGCGGGGGATGACGGACGGCGTCTTTCAGTTTGAATCGAGCGGGATCCGCAACGTCCTCGTCAGTCTTCACCCGGATCGCTTTGAGGACATCATTGCCGTCAACGCCCTCTACCGGCCGGGCCCGCTGGAAAACATCAGCCACTTCATCGCCCGCAAGCACGGGCAGGAGCAGTACCAGATCCCGGATGCCGCCCTGCAGGGGATCCTTGGGCCGACCTATGGCGTCTTGGTTTACCAGGAACAGGTCATGCAGGTGGCCGTTGCCATGGCGGGCTTCACCTTGGGCGAGGCCGACCTGTTGCGGCGGGCAATGAGCAAGAAGATCGGGACCGTGATGGAGAATATGCGGGCCAAGTTCATGCAGGGAGCCGTCGCCAACGGCTTTACCGAAGAGCGAGCCGCCCAGGTCTTCAACTATATCGACCAGTTTGCCAATTACGGTTTCAACCGGTCCCACGCGGTCGCCTATTCGATGCTGGCCTTTCAGCTCGCTTACCTGAAGTGCCACTACCCGACTGCCTTTTATACCGCCCTGATGAGTGCCGAAAGCAACCTGACCAAGCTGCGCCAGCACGTTGAAAATGCACGCAAGCTCGGGGTCAAGATCAACGGGCCGCGGATCAACATCAGCGGTGCCGACTTTACATTGGACCAGGGGCAAATTTATTTTGGCCTCGCCGACATCAAAGGGGTGCGGCGCGACTTTATTGGCGAGTTGAAGGAAGAACAAGCGGCTCACGGCCCCTTTAAGGACTTCCGCGACTTCATCAACCGCTTGCCGCAGCGTTGGCGCAAGACAGAATTGGTTGAGCCGCTGATTTATTCGGGGGCCTTAGACCAGCTGGGCTACAACCGGGCGGAGATGATCAACGCCTTGCCGGACCTGCTCTCCGGGATCGACCAGTTGCTGAGCAGCTTCCAGGATGACCCCAGCCTGCAGTCATCGATTGAGCGGTGCCAAGAGTACCCGCTGACCACCCGGCTGCTCAAGGAAAACGAGTACCTGGGCGTCTACCTCTCCGGCCACCCGGTCAGTCAATTCCAGCGCCTGGGCCAGCGGATCGGTGCCCGGACGGTCAGTCAGCTCCAACCGGGGCAAAATGTCAACCTCCTGCTCTTTATCAACCACGTCAAGACCGTCCATACCAAACGGGACCACCGGCCAATGGCCTTCTTATCCGGCTCGGATCAGACCGGGACTTTGGACGTGACCGTCTTTCCCAAGCAGTACCAGCGCTTTGCCAACCTTTTAGAAGATAACCAGGTGCTGGCGATCGCCGGCCGGGTTGAAGTTCGGGAGGGGCGGGGGACCCAGTTGATTGCTTCGCGGCTCCAGTCCGCCGCCAAGCTCCAGCAGGAACTCCTGCCAAACCAGCGCTGGGTGATCCGCGTCTATCCAGAGAAAGCCACCCGGGAGACGATGACCCAGCTAAATGATTTGATGGCCGCCCACCACGGGAACACCCCGGTTCTCCTTTATTATCCCCAGACCAAGGCCCGCCACCTCCAGCACCGCCGCAAGTGGCTGGACAATCAGGCGGCGACTAAGGCGACACTGGAGGAGCTCTTCGGGGCGGAAAATGTCGTCCTGCAGCAGCTGAAAAATTAGAGGATTCTAAGAAAAAATCATAAATTTAATTTGGCAGCGTTTTCTTGAGAATTTATGAACAAAAATGGGCGACACCCATTTTGAAAAGTGCTATTATACAAGTGTGCAAATGAGGGATGCAATTGGCAGACCGCAGTTGATGCATAAATGTAAAGGAGAGATTCATTTATGAAGAAAACCAAGATTGTAAGTACTCTTGGTCCTGCAAGTACTGATGTTGACACGATCGTTAAGTTGATCCAAGCAGGAGCAAATATTTTCCGTTTCAACTTCTCACACGGTGACCACCCAGAACACCTGGGCCGGATGCAAAACGTTAAGAAGGCCGAAGAAATCACCGGCAAGCACGTTGGTCTCATGCTTGATACCAAGGGTGCCGAAATTCGGACGACTGTTGAAAAGGAAGGTAAGATCGAATTCAACATTGGCGACAAGGTTCGCATTTCCATGGATGCTTCATTAGAAGGTACCCATGACAAGATCGCTGTTACCTACCCAGGCCTGTACGACGACACTCATGTTGGTGGCCACGTTCTGTTTGACGATGGTCTGATCGACATGCTGATCGACGAAAAGGATGAAGAACACCGTGAACTGGTTTGCCACGTGCTGAACCACGGTATTCTTGGTTCCCGGAAGGGTGTTAACGCTCCTGGCGTTTCCATCAACCTGCCTGGGATCACTGAAAAGGACAGCTCCGACATTCGCTTCGGTCTGGACAACAAGATCAACTACATCTCCGCTTCCTTCGTTCGGAAGGCCCAGGATGTTCTTGACATTCGTGAACTGCTCAAGGAAAAGAACATGGAAGACGTTCAGATCTTCCCAAAGATCGAATCTCAAGAAGGGATCGACAACTTTGAAGAAATCATCGACGTTGCCGATGGTCTGATGGTTCCTCGTGGTGACATGGGTGTTGAAATTCCTGCTGAAAATGTGCCAATCGTTCAGAAGCACATGATCAAGCGGTGCAACGAACTTGGTAAGCCAGTTATCACTGCTACCCAGATGCTGGACTCCATGCAAGAAAACCCACGGCCAACCCGTGCCGAAGTTTCTGACGTTGCCAACGCCGTCTTTGATGGTACTGACGCAACCATGCTGTCTGGTGAAAGTGCCAACGGTGACTACCCAGTAGAATCCGTTGCCATGATGAACGCCATCGACATCAAGGCTGAAAAGCACCTTTGGGAATTCGGTACTGAAACCTTTGATTGGGACAAGTCCGACGTTACCGAAACGATCGGTTCTGCCGTTGCCAACGCTGCTAAGGACTTAGACATCCACACCATTGTTGCCTACACTGCTTCAGGCTACACTGCTAAGATGATCTCTAAGTACCGTCCAAACGCCGACATCGTTGCCCTGACTCCAAACGAGCGGGTAGAACGAGGCCTGATGATCAACTGGGGTGTTCAACCTTACGTTGTTAACGAAGCTACCGACACTGATAAGATGTTCGACCTGGCTGCTGAAAAGGCAGTTGAGCTGGGCTTTGCTAAGAAGGGTGACAAGATCATCGTTCTGGCCGGTGTTCCAGTTGGTGTACCAGGAACGACCAACCTGATGCGGGTTATGACGATTGCTTAATCGTTAATCCAACTAAATCGAAAAGAGTGCGACAGTTGCCGCGCTCTTTTTTTGTGGTGCACAGGGCGCTGGTCAAAGCCGGGTGAGCCGTGTAAAATGGTTCTAGAATATCACTAGTAAATAAATGGGGTCGAAAAATTATGAACTCTGCATTAGGAAAAGTTGTATCGGCGGTCATGGTGGATGAAAACGAGGACTACTACTTCGTTCAACCCGACCGCAACGGACAGACATACCGTCTGCCCAAAGACGAGAGCCCCCAGGTCCTCCACATTGGGGGGCAGGTCCGGGGCTTTGTCTACGAAAATGAGGACCACCAGCTGCAGATGACTTGCCAGCATATCCCGACAGTCCAGGTGGATCATTACGATTTCGGGACGGTGGTGGCTGTCCGGCGGGACCTCGGTGTCTTCGTCGACATCGGTCTTCCCAATAAGGACATCGTGGTTTCTTTAGATGATCTGCCGGAATTAAAGCACCTCTGGCCGCAACCCGGCGACCAATTAATGATTGCCCTCAAGGTTGACGATAAGGACCGAATCTGGGGTCAACTGGCCGACGACGCGATCTTCAATGCGATCGCCCTGGCACCGTCACCACGCCTGCAAAATCGCGACACGGAGGCAATTGTCTACCGCCTGAAGTTGAACGGGACCCATGTGCTGACGGCGGACTATCACCTTGGCTTTATCCATCCTAGCGAACGCGATCAGGAACCGCGCCTAGGTCAGCGGGTTCATGCCCGGGTGATTGGCATCTCGTCACACAATAGCTTGAATCTCTCCCTCAAGCCGCGGGCCTACCAGGCGATCGGCGAGGATGCCCAGATGTTGATGGCGATGCTTGAGCATGATCGCAACCACCGCCTGCCTTACACTGACAAGTCGTCACCGGCGGCAATCCGGACCGCCTTTGGCATCAGCAAGGGCCAATTTAAGCGGGCGGTTGGTCACCTGCTCAAGGCCGGCCTGGTCAAAGAAGAAGCCGGCCAGCTGATCCTCCTCAAACAGGACGCGCAATAATGCAGGATGAGATTGGGGCCCTGGTGGATTACTTGCGGGATTCGCGCGGCCTGGCGCAAAATACATTGGCTTCCTACCAGCGTGACCTGGGCAAGGCGGCCCGCTATTTTGAGGAGCAGGGGATCACAGAATGGACGGCCGTGGACCGGTACGCCGTCTTAAACCTATTGGCGAGTGAGCGCGACCAGGGGCGGTCGACGGCGACGATCAACCGTCTGATCTCAAGCTTGCGGCAGCTGTTTAAGTTCTTGATTCGTCAGGGCCGGTTGCAGATCAACCCGATGGAGACCATCGATCACCAGCCCGCTCACCCGAGCAGTACGCCGCCGGTTCTTCTGACCGAGGAGGAGGTTGAACAGCTTATGGCCGTGCCGGACACGACGACGGCACTTGGTATTCGCGACCGGGCCATCCTGGAGGTGCTGGACGCCACCGGGATGCGGGTCAACGAATTGGTCACCCTGCACATGGCGGCCCTCCACTTGGATGTCCGCTTCGTCCAGCTGCAGGGCAACGACCAGCATGAACGGATGGTGCCCTTGAGCCGGCCGGCCGTGTCCTGGCTGCGCCGCTACCTGGACGAGGCCCGGCCGCACTTGGCTTGCGAGCCAGCGTCCACGGTTGTCTTTTTGAATGCCCATGGTCGCCCTTTGACCCGGCAGGGCGTTTGGAAGAACTTCAAAAAATGGGTTCGCAATGCTGGAATTAGCAAGAACGTCACCCCGCAGACCTTTCGCTACTCGCTGGCCGTCCAGCTCCTGTCGCAGGGCGCCAGCGGCCAGGTGGTCCAGGAGATGCTGGGCTATACCGAACTGCGAATGCTGCGGCCCTACCTGAAGGTGACCCCGCAGCAGCTGGCGGCGACCTACGACAAGTACCACCCCCGTGCATAGGAAGGATGCAGCAATGTTAGTACGCTATCGAAAAGATTATCAAAAAATTGCTTTGGGACTGCTCTCACTGATTCCCGAGCTGCGGGACAACCACCGCTTCCGGGATGAATTAGACTGGGCCCTAGCGGAGGGGCGGGTTGTCTACCTCTGGAAGGATCAAGAGGACAACCACTTTATCGCCGTGGCAATTCTGGACGTTGGGGACGACTATGTTCTGGTGCGCCGGCTCTCCTTTACGCCGAGTGAACGCTCCGGGCACAATGTTTACGCACTCTTGACCGCCATTAAGGATGAGTATCCAGGCTGTCGCCTGATGGGGACCATGGCGACGCAACCGCTGATCACTGCTTGGGGGAAGGCCAATGAATAATGAAGAACCAGCACTGAAGCGAGCCGCCCAACCGACGCTGAAACTGGGCTCGTTTGAGGGACCACTGGATCTGCTCCTCCACCTGATCCGTGAAGCCAAGATGGATATTTACGATATTAAGATTGCGACGATCACCAGTCAGTACATGGACTACCTCCACCGGATGAAGGCTCACCGGTTAGAGATAGCGGGGGAGTACTTCGTGATGGCGGCAACCCTAATGCGGATCAAGAGTCAGCTGCTGCTTCCCCAAGCGCCAGCATTGGAAGAGGAGAGCGAAGAGCCGCCGGTCGACCCACGCCAGGAACTGGTCGACCAGCTCTTGGAATATCAGCGCTACCAGAAGGCGGCCGATCACCTGAAGGATAAGGAAGGAATCCGTCAGCAGGAATACACCCGTCCAGCCATGCGGGTGCCCGCGGGGCTGGTGACCAATAAGGTTGCTCCCGGGGTCACCTTGGACCAGCTGCAGGCGGCCTTTAACCAGGTTCTGCGGCGCCACCGCTATAACCGCCCGGTCGTTGAAACCGTCGCGGCCGAAAAAGTCAGTGTGGCAGAAGAAATGACGGCCGTCATGAAGAAGGTCCGGACCGCCCCGACCAGGTTTGTTGACCTCCTGGATAGTGCCCCGACCAAGGACCGGCTGGTCACGACCTTCTTGGCGATCCTGGAATTGGCCAAGCATCAGGCAATTCACATTGACCAGGCGGGCCTGTTTGCCCCAATTATTTTAACGGAGGGAATCAAGAGTGAAGAGTACCGAACCAACGAACATCGCCCAGATTGAGGGCCTGCTGTTTATCAGTGGGGATGAAGGCATCACTACCGGGGACCTAGCACGGATCACCGGATTTATGAAGCCGGCGGTCACCACTATGCTGGAGCGGCTGGCAAAACGCTACGCGGCGGATTCGGATAGCGCCCTCGTCCTCCTGCACAGCGGCCAAACCTACCGTCTGGCCACCAAGCAGGAGTTAGCGCCAGTGATCAAGCACTACTTTGAGATTCCGCTGGCAACCCCGCTGACCCGGGCACTGCTGGAGGTGCTGGCCATCATCGCCTACCGCCAGCCGATTACCCGCCTGGAGATTGACGACATCCGAGGAGTTCAGAGCTCGGGCTCACTTCAAAAGCTGATGGCGCGGGGCCTGGTGGACACCCATGGCCGTCTGGATGCCCCGGGCCGGCCGTTTCGTTACGTCACTACCGAGGCCTTTCTGGACTACTTTGGCCTGACCAGTCTCGAGGATCTGCCACCACTGCCGGCTGAGGCGGATTTGGACACGGCGGATTTGAACGGTGACCTGTTCTTAAATGCATTTCAATCACGGAAGAGGGATAACAACTGATGGAAAGATTACAAAAGGTAATGGCTGAGGCCGGAGTTGCCTCCCGGCGCGCTTCGGAAAAGCTGATTCAAACCGGCCACGTTCAGGTCAACGGCCAGACGGTCACGACCCTGGGAACCAAGGTTGGCCGCCACGACGACGTTCAGGTCGATGGTGTCCCGATTCACCGGGAACAGCACGTCTACTACCTGCTCAATAAGCCGCGGGGAGTCATTTCCAGCGCCCACGACGAGAAGGGGCGGAAGACGGTTGTCGACCTGCTCCACGAAGACGAGGAGGTCACCGAGCGAATCTATCCGGTTGGTCGGCTGGATTATGACACCACCGGGATCCTTTTGCTGACCAACGACGGGGACCTGGCCAACCGGCTGATGCACCCGAAGTTTGAGGTGGCCAAGACCTACGTTGCGAAGGTGAAGGGGATTGTCACCAACGATGACTTAAAGCGCCTGCGCCTGGGAGTGCGGATCGACGGGCGCAAGACCAAGCCGGCCAAGACTCGCCTGAAGGAAACTGATCGTCACAAGCAGACCAGCCTGGTGCAATTAACGATTCACGAGGGCCGTTATCACCAGGTGAAGCGGATGCTGGAGGCAGTGGGACACCCGGTGATCAAGCTGCACCGGGAGACCTATGGCTTCCTCAACCTCCAGGGCCTGCAATCCGGAGAATTCCGGGAGCTGCGCCCGGAAGAGGTCACCAAGCTGAAGCAGCAGACCCGGTAATGTTTGACAGGGCAAAGCGGCCTTAGTATACTGAAATTGTAAAATTTTTAGAAAAATTGTCTTCAAGGCGGGGTGAAATTCCCGACCGGCGGTACAAGCCCGCAACCCACCGTGGTGGTTGATCCAGTTGAATTCTGGAGCCGACAGTAAAGTCTGGTATATAGAAGATTTTCTACGTACATTAACCCTAATCGTTTAGGCGCTGCTGACATCGTGTTGGTAGCGCTTTATTAGTTGGGGCCAGTGAAGGCAATCTCAATGGAGGTTGTTAAACTATGACAGTATCACATTCAAGAATTCAGCGCCTGGTCGGGATCGCCTGCCTGAGCGCATTGGCTTTTATCCTGATGCTCTTTGAATTTCCGGTCATCCCGGTGGCCTCTTACCTCAAAATCGACTTTTCCGACGTCCCGGTCTTGCTGGGCGGCTATATGTATGGACCGCTGGGCGGGGTGCTGATTGCCCTTTTGAAATGCCTGATTCACGGAATGGTCAATGGCTTTTCGGTCGGCGAACTGATCGGGATTTTGAGTGACTTTATCTCCTCATTGGCTCTGCTTTTACCATTCTGCCTAATTTGGCAAAAGACTCAGTGGTCGACCAAAAAGCAGCTGACGGTCGGGGTCATTAGCGCTACCGTGGTCTTGACCGTCGTTATGTCGCTGCTCAATCTCTGGGTACTGACGCCACTGTACATGGCCGTCTGGAACTGGAAGTCGACGCTGCCGGTTTCCCAGCTGGTGGCAATCGGTGTTCTGCCGTTTAACATCATCAAGGGTCTGCTGGTGACGATTGTCTTTGCCATCATTGCGTCCCGGATGCGGGATTGGCTAGCGGCCCACCGCTTTGAATAGCTGAATTTAGCGATCATTTGTTCAAGAAATTGGGACAAATGATCTTTTTTTTCGTTAAAAATTACTTTGTTGCCGTCTATTATAAGTGAGAGAATAATAAACGAGGTTTTGGCAATGAATAATTATTTCTTACGTTTTTTTGCATACCAGCAGCCACGCCGAATTCGGGTGATTGAGAACCTGCTGACCAGTCGGCGGACCGTCGCCAATCTCTTCTGGGGGCAGCAATATCATCTTCTGCACTGGCTGGGCGCCGCGCGGGGGCTGACGCGCCATGACTATGATGAGGCCTTGGCCGCCCTGGCCCAAGCTGGCCTTCTCGAGTTAGATGAGCAGACCGCCGAACTGACTCCTGCCGGGGTGGCTGCCCGGGAAGCGCTGGAGTACCAGCCGACCTTTCTGGACTGGTACTGGCTGACCAATACCAACCAGCTCACCCAGCGCTTTACCTTGGGAATGCAGGTGGTGGCCGAACTGGCCTATCATAATTCGCGCTACGCCCCGGTCAACGTTTCCTACAAGCACCTGATGGCCGTCAAACGGTGGTTTCGCTACGAACACGCGCGCCAGGGCGATCTCGTTGCGGCGGTTTACCATGATCTGGAACGGCTTGGCGCCGGGTTGGCCAGTGTTGACCCACGACTGGCGGCGGCAATGACGCTGACGATGGTGGGGCACCAGCTGCCGGCCCTGACGGCCGATCAGTTGACGACGACACTCAAGCTTAATCCAGCGGATACCCCGGTCCTGGTTCACGACCTGCACCTGGGGATTGCGGCATACAGCAGCCACACGAATGGCCCTTTGCACGACCTCCTAGCGCCGCTGCTTGCTTCTGGGCCGCTTTCCCGGAGCGCGGAGAACACCCTGCGCTGCTACCAGGGCGGTCAATCCTTGGAGCTTATCGCCAAGCGCCGGCACCTGAAACTAAGCACGGTGCGCGAACACCTGCTCGAGGTGGCGATCCTGTGCCCGGACCAGCTCGATTGGGAGCAATTGTTGCCGTCAAAAAAAGAAGTGGCCTTGAGAAAGCAATATCCGGGCGCAGACGTTACTAACTGGCACTTTCAGGCTGATTCTGAAGACGACGGGGCGGCATTTTTTGAATATCGCTTGTTTCAAATCAAACGGGGGCGGGGAAATAATGATCAAGACTGACAAAATCTACCAGGTGCTGCACCAGCGCTTTGGCTACCAGGACTTTCGGGATGGTCAGCTGGAGACAATCAGTGCGCTTTTGTCCGGCCACGATACGCTCGCAATTCTGCCGACCGGGGCGGGAAAGTCCCTTCTTTACCAGCTGCCGGCCTATTTATTGCCGACGGGGGTGGTGATCGTCTCGCCCCTGATTTCCTTGATGCAGGACCAGGTTGACCGCCTACGTCAACAGGGGGAGCGGCGGGTAATCATGCTGACCGGTCAGCTCCAGGGACGTGACCGGCGAGCGGTGCTGGATTCGCTGGGCCAGTACCGCTTCATCTTCGCCTCCCCGGAAATGCTGACTAATTCCCAGGTACTCCAGGCCCTGCGTAGAGTGCGGCCAAGCCTGCTGGTGGTCGACGAGGCCCACTGTATCTCGCAATGGGGGCCCGACTTTCGCCCGGAGTACCTGCTACTAAAGCAGCTCCGCATCCAGTTGGGTGGGGTGGTAACCCTGATGCTGACGGCGACCGCTACACCCCGGGTGCGGCAGGATATCATCAAGAAGCTCGGCCTTGATTTTGACCACGTCCGTCAGGTGATTCGGTCGGTCAACCGGCCCAACATCTTCCTGGCGGTCGACCAGGTTGAAAGTGCCGACGCCAAGCAGGCGGAATTGGTGCGCCTGGTGAAGACCTTGCCCGGGCCGGGAATCATTTATTTTGCCAGCCGCAAATTGGCGACCCAGCAGGCAATTATCCTAGCGCAGGAGACCGGCCTGGCGGTGGCACCCTACCACGCCGGTATGCCGGCCCTGGAGCGCTTCAACATTCAACAGCAGTTTATGGCCAACCAGCTGCAACTGATTTGCGCCACCAGCGCCTTTGGCATGGGGGTCGACAAAAACGACCTGCGCTATATCATCCACTACCACCTGCCAGCCAATTTGGCTTCCTACATGCAGGAGATCGGCCGGGCCGGTCGGGATGGCCAGCAGAGCGTGGCCGTTCTTCTTTACGCGCCGGGGGATGAAGGACTGCAGAGTCAGTTGACGACGATTGATTTACCGAGCGAAGCGCTTCTGACCCAGGTTCAACAGGGAAAACTGCAACCGGCTGTTCTGGGAGAGCAGGCGGACCTGTTTGCCTTTTATTTGCACCAGGGCTACACGCCCCAGCAAATTAGGCGGGCCTTTCACCAGCGCCAACACCAGCTTACCTTTAATCTCCAAAAAATGCGGGATTACGTCGGCCTCAAGCGGTGCCGCCGCAACTACCTGCTAAATTATTTTGGTGAAGGGGAAATAAGGCAGGATCAGTGCTGCGACAATGACCAGCCGGACTGGGCGGCGCAACTAAAGTTTCCATCGTCGCCTGCGCCGGTGCAACCAGCAGCTGCGGACTGGCGGGCTCGCCTGGCGAAGCTGTTTAATGTCAAATCTCGGCTAGACAAAGGGTAAATTCGTGCGCTACAATCGTAAGGATAAGTTTTTAGAAAAGGAGGGTTGTGCTAAATGAGTGAACACCGTGAAGAATCCCGGCGTGAGCGTGATGAGCTCTGGGACAAGACCTTTGATGACAACGAGGACCTCGATAGTGAGGGGCACTTGTCACGGACGGAACACCGGCGCCAGCGCTCACATAACTCGACGATTACGACGGTCCTGATCGTCCTCATCATTATTTTGGCGGCGGCCCCGGTTATTTACTGGGTCAACAATCGCCAATCGTTCAACCATCCCGTTCGAACGGAGCAGCGGGCGGCATCGAAGTCGGTGAGTAGTAAAAAAAAACAACGTTCCCGGACCTCTGCTAAAAAACGGCAAGATGCCAGTTCAACTGTAACGAGTCGCTCCCAAAGCAGTTCAACCAGTGTTGCCAGCAGTCAAAGTCAGGCCACCGTCTCAAGCAGCAGCGCCACGCGGACATATTCATCCAGCATGAGCAGCAGCCGGACGACCGGTACGCGCTCCGGCTACGTAACCGTCCAGCGCGGTGAAAGCATCGACAAGGTCGCGGCCCGCAATGGCCTGACGCCGCAAGAACTAGCACGACTAAATAATATGACGGTCAGATCAACGATTCATCCTGGCCAGCAGTTACGAGTAAAGTAGGAGGAAAAATGACAAAGGGAATTCAAGTAGCCATCGACGGCCCCGCATCGGCCGGCAAAAGTACGGTGGCCAAGTTAGTTGCTAAACGTTTCAACTATGTTTATTGCGATACCGGAGCGATGTACCGGGTGGTGACCCTGGCGGCTTTTCGGGCCCGGTTGACGATGGATCAGACGGAAAAAATTGCCGAGCTGGCCAAGCGGATCAAGATCGGTTTTCAGCCGGGGGAACCGGAGCAGCGGGTTTTCTTAAACGATGATGAGGTGACCCAGGATATTCGGACGGCCCAGATCGACAACAACGTTTCCGCCGTTGCCGCTATTCCCGCGGTTCGCGCGGAAATGACCAACCAGCAGCGTCAGATCGCCGCGAATGGTGGGATTGTAATGGATGGCCGGGACATCGGCACGACGGTTTTGCCAAATGCTCCCGTTAAGATCTTCATGGTGGCCACGGCCCATGAACGGGCTCGCCGTCGCTACGTTGAAAACAAGGCCAAGGGGATTGCCACGGCTTCACTGGAAGACCTGCAAAAGGAAATTGAGTTGCGGGACCAAAAGGATTCGACCCGCAAGGTTTCGCCACTGACCCAGGCCCCCGATGCCATTCGGTTGGACACGACCAAGCTTTCAATCGATGAGGTTGTGGACGCCATCAGTGAAATAATTGAAAAAACTCAGGAACAATTGTAGTAAAGACTGGAAATGAGAAAAGTTTTTTAGTAGAATAGTTTCTAGAGTTGATTGTTGCAAGGAGGATTTTTTTTAATGGCTGAAAACAATGAAAAGAACAACGATATGTTAAAGGCGCTTGACAGCATCAAGACCGTTAAGGTGGGCGATGTTGTTAAGGGTAAGGTATTGGCAATCGATGATGATCGCCAAGCTATCGTTGGTATTGAAGATGCAGGGGTTGAAGGTGTCGTCCCTGCTAAGGAATTATCAACCAAGCCAGTTGAAGACATCAATGATGCAGTTAAAGTAGGTGACGAATTAGACTTAGTTGTCATCTCTAAGATTGGTAACGATAAGGAAAATGGTAGTTACTTACTTTCTCACCGTCGTCTTGAAGCCCGGAAGGTCTGGGATGACATTCAAAAGAAGTTCGATGATGGTGAAACCATCACTGCCAAGGTTACGCAGGCAGTTAAGGGTGGTTTAGTTGTTGATGCCGGAGTACGTGGTTTCGTCCCTGCTTCAATGATCACTGATCACTACGTTGAAGATCTGAACCAATTCAAGGGCCAAGAACTTGAATTCAAGATCATCGAAATCGAACCAAGCGAAAACCGCCTGATCCTTTCCCACAAGGAAATTGTTAAGGCTCAGCACGAAGCAGCTGCTCAGAAGGTCTTCGCTGAATTACAACCAGGTGACGTTGTCGAAGGTAAGGTTGCCCGGATGACGAACTTCGGTGCCTTCATCGACCTCGGTGGCGTTGACGGCTTAGTTCACGTTTCCGAAATTTCCTACGACCACGTTGACAAGCCTTCTGATGTTCTGAAGGCCGGTCAGACGGTTAAGGTTAAGGTATTGAACGTTGACCCAGACCGCGAGCGGATTTCCCTGTCCATCAAGCAGACCCTGCCTGGACCATGGGATGACATCGAAGAAAAGGCTCCTGCTGGCTCAGTTCTGACTGGGACTGTTAAGCGCCTGACGAGCTTCGGTGCATTCGTTGAAGTCTTCCCTGGTGTTGAAGGTTTGGTTCACATTTCCCAAATCTCCCACAAGCACATTGCCACGCCAGCTGATGTGCTGAAGCCAGGTCAAGAAGTCAAGGTTAAGGTATTGAACGTTGACCCAGAACGGCAACGTTTAGGCCTGTCCATGAAGGCTCTGGAAGAACGTCCGAAGGGTGAAGACAACGACAACCGCGGTGGCCGTCGTCGTCCACGTCGGAACAACAACCGGAACGTCATGAACAACGCACCGGAAGAAGAAAGTGGTTTCTCAATGGGTGATCTGATTGGTGATCAATTGAAGAACCTGCGGAACTAATTTCCAATTAAGTTAAATCTTAGGGAGGCTGGGAAGAATGGTTTTCTTCCTGGCCTTTTATTTTGTAAAAAGGGGTGAAGAAGGATGGCAAATCCTGTTGTTGCAGTAGTGGGCCGACCGAACGTTGGGAAGTCGACCCTGTTTAACCGCATTGCCGGCGAACGAATCGCAATCGTGGAGGACACGCCGGGGGTCACCCGGGACCGGATCTACTCCCACGGTGAATGGTTGGGCAAGCATTTCAACCTGATCGATACCGGGGGAATTGAGATTTCCGACCAGCCACTGTTGACCCAGATTCGCCAGCAAGCGGAGGTGGCGATTGACGAAGCGGACGTCATCATCATGGTCGTGGACATTGAAAACGGGGTGACGGACGCCGATGAGCAGGTCGCTCGGATTCTCTACCGGTCCGACAAGCCGGTTGTCTTGGCGGTCAATAAGGTTGATAATCCAGAACGCCGCACCGATATCTATGACTTCTACTCCCTCGGCTTGGGCGAGCCCTACCCGGTTTCCAGTGTTCACGGGGTCGGTATGGGGGACCTGCTTGATGCCGTGATCAAGAAGTTCCCGGAGAACGCGGCCAATGACGATGATTCCAGTATCCACTTCAGCTTCATCGGCCGGCCAAACGTTGGGAAGTCATCGCTAGTGAACGCCATCTTGGGTCAAAACCGGGTGATTGTCTCGAACGTTGCCGGGACAACCCGGGACGCGATCAACACCACCTTCAAGGATGAGACGGGCCAGGAGTTCACGATGGTTGACACTGCCGGAATCCGCAAGAAGGGCAAGATCTATGAGAACACCGAGCGCTACGCCTTGATGCGGGCGATGCGGGCCATTGACGACAGCGACGTGGTCTGCGTGGTCCTAAACGCCGAGGAGGGTATCCGGGAGATTGACAAGCACATCGCCGGGTACGCCCACGAGGCCGGTTGCGGGGTGATCATCGTCGTCAACAAGTGGGACACCTTAAAGGATCGTGACCAGCGAACGATGACCGACTTTACCAACCTGATCCGGGCTGAATTCCAGTACCTGAGCTATGCACCGATCATTTTCGTTTCCGCCAAGACCAAGCAGCGTTTGAACAAGCTGCCCGGGATGGTCAAGGCCGTTGACGAGCACCACAAGCGGCGGATCCAGTCCTCAGTCTTAAACACGGTCTTGATGGACGCGATCGCCGCCAACCCGACGCCGACCCAGAACGGCAAGCGGCTGCGGGTTTACTATGGTACCCAGGTGGCCACCGAGCCGCCGACCTTTGTAATCTTCGTCAACGATCCGGAATTGATGCATTTTTCCTACCAGCGGTACCTAGAGAACCAGATTCGTTCGGCTTTTGACTTTTCTGGAACGCCAATTCACCTGATTAAGCGACGCCGGCAGTAAGGGAAAAATCCCGAGGTTAAGAAATGATGAAAATTGCCGTGAAAGTTGCGAAAAGCGCTTGCCAGTAGGGTTTCACTATGCTAACCTTAACATTGAAATGATACGAACTCCTCGTAATTATTTCGTTAATTTTGGACCACTCAAAATTAACATCCAGGAGTGCCGGACAACCGGTGCTGATGTGGGAGGTGAAATCAAATGGCAAACAAAGCAGAATTAGTAAGCAACGTTGCTGCTGCAACTGGTCTGACTAAGAAGGACGCTACGGCTGCTGTTGACGCTGTCTTCAGTTCAATCCAAGCTTCCTTAGCTAAGGGTGAAAAGGTTCAACTGATCGGCTTCGGTAACTTCGAAGTACGTCAACGTGCTGCACGGAAGGGCCGTAACCCACAAACTGGGAAAGAAATCCAAATTCCTGCAAGCAAGGTACCAGCATTCAAGCCTGGTAAAGCTTTAAAGGATGCTGTTAAGTAATTTAACAGTCTTAAGATAGAAAACGAGAAGGAAACTGATCCTTCTCGTTTTCTTTTTGGCTCAATCTCTGTTATCCTAACATTCGAAACATCATCGTACAGGGGGACGAAATTAGTGACCTATTCTGAAAAAATGCTTGATCAATTGCAAAAGGGCGACCTGGACGCGGCCCGCCACACCTTCCGGGCAGCCCTCGACCACGACAGCGACGACATGCTCTTTAGCCTGGGCGAGGAATTGTATGGTCTGGGTTTCTTGCGCCAGTCCCGGCGGGTCTACCTGAAACTGTTGGAACGCTATCCAGACGAGGACGAGCTGCGGACGAATCTGGCGACGATTGCCATTGACGAGGGGCACAACGACGAGGCCCTTTCCTACTTGGCCCAGGTTAAGCCCGGCTCGCCGGCCTACCTGGAGGCCCTGCTGGTGGCCGCCGATCTCTACCAGACCGAGGGCGAGCTGGAGGTTACCGAAGCCAAGCTTAAGGAGGCCGCTGGGCTGGCCCCAGACGAACCGGCCGTTCAATTTGCCCTGGCCGAGTTCTACTTCTTGGTGGGCCGGTTCGATGAAGCAATCGATTACTACTTCCAGTTGATCCGCAACGGCTACACCGCCTTTGCCAAGGTCGACATTGCGGGTCGGCTGGGGATGTGCTATGCCCAAAGCGGCCAGTTTAAGCAGGCCCTGGGCTACCTCCAACAGGTCAAGCCGGAGTACCGAACCAGTGATATCCGCTTCCAGACCGGTCTGACCCAGCTCCACCTCGGCCAGGTCGAGGACGCCATCACGACCTTGCGGGACCTGATCCACGATGACGACCAGTATGCTTCTGCCTACCCAGCCTTGGCCGACGCCTACTCCGCCCAGCGCAACTACCCACAGGCCCTGCGCGCGATCCAGGAGGGGCTCGGGGTCGACCAGTATAACGAGCGCTTCTACTCCCAGGCGGCGGAAATCGTCAGCCACCTAGGCGACCAGCAATTGATGGAAAAGTACCTGAAACGCGCCCACGAGCTGGATCCGGACAACCTGACGATCATTTTGCAGTACAGCAACTTCCTCCTTCACCAGCACAACGACAGTGCCAACATTAAGCTCTTGGCGCCGCTGATTAAGGAGGACGAGGTCGATCCGCAGGTTTACTGGAACCTGGCCCGTTCCTACCAGCGGACTGACCAGTTGGAACTGGCTGACAAGTACTACCATGCCGCGGCTAACAACTATCAGGATAATCCGACCTTCCTAAAGGAACTGATCGGCTTTGATCGTGAAATGGGGAAGACCAGTGAAATGCTGGCCGAGCTGCATCGCTACCTGGCGCTGGTCCCGACCGATGCCGAGATGCAGGATCTTTTGGACGAATACGAGGAATATTAAAAGGTTGTTTCCCACGTTATCTTTCTAATGTTTAAAAACAAAGGGAGGCTAAGAGAAAGTATTATTCTCTTAGTCCCCTTTTTACTTGAGCTGAAGGAGCAGGCGCTGGTAGTAGAGCAGTGAGGACGGGTCGAGCTTCAAGGCATCCATCAACTGGCGGTCGCTCCAGTCCTGGTGGGCGGCCAGCTGGGTGAGAATATAGCTCTGGTGGAGATACTTGGGCGCCAGGTGGAAGCCCAGGTAGGCCTCGTCCTGCTTGAGGTACTTGTGAAGGCCGGCATTGGTCAGGCGGGGATTATCCGGCTGGTAGCGCTGCTTCAAGAAGAGATCGGTGGAATTCTGCCGGGCTTGGAGCGGGTGGATGAATTCCTGGTAGCGCTGGTAAAAGGTGCGCTCGGCCGGACTGGACAATTCGACCTGGTCAAAGACCCGGGCAAATCCCGGTCGCAAGAACTCGCCGACGGTAAAGCCGTGCTTGCTGACCAGCAGCACCATCCGAGTGTAGTAGGTCAACTGGTCGTCGGCGAGAATGTCGTCCAGCTTGCCCAGCCACTTGGTATTGACCCGCTGGTTGGGATCGACCGCCCGGCCGTGCAGGGTCAGCGTCGGGTAGGTCGTGATCAGCTGGTGGGTAAAGAGGTAGCGAAAGTAGCGGTTGAGGTGGGAAAGAATCTTGTTATAGGTGCTGAGGGTGATCTTTTGCTGGGTGCGCAACGTATTGAAATAGTCCCGCACGTCGCTTTCGGTCAGGTTAGCCAGCCGCGGATCCCGCGCGAAGGCCGGACGATTAGCCCGCAGGTAGGCAAAAAAATTAGTCAGGCTGGTGTCATAGGTGTTGACCGTCAGCGGGGCCAGGTGTTGCGAATCGCGCAAAAAGTGCTGGAATTGTTTTTGGTAGGGATAGTCCATTCAGTTCACACCTTTCAAGCATTTATTTACTATAACTATATCACAAAAGAAGATTCGCCGAGGCAAAGACGATTTGCTATAATCGATTAGGAGATAATTAAAAGGACATGATCAAATGATACTAGAACACTTACCCGCAATCTTTACGCCGGCCCGACCGGTGCTGCAGCGGATTGAAGAGGCGGGCTTTGAAGCCTACTTTGTCGGGGGCTGCGTACGGGATACGATTCTTGGCGATCCGATTCACGACATCGACATTGCCACCAGCGCCTACCCAAGCGAGATCAAGGCGATCTTTAAACGAACCGTCGACACCGGGATCGAACACGGCACCGTGATGATTTTGGACCACGGGAATGGCTACGAGACGACCACTTTTCGGACTGAATCCGGCTATCAGGATTATCGCCGGCCAGATTCGGTAACCTTCGTTCGTTCCCTAGCCGAGGACCTGAAGCGGCGCGACTTTACGATTAACGCCCTGGCCCTGCGTGAAAACGGTCAGGTAATCGACCTCTTCCACGGCCTGCAGGATCTTGATAACCACCTGATTCGCGCGGTTGGGGACCCCAATGAACGTTTTCACGAGGATGCCCTGCGGATGATGCGGGCGGTCCGGTTCGCCGCCAAGCTCGACTTTAGAATTGACCAGCCGACACTTGCCGGGATCGAGCAAAACGCACCCCTGCTCAGCAAGATCGCGGTCGAACGGATCCAGGTTGAATTTGAAAAGCTGCTCCTGGGACAGAACCCGGTTGCCGGGCTGACGGACTTCCTGACGACGGGCCTCTACAAGTACTGTCCGGGACTCCAGAATGCCGGTGATGACCTGTCCGGCTTGCTGAAGCTTCGCGGCTGGAACCTGGAGAATTCCGCCCAGGCCTGGAGCTTGCTCTGCCTGCAGCTCGGCCTATCCGGAAAGGCGATCGCGGCCTTCCTCAAGCAGTGGAAGAATTCCAACGACCTGATTCGCCAGGTCAAAAAGATCCTGCCGGTGGTGGCGGCAATGCGTGACCACCAGCTGACACCCCTGGTCCTCTATCAGGCCGGCTGGGCCAGCGTCCACGATGCCAACCAGGTCGCGAAACTCTACGGCTGGGCCGTCCCGGATGCGGAGCTTAAAGCAGCCTATGAACAGTTGCCGATCAAGGATCATCAAGAACTGGCCGTCGACGGGCGAACGCTGATTCAGTCCGGCATCAAGCCGGGGCCGCGCCTGGGGAAGATTCTGCAGCGGATCACCCAAGCCGTCGTGATGGGCCAGGCTGTAAATGATCGCGCGGCCCTGTTACGGCTGGCACAGAAGTACAGTGAGAAAGAGGAATAGTTAATGCAAACAATGCGTGCGGAGGGCCTCACCAGTACCTACGGGGAGAAGACCCTCTTTGAAAATGTCAATTTTATTATTAATGAAAACGACCGAATCGGCCTGATCGGGGTCAACGGGAGCGGGAAGACCAGCCTGCTGAACGTGATTGCCGACCTGACCAGTCCAGAGGCGGGGTCGATCACCAAGCCTAACGACTATACGATCGGCTACCTCAAGCAGCAGCCGGACCTAGATCAGAATAAGACGATCATGGAAGCCATCTTTGAGGGGCAGCAGCCGGTCTTTAAGACCATCCGCGCCTACGAGGATGCCCTGGCAAAATTCAGTGCCCACCCGGAAGATCCGCAGGCCGTCGATCGCTACACCAAGATGCAAGCGAAGATGGACCAGGAAGACGCCTGGGAGGCCGATAGCCAGGTGAAGACGATCCTGACCCAGTTGAAGATCAAGGACACCAGCCAGCAAATCGCCAACCTCTCCGGGGGCCAGCAAAAACGGGTCGGCCTGGCCCAGGTACTGATTGAGCAACCCGACCTCTTGCTCCTAGACGAACCAACCAACCACCTCGACCTGGACTCGGTTGTCTGGCTCCAGGACTTCCTGAAGTCGTACAAGGGTGCCGTTCTTCTGGTGACCCACGACCGTTACTTCCTCGACCAAGTCACCAACCACATTTGGGAGCTCTCCTTTGGTCATCTTTACCACTACGAGGGGAACTATCAGGACTTTGTGGCTAAGAAGGCGGAACGGGTCGAACTGGCCCAGGAGACCGAGAAAAAGAACCAGCAGCTCTATAAAAAGGAGCTGGCTTGGATGCGGACGGGTGCCAAGGCCCGCAGCACCAAGCAGAAGGGGCGGATCAATCGTTTCCACGAGCTGGAAGGCAAGGTCGGTAAGCTGAAGACGGACGAGGACGTTTCGATCAACCTCGGCTCCCAGCGCCTGGGGAAGGACGTCATCGAATTTAAGAATGCCAATCTCACCCTCGGCGACCACCAGATCCTGCACGACTTCAACTGGCTGGTGACGGCCGGGGACCGGATCGGGATCACCGGGGAAAACGGGGCCGGCAAGACCAGCCTGCTGAACGTGATTGCCCAGCGGGTGCCCCTGGACAGCGGGGTATTAAAGATCGGCGAGACCGTCAAGCTCGGTTACTACACCCAGCAGACCGAGGGGGTCGACGACAACAAACGGATGGTTGAGTTTTTGACCGAGATTGCCGACAACGTCACCGAAAAGGACGGCAACAAGATCAGCGTCACCCAGCTCCTGGAGCGCTTCCTCTTCCCGCGGTTCATGCATGGCACCCTGATTCGCAAGCTCTCCGGGGGAGAAAAGCGGCGCCTCTACCTGCTCAAGATCCTGATGCAACAGCCAAACGTCCTGCTGCTGGACGAACCGACCAACGACCTCGACATCGGCACGCTGACCGTTCTCGAAGATTACCTGGATCACTTTGCCGGCACGGTGATCACGGTTTCCCACGACCGTTACTTCCTGGACAAGGTGGCCGATAACCTGCTGATCTTCCACGGCAACGGCGACATCCAACGCTACACCGGCTTCTTTACCGACTACCTTAAGGAGGCCCAGCAGGCTCAAGCAGCCAGTCAGGCGGCGAAGACCACTGCCAAAAAGGCCACCAAGAAGGAATCGGCCAGCCAGGCGGCCAAGCCGAAGAAGAAGACCAAGCTGACCTACGCCGAAAAGCTGGAATGGGATCACATCGATGAGGATCTCGACCAGCTCGACACCCAGCAAAAGGAGATTGAGCAGCAGATGGCGGCCGCGGCCAGTGACTACACCAAGCTAGCTGACCTCCAAAAGCAGCTCGATGCCGTCAAAAAGCAGGTGGACGAGAAAACCGCCCGCTGGGAGTACTTAAGTAATTTCATCGACGACTAAAACGCATTAAAGCAGCAATTAAAGCACCATCACTAACCCCAAGAGCAAGTGACGATGCTTTTTTCTTGGCCAATTGTGCGATAAGATATCAACGGAAAACAAATTAAAGGAGTTTTTGGTAATGGCAGAAAATGCAAACGAACAGCAATACCTCGACCTGGCGCGCTACGTCCTGGAGCACGGCCACGAAAAGAGCGACCGGACGGGGACGGGAACGCGGTCGGTCTTCGGCTACCAGATGCGCTTTGACCTCAGCAAGGGCTTCCCGATCCTGACGACCAAGAAGGTGCCCTTTGGCCTGATTAAGAGCGAACTGCTCTGGTTCCTGCGTGGTGACACCAACATCCGCTTCCTCCTCCAGCACCACAACCATATTTGGGACGAATGGGCCTTCAAGAAGTGGGTCGAAAGCCCCGAGTATCAGGGACCGGACATGACCGACTTTGGCCACCGCTGGCTCAAGGATCCGGAATTTAAGAAGCAGTACCTGGCCGAGAAGAAGGCCTTCTGCCAACGGGTTTTGGATGATGAAGAATTTGCCAAGAAGTATGGCGACCTCGGCCTGGTTTACGGCAGCCAGTGGCGGCACTGGAAGACCAGCCAGGGGGGAACGATTGACCAAATCGCCAACGTCATTCACCAAATCAAAACGACGCCGGATTCGCGGCGGATGATCGTTTCGGCCTGGAATCCCGAGGACGTGCCGTCGATGGCCCTGCCACCGTGCCACACGATGTTCCAGTTCTACGTCAACGAAGGGAAGCTCTCCTGCCAGCTCTACCAGCGCAGTGCGGACATTTTCCTGGGCGTGCCGTTCAACATCGCTAGCTATGCCCTGTTGACCCACATGATTGCCCACCAGTGCGGCCTGCAGGTTGGGGACTTTGTTCATACCCTTGGGGATGCCCACATCTACCTCAACCACCTCGATCAGATCAAGACCCAGCTGGCCCGGACGCCCCACACGGCACCGCAGCTGATCCTGCCGGCGGAACCGAAGCCGATCGACCAGTACCAGATGGATGACATCAAGTTGGAGGGCTACACCCACGAACCGGCCATCAAGGCCCCGGTTGCCGTCTGAGGTGGTGCCGATGACGAAAGTAAGCTTTGTTTGGGCGGAGGACTTGGACGGCTGGATCGGTAAGGACAATGCCCTGCCCTGGCACCTGTCAGCCGACATGCGCCATTTCAAGGCGGTCACGATGGGCCACCCGATTGTGATGGGGCGGGCAACCTTTGAGTCGATTGGCCGACCGCTGCCCCACCGACCCAACATTGTCCTGACCCACAACGATTTGAATGTTTCGGGCCTGACCGTGGTCCACGACCTCACCCAGCTGCGGGCGCTGATTGATCAGCAGGCGGCGACAACGGAAGTCTGCATCATCGGTGGGGCCGGCGTTTTTGCGGCCACCCTGCCGCTGGTGAACACCCTGCACCGGACAATCATCAACGGCCACTATCACGGGGACGTAAAAATGCCACCGGTCGATTACTCCCGGTGGCAGCGTTTGAGTCGGCGCCCGGTGGTCGAAAATGACCAACCGGTCTGCTGGTTTGAAGAATGGGTCCTAGACGAAAAACAGGATTGAGAAGTACATGAAGCCGGTTCCCACCAGGACGAAGACGTGCCAGATCAGGTGGGTGTAACGTGTCGGCCGGCTGTAGAGCAGGGCGCCCAGGGTGAAGGTAATTCCGCCGGCGAGCAGGAGCCCGAAGCCAACCGGACCGAGGGCTTCCCAGAGCGGCACGAAGGCAAAGAGACACAGCCAGCCCATCAGGACGTAGATCAGGGTTGACCACTTGCTCTTGTGCTTGAGCCAGATGCTCTTGTAGACCACCCCGAGGACAGCCAGTCCCCAGATGATTCCAAAGAGGGTCCAGCCCGCCCAGCCCCGGATGCTGACTAGGCAGTAGGGGGTGTAGGTCCCGGCGATCAGCAGGTAGATCATTGAATGATCAAAGATCCGAAAAAGGTGCCGGGCCCGGGTGAAATAGAGGGCGTGAAAGAGCGTCGACGAGAGATAAAAAAGGGTGAGGATACTGCCATAAATTGTGAAGGTGACGATCCGCATTGGACTGCCGGTGTGGACGGCCCGGATGATTAAAAAGACCAGGCCGGCGACGGCGAGGCCGAAGCCGACCCCATGGGTGATTGCGTTACCAATCTCAATAAGGATTTCCTGTCGGTTCTGCGGACGATACGATGGACGTGCTGCCAATCTGATTACCCCTTTCTGTGCGATCAGCGATGAATTCTGTGGTGATTTTTGCTATACTAATGGTTGATTAGCAATAAATTTAATCAACCGATTCTAAGAAAAGTGTGTATAATAGTTTTATAAACTTTGCATCTAGTTTCGAAGACTAGATTAATTATAACATAAACATACATGCAGGGAGAGTGGATTTTTCCATGGCAAAAGTAAAAATTGTTTGTGATTCTTCCGCCGGCTTGACCGAGGAAGACATTCAAAAATATAACATTACAATTATTCCCCTGACCGTGATGATTGATGGAACGGTCTATACTGAGCGGGAGACGATCACTAACGATCAATTCCCGGAGATGATGAAGAACGCTAAGAGCCTGCCGAAGACGTCTCAGCCGCCGATCGGTAAGTTTGTCGATGCCTTCGACAAGCTCGGTGAGGACGGCAGCGAGGTCCTGTGCGTGACCATGATGGCCTCCATTTCCGGGACGGTTCATGCGGCCGAGCAGGCGGCGGAACTGTCCAAGACCAAGGTAACGGTCTACGACTCACAGACGACCGACCAGGGGATGGCCTTCCAAATCGTCGAGGCGGCCCAGGTATTGGAGAACGGCGGGACGGTGGAAGACGCCGTCGCCAAGATGAAGGATGTCCTGGCCAAGAGCAAGCTTTACCTCGCCATTGACAACCTGAAAAACCTGGTTGCCGGCGGTCGGATCAGCAAGTTTGCCGGGGCGCTATCCAGCCTTTTGAACATCAAGGTGATGCTCCAAGTCTACGACGGTGAGATCCACGTCATCATGAAGGGCCGGGGTACCAAGGCGATCCACAAGGAATGGGACCAGATCCTGGATGAAATGGCCAAGGGGCCGAAAGTCAAGGCAATTGGGATTTCCCACGTCCAGGCGGACAAGGAGGTTAACCGGCTCAAGGAGGGCCTGGCCAAGATTTATCCGGATGCTAAGATCATCGTGCGTGAAACCGTGCCGATCATTGCCACTCATACCGGCCTGGGCGCTTGCTGCCTGTTGTACTACACTGAATAAAATAATCCAAAACGAAATGCGGTCAGCGAATAACACGGCCGCATTTTATGTTAGGGGGCTAAAAGAGGGATGAAGAAGAAATGGTGGCTAGTGGTGATCCTGATTGTGGTGCTGGCCCTTGGCGGTGGCTGGTTCTATTTCAATCGGGCAACGCCAAGCGCTAAAGAAGACCAGGTTCAAACGCCGCAATACGTGGAGAAAAAGCACGTCAAACTGGTGGCGCTGGGTGATTCCCTGACGCACGGCCAGGGGGATGAAACCAACAATGGTGGCTACGTCGGCGTCATCAAGAAAAAGATTGAGCACCATTACCAACAGACGACGGTAACAACGGTTAACTACGGGGTCAGTGGTGACCGCTCCGACCAGATTCTGGACCGGCTCAATTCGCAAAAGCAGATCCGCTCCGACCTGGCCGATGCCGACGTGATCACGATGACCGTCGGCGGCAACGACCTGATGCAGCACCTGGAGGCCGACGCCTTGGAGTCACCGAAGAAGATTTCAACCGATGTCGACAGCGCGGAGAGCAGTTACCGGAAGAAACTGCACGCGCTCTTTAGTGCCGTGCGTAAGCAGAATCCGGACGCGCCAATCTTTGTGATGAGCATCTACAACCCCTTCTACACCTACTTCCCGGACGTCACGACGATCAGCGATGCCGTTGCCAAGTGGAATCAGACGACCACCAGCGTGATGGGAGATTATCAGCAGATGTACTTTGTTGACATCAACCACCTGATGTCGTACGGTCAGTACAAGACGGCCGCTTCCCGCCAACACCTGGTGGCGGCGGAAAAGAAGGCCAATGGCGGCAAGGTGAGTCAGGGCAAGGTTGCCGACGTGATGAATGAAAAGGATCACAACATCAACGATTATATTTCAACCGACGACAATTTCCACCCTAACCACCGCGGCTACGAACAGATCGCCAAGAAGCTGTTTACGGCGATGAAGGAACATAATTCTTGGGAATACACAAAGAGGTAAGCAAGCAATGAAAGAACAGAAAAAGACGATCAATTACTGGAAGTGGGCCTTCTTCGTCCTCCTGGCTGCAATCCTGATTAGCGGTGGGGTCGTCATCTCCAAGGCCACGGCGCCCAGTCCGCGACCCGAGATGACCCAAACGGTGGCTGCCAAGGACACTTCCGTGACGGTCGAATTAAACCGTAAGCAGGTCAACGCCCTTTCCGCCAACTATCTGAACCAGTTTTTGAAAGGCCAAAAGATCAAGTATCACTTCCTGGTCGGCAAGCAATACGCGACCCTGGTGGGCGACACTAAGTTCATGGGGGTCAAGATTCGGTTTGCCATTAACTTTGTTCCGGAGAGGACGGCCGCGGGCAACGTCCTCCTGCGGGCGAAGGGACTGGCGGTTGGCCGACTCAACATCCCGATCAAGTTTGTGATGGGCTACATTGCCAAGAACTACAACATTCCCAACTGGGTCTCCATCGATGCCAAGCACAAGACAATCCTGCTTGACCTGAACCGTTACAGCAAGCACCATTCACTGAAGTACTCGGCCCAGGAGATTAATATGGAGACCGGGCGCTTCAAGTTCCTGATTACGGTGCCAACCAATAATAACTAGGGGGAATCAAGATGCGCGAAAGCTTTTATCGTTACCTAATGACCCAGCGCAACCCAAATGGGGCCGATGAGGTGCAGCAATTTGCCAACAACGCCTTTTTGGACAGCGCCTTTCCCAAGCAGTCAACAGACTTTGACGAACTTTCTAAGTACCTGGAAGAGAACGCTGACTACCTGCCGTCGATGACCATCTTCGACACGGCCTGGCAGCGTTACCTGGATGCAATGAACTAAAGGAGGAAGAAATTTGGCAGTAATTCAATGGTTCCCCGGACACATGGCCAAGGCCCTGCGGCAGATCCGCGAGCAGATGCCGCTGGTCGACATCGTCTTTGAACTGGTCGACGCCCGGGTACCGTACTCATCGCAAAATCCGGAAGTCGCCCTTGCCGCCGGCGACAAGCCGCGGCTTTTGATCATGACCAAGACCGACCTGGCCGATGCTGACCGGCTCAAGGAGTGGCTGGACTACTTTGCACAAAAGGGACAACCGGTCCTGGCCCTGGACTCCCGCCGGCAGAACGTGGCCAAGCTGGTGACCGCCAAGAGCAAGGAAATCCTGCACGATAAGCTGGCCGAGGAGGCGGCCAAGGGAATGAAGAAGCGGCCGATCCGGGCGATGTGCGTGGGGGTACCAAACGTCGGTAAGTCGACCCTCCTGAATCACCTGGTGAAGAAAAACGTCGCCGCCACCGGCAACCGGCCGGGGGTAACGACCGGCCAGCAGTGGCTTCGTTCCTCGGCTGAATTGGAACTGCTCGACACGCCCGGGGTTCTCTGGCACAAGTTTGCCAGCCAAAAGCAGGGGCAGATGCTGGCCCTAAGCGGGGCAATCAAGGATAGCCTCTACCCAAAGGATGACGTGGCCCTCTTTGCCCTCAAGTACCTGCGGGCTCACCAGCCGGAGATGCTGAAGAAACGCTACCGGCTGACGGACGCCGACCTGGACGAGGCGGTTACTGATCCCGATCTCCTGCTTACAATTACCCAGAAGCTGGGGATGCGCGACGACTACGACCGAGCCAGTGAACGGCTGATCTTTGACCTGCGGAAGGGCAAGCTCGGCCCGATCACGATGGAGGTTCCGGCCGACCTGAATGAGGATGGGATCAATGAGTGAGACGATTCGCCAAATCAAGGACCGCCTGGCGGCCATCACCAACCCGGCCGACCCCTATGTTATTGCCTTGCGTGACGATCCGCGCAAGGGGGTCCAGCAAGCCCTTGCCCAGCACCAGCGCAGGTTGGAACGACAAGCCGCGGCACTAGCGGCCTTCCACCAGCGCTTTAGGTACGAGCAAGCCCTTTGGCAGCGGGGCTGTACCTACGTTGCCGGAATGGACGAGGTCGGGCGAGGCCCCTTGGCCGGCCCGGTGGTTACCTGCGCCGTCATTCTCAAGCCGTCCTTTGACCTGGTCGGGGTGACCGACTCCAAGCAGCTGACCAAGCATGAGCGTGAGCAGCTCTACCTGCAGATCGTCAACGAGGCCGTCGAGGTCAGCATCGCGGTCAACGATCGGGAGGCGATCGACCGGTTGAACATCTACGCGGCAACCCAGGACGCAATGATCCGGGCGGTCAACAACCTTCATCACCGGCCCCAGCACCTGATTGTCGACGCGGTGCCCCTCAAAATCCCGATCCCGCAGACGACCCTGATCAAGGGGGACCAGAAGAGCATCAGCGTCGCGGCGGCCAGCATTGTCGCCAAGGAATACCGGGACCACCTGATGCGCGATTACGACCGGGTCTACCCCGGCTACGGCTTTGCAGAAAACATGGGCTACGGAACCAAGGAGCATCTGGCTGGCCTCGCCAAGTACGGGGTAACGCCGATCCACCGCCATTCCTTTAGCCCGGTTAAAAAATATTTAAATTAATAAAGTATAATTTGCCAAAAGTCCCGTACTTAATAAGTAGGAGGCTTTTTTTATGTTATCAAAACGCGAATTCTTATTACGACTGAGTCTGTGCCGCGGCCTGGGACGGGTCAGCAAGTACCATCTCTGGCAGGCTGCACAACAGCACCAGTCTTTTACCCAAATGGACCACTTGGTCAACGAAGTATCACTCAGCATCCGCGCTCGGACGGCCCTGGAGAACAATTGGGCCAGTCAGGCGCTCGACCAGGCAGTGGCCGCCAACCAAACGCAGCCTTTCATTACCCTGGTTGACGATGCCTACCCGAGTCAGCTCAAGGAAACCTATTGCCCGCCGCTGGTGCTCTTCTATGCGGGCAATCTTAAACTATTGCAGTCCCCGATGCTGGGCGTCGTGGGGGCCCGTGACGCCTCATCCTATGGGGTCAGCGTGCTCCGCGGCTTTTTACCCGAAATCGTCAAGCACCGGCTGGTCGTGGTCAGCGGCCTGGCCCGGGGAATCGACGGGCTCAGCCACCAGGTGACGCTCGACTGTGGCGGCATGACGGTCGGGGTGATCGGCTGCGGGCTCAACCGGTGCTACCCGGCCGAAAACCGCGGGCTCCAGTCCCGGGTCGCCAAAGAGGGCTTGGTGCTGACCGAATACGGTCTGGGCGAACCCCCACTGGCCTTCCATTTTCCAGAGAGGAACCGGATCATTGCGGGCCTCTCCCAGACGCTTTTGGTGGTCGAGGCCAAGCGGCGCAGCGGCAGCCTGATCACGGCCAACATCGCCCTGGACGAAAATCGCAACGTCTGTGCGGTCCCGGGACGGATCGATACGATTCGCTCTTTGGGCACAAACGAGCTGATCGCTGCCGGGGCCAAACCAATTTTGCGGGCCCAGGATCTGCTCGATGAATTTGCCTAGGACAAGATATTTTTGGAAAAAGGCTTTTCGGATTTGACAGACAATGGTTAAATGGGCTAATAATAGATAGAAGAAAATCATCATAAAACGTGAGGAGCCTACTTTATGGCAACCAAAACAACAGCAAGTAAAACAAGCAAGAAGACGACGAAGAAGCGCACCACCCGGCGGGCCAAGCCCAAAAAGAAATTGGTGATCGTCGAATCGCCGTCGAAGGCGAAGACGATCGGCCGCTTTTTGGGCCGGTCCTACAAGGTGGTCGCCAGCCTCGGCCACGTCCGCGACCTGCCCAAGAGCCGGATGGGGGTCGACGTTGAAAACAACTACCAACCGGACTACATCTCAATCCGGGGCAAGGGGGACGTCATCAAGGAACTGCGCAAGGACGCCAAAAACGCCAAGGCGGTCTACCTGGCATCGGACCCCGACCGGGAAGGAGAGGCCATTGCCTGGCACGTTTCCAACATTCTCAAGCTGGACGACAAGGACAAAAACCGGGTAACCTTCAACGAAATCACTAAGGACGCGGTCAAGGAGGCCTTTAAAGAACCCCGGACGATCAACATGGACCTGGTCGATGCCCAGCAGGCACGGCGGGTCCTCGACCGGCTGGTGGGGTATTCCATCAGCCCGATCCTCTGGAAGAAAGTTAAGAAGGGGCTCAGTGCCGGCCGGGTCCAGTCCGTGGCCCTCAACTTGATCATCAAGCGGGAAAACGAGATTAAAAACTTCCAACCGGAAGAGTACTGGACGATCGATGCTGAATTCCAGCACGGCCGGGATAAGTTTAGTGCCAGCTTCTACGGCGAAAACGGTAAGAAGCTGCCCCTTCACAACAACGCGGCTGTTCAGGCGGTCTTAGGCAAGCTCGACCGGCGCAAGAACTTTACGATTACCAAGGTGACCCGGCGCGAACGCAAGCGACTGCCGCAACCGCCTTACACGACCTCGACCATGCAGCAGGATGCCAACCGGCGCCTGAATTTCCGGACCCGGAAGACGATGATGGCGGCCCAGATGCTTTACGAAGGGATCGATATCAAGGAAGGGGCCCCGGTTGGACTGATTACCTACATGCGGACGGACTCAACCCGGATTGCCTCAATCGCCAAGCATGAGGCCTCCCAGTTTATCCATGAGCAGTACGGTGGCGACTTTGCGGCCGTCAAGCCGGTCAAGGGCAAGCTGCCGGAGGGGGCCCAGGACGCCCACGAGGCGATCCGGCCGACCTCGGTCTACCGGACCCCGGCCAAGATGAAGCCCTACCTGACGAACGACCAGTACAAGCTCTACAGCCTGATCTGGTCCCGTTTCGTAGCCAGTCAGATGACCGCCCAGGTGGTGGACACGATGACGGTTGACCTGGAGCAAAACAAGGTCGATTTCCGGGCCACCGGTTCTAAGGTTAAGTTCCCCGGCTTTACCAAGGTTTACAAGCGGGGGGAGGAAAAGGATAACCTCCTGCCGGACTTAAACGAAGGCGACGCGGCCAAGATGGTCAGCGACAACCCGGCCCAGCACTTTACCCAGCCACCAGCCCGCTATACCGAAGCGGCCCTGATCAAGACCCTGGAGCAAAATGGGGTGGGCCGGCCGTCAACCTACGCGCCGACCCTGGACACGATCCAGCGGCGGTACTATGTGCGGCTGGTTTCCCGGCACTTTGAACCGACGGAACTCGGCGAGATCGTCAACCAGATCATTGAAAAGCAGTTCCCAGAGATCGTCAACGCCAAGTTTACCGCTGACGTCGAAGGGGAATTGGACCAGGTTGAAGCCGGCAAGCGCAACTGGGTCAAGGTGGTCGACGGCTTCTACCAGCCCTTCTCCAAGGAGGTCAAGGACGCCGAGGACCAGGTCGCCAAGATCCAGATGCGTGACGAGCTGGCGGGGATGGACTGTGAGATCTGCGGGGCCCCAATGGTGGTCAAAATGGGGCGCTACGGCAAGTTCTATGCCTGCTCGCGCTTCCCGAAGTGTCGCAACACCAGGGCAATCGTCAAGGATACCGGCGTGACCTGCCCGAAGTGTCACCAGGGGACCGTCGTCGAGCGCAAGTCCAAGAAGAACCGGGTCTTTTACGGCTGCTCTCGTTATCCGGACTGCGACTTCGTTTCCTGGGACAAGCCAATCGGCCGGGACTGCCCAAAGGATGGGCACTTCCTGGTTGAAAAGAAGGTCAAGGGTGGCAAGCAGGTTGTCTGCCCGAATGGAGACTACAAGGAAGAAATTCAGAAGTGAAAACTTTTACGTAAAAATTTACTATTTTACCAGTAAAGATTGATTGAAAAGGCTTTCCTAATCTGCTATCGTGCACTTAGGAGCTTTTTTAGCATTATGATGATAAACGCTTAGCAATGGAGGATGATCGTAATGATTTCTTTGCACAATGATCAGTTGACGGTGGAAATTAATGAGCTGGGTGCCCAGCTGCACAGCATCAAGCGCCAGGGGGAGGCAACCGAGTACCTCTGGCAGGGGGATGCGGCCAGTTGGGGACGGCAGGCGCCGATCCTCTTTCCCTTTGTTGGTCGTCTAAAGGATGATCAGTACGTCTTTGAGGGACAAACCTACCACCAGACCCAGCATGGCTTTGCCCGGGACCGGCGTTTCGCCGTAGTGGAGCAGGAAAGCGACCGGGTAGTCTTCGAACAGCACGACGACGAGCAGACGCGGGCGGCCTTTCCCTTCGCCTTTCGTCTGTTCGTCACCGTGGAATTAGTATGGGATTCCGTTCACGTTGACTACCGGGTCGAAAATCCGGATGGTCAGCGCACCCTGGTGTACGCGATCGGTGCCCATCCGGGATTTAACATGCCGCTGACGGCTGGGCAAGACTTTGATCAGATTCAGCTGAGCGTCGACCCGGCCGGGGAATACTCCCGGATCGTTCTAGATGGCCCTTACAATGATTCCAACCATCCGCAATTCATCGACATGACCAAGCCACTGACGCTGAACCACGAGCTCTTTGCCCATGACGCCGTGATCTTCAAGACCGCGGGCAGCAACTTCACCGCTACCTTGCACGACCCGGCCGGTCAGCACGGGGTCAGCGTCACCACCCGTGGGACCCAGTACGTCGGCGTTTGGTCCGCCTACCCAGCCAAGGCGAACTTTGTCTGTGTTGAACCCTGGTGGGGGATCGCTGACAACGTCAACGCCGATGGCCAGCTGCTCCATAAACAGGACATGCACCGGCTGGCACCGGGACAGACGGCCGACTACCGCTTTAGCATCCGGCCGTTCTAACTTGAGAAAAATAAAAAGCCTTGATCGCTATTGCAGCGATCAAGGTTTCTTTATTTCTGGTGATGTTCACGCAGGTAGTGGCCCAGCCCGAAGCCAACCATCGACTCCGTTCCGGCAAAGATGCGTTTAATGTTGCTGCGGTGGCGATTGAGAACCACCAGGGTCAAAAAGCCGGACACCAGGGTCAGGATCCAGTCCTGTTCACACAGGGCAATCACGAAGACGGCACTGATGCCGATGATGCTGGCACAACTGGCCATGCTGGTGAGCAGCAGGGTGGTGATGAAAATCAGGCAGGCGATCCCGAAAAGCGGCGGGTTGTAGGCCAGCAGGATCCCGGCACTGGTTGCCACCGCCTTGCCCCCGTGGAAGTGGTCAAAGACCGAGGCGGTGTGACCCAGCGAAGCGAAAAGCCCGATCAAGAGGGGGTTGACGGTTGCACTAACGCCCCAGAAGTAGGGCTGACAGGCGGCCAGGGTTCCCTTGAGCACGTCCATGAAGAGGACGACGGTTCCCGCCTTGGGCCCGAGGGTTCTAAAGGTGTTGGTGGTCCCAATGTTGCCGCTGCCGAGTTTACGGATATCCTTGTGATAAAAGATTTGGCCGATCCACAGCCCCGAGGGGATCGACCCCAGCAGGTAGGCCACGACGACCATGATGATAATTTTGAATGTCATTTAAATTTGCTCCTCACTGATAATTGCATGGGTGCCCATCAAGAATAGCATGAAAGCGGCCGTTGTGCTACCGCATTTTCGAAGGCAGTTTGCGAAATTGGCTAGTTTTGCGTATTATTTAAGATGTTGCTTTCGCAGGTTGGAAAGAATTTGCGTTCGCTAAATAGCAATGCTAAAATATTTTTATCGAACATATGTTTATGTCCAACAAACAATGTGATAAATGGGAGGTCATTTTGTGACCACGAAGAAAGTAAAATATGATGATTCCTCCATTCAGGTCTTAAAGGGCTTGGAAGCAGTTCGCAAGCGGCCGGGGATGTACATTGGCTCGACCGACGCCCGGGGGCTTCATCACTTGGTATATGAAATTGTCGATAACGCGGTAGACGAGGCCCTTTCCGGCTACGGAAAGGAGATCAGCGTCACGATTGAGGCCGACAACGCGATTACGGTTCAGGACCATGGGCGGGGGATGCCCGTGGGGATGCACGCCTCCGGGAAACCAACGCCGGAAGTCATCATGACCGTCCTGCACGCCGGCGGGAAGTTTGGCCAATCCGATGGCTATAAGACCTCGGGGGGCCTGCACGGTGTTGGGGCCTCGGTCGTCAATGCCCTGTCGACCCACCTGACGCTGACGATCGTCCGGGATCACCAGCGCTACCGGGAAATCTTTAAAGACGGGGGCCAGCCAGTCGGGACCCTCAAGAAATTAGGCAAGACCACGGCCGGCAACGGGACGACGGTCTCCTTCAAACCGGACCCGAAGATTTTTACGACGACGGTCTACGATTACAACACCCTGGCCAACCGGCTGCGCGAATCAGCCTTCCTGCTCAAGGGGATCAAAATTATCCTGACCGATAAGCGGCCGGGACAGGAAAAACAGGACGTCTTCCAGTACGAGGATGGAATCCAGGAGTTCGTGTCCTACCTCAACGAGGGCAAGGACACCCTGGGGAAGGTCCTCTACTTTGATGGCAAGCAGGATGGCGTCGAGGTTGAGGTGGCGGCCCAGTACAACGATGGCTATTCCGAAAACCTGCTGTCCTTTGTCAACAACGTCCGGACGCCGGACGGGGGGACTCACGAGGCTGGCTTCCGCAGCGCCTGGACCAAGACCTTCAACGAATACGCCAAGAAGGTCGGCCTGCTGAAGGCCAATGGTAAGAATCTGGAGGGGAGCGACGTCCGCGAAGGGCTAACGGCCGTGGTTTCCGTCCGGATTCCGGAACGCCTGCTCCAGTTTGAAGGCCAGACCAAGGACAAGCTGGGGACTCCGGAGGCCCGCAAGATCGTTGACTCAATCGTCAGTGAGCAGCTGAACTACGCCCTGATGGAGAACGGCGATTTTGCCCAGATGCTGATCAAAAAGTCGCTCAAGGCCCGCGAAGCCCGTGAGGCCGCCCGTAAGGCCCGTAACCAGGCCCGGGGTGGCAAGCGGCGCAGCAAGAAGGAACGAAACCTTTCCGGCAAGCTGACACCGGCCCAGTCGAAGAACGCCAAGAAAAACGAGCTCTTCCTAGTCGAAGGGGACTCGGCCGGCGGTTCCGCCAAGCAGGGCCGTGACCGCAAGTACCAGGCAATCCTGCCGTTGCGGGGCAAGGTTCTCAACACCGAAAAGGCCAAGCTCGACGACGTTTTGAAAAACGAGGAGCTCAACACCATCATCTACACGGTGGGTGCCGGGGCCGGCTCCGAATTCAACGTCGAGGACTCCAACTACGACAAGATCATCATCATGACCGATGCCGATGACGACGGGGCCCACATTCAAATCTTGCTGCTGACCTTCTTCTACAAGTACATGCGGCCGATGATCGAGGCGGGCAAGGTCTACATCGCCCTGCCGCCGCTCTACCGCCTGCAGCAGGGCCGGGGGGCCAAGACGAAGATCACCTACGCCTGGACCAACGATGAACTGACGGCCCTTACCAAGTCAATGGGGAAGACCGCTTCCCTGCAGCGCTTCAAGGGGCTCGGTGAGATGAACGCCGACCAGCTCTGGGAGACGACCATGAATCCGGAAACGCGGACCCTGATTCGGGTACGGATCGAGGATGCCGAGCTGGCCGAGCGCCGGGTCACGACACTGATGGGCAATAAGGTTGAACCGCGGCGGGAATGGATCGAGGATCACGTCCAGTTCACCCTCAGCGACGACCAGGAGTCGGACCAGCTGGTGGAGAGCAAGGGGCAATTAAACCCGAACAAGTAATAATCCAGAGACTGAAGGAGATTCAGCCTCTTAATTTTTGAAGACACAAGAGAAAGGATGCGTTTTTTGTGAAAAGCGCGAAGATTGAGACCATGTCACTCGAGCAGATCATGGGTGATCGTTTTGGTCGGTATTCGAAATCAATTATTCAGGAGCGGGCCCTGCCAGACATTCGGGACGGCTTAAAGCCGGTGCAGCGGCGGATTCTTTTTGCCATGAACAAGGATGGCAATACCTACAATAAGGGTTTCCGGAAGTCTGCCAAGTCGGTTGGGAACGTCATGGGGAACTTCCACCCCCACGGCGACAGCTCGATTTACGAGGCCCTGGTGCGGCTCAGTCAGGATTGGAAACTGCGCGAGCCCCTAGTCGAAATGCACGGCAACAACGGGTCGATGGACGGTGACCCGGCCGCGGCGATGCGGTATACCGAGGCCCGGCTGAGCAAGATCGCCGGTCTGATGCTGCAGGACATCGACAAGGACACGGTCGAAATGACCCTGAACTTCGACGACACGGAAAAGGAACCAACCGTTCTGCCGGGGCGGATCCCGAACCTCCTGGTCAACGGGGCCACCGGGATTTCTGCCGGTTACGCGACCGAAATTCCGACCCATAACCTGGCTGAGGTCCTGGATGCCCTGATTTACCTGGTTGACCACCCCACGGCCGACCTGGACAAGCTGATGGAATTTATCCCCGGTCCGGATTTCCCAACCGGGGGCATCATTCAGGGTATCGATGGCATTAAAAAGGCCTACCAGACCGGTCGTGGCCGGATCGTGGTCCGGGCCAAGACGGAAATCGAAACCCTGCGCGGCGGACGGCAGCAGATCAACGTCACGGAGATTCCCTATGAGGTCAACAAAGCCCAGCTGGTCAAGCGGATCAATGACCTGCGGCTGGCCCGGAAGGTGGAGGGAATTGCCGAGGCCCGTGACGAAACCGACCGCTCCGGCTTGCGGATTGCGATCGAACTCAAGCGGGGCGCCGATGCCACCGGGGTTCTCAACTACCTGCTGAAGAATACCGATCTGCAGATCAATTACAACTTCAACATGGTGGCCATTGACGACCAGCGCCCGATGCGGGTGGGCTTAAAACACATCCTGACCTCTTACCTGGCCTTTCAAAAGCAGGTCGTTCGCCGGCGGACCCAGTTTAACCTGAACAAGGCCCAGCACCGCCTCCACATCGTTGAGGGGCTGATCAAGGCCCTTTCGATCCTGGATCAGGTCATCAAGACGATCCGGGCCAGCAAGAACCGTCAGGACGCTAAGCGCAACCTGGTCAACCAGTACAGCTTTACGCCGGAACAGGCCGAGGCTATCGTGACCCTCCAGCTGTACCGGCTAACCAATACCGACGTCACCGAGCTTGAGGATGAGCAGGCAAAGCTGAATCAGGAAATCAAGGAATACCAGCTGATCCTAGACGACGAGCACGAACTGGCCAAGGTTCTCAAGCAGGAAATGCGGGCAATTAAGAAGGAGTTCGGCAACCCGCGGCGGACCAAGATTGAGGACCAGGTCGAGAAACTAGAGATCGACACCACGGTCACCGTGGCCAACGAGGACGTCGTGGTCCTGGTCTCCCATGCCGGCTACATCAAGCGCAGCAGCCTGCGGTCCTTTAAGGCCTCTGCCATCGACGAAAACGGCCTGCGTGAGGATGATTACCCACTGCTAATCCAGCAGACCAATACGCTGGCCCACCTCTTCATGTTCACTAACCTCGGTCACGTGATTTACCGGCCGGTCCACGAGATTGCCGATGCCCGCTGGAAGGACACCGGGGAGCACATCTCACAGACAATTGGCCTGGCCGATGACGAGGAGATTGTTAAGGCAATGCTCTTCGATAAGCTGGACCTGCCGGGAACCCTGATCATGGGGACCAGCGACGGCCAGGTTAAGCAGTCGGCCTTTGCGGACTACCAGCCGGGCTCACGCTACAAGAGTCACGCCAGCGTGGCAATCAAGCTCAAGGACAAGGATGCCCGCCTGGTGAGCGTGGATTACTATGAACCAGAAGCAGCGAGCCGCTCCCTTCTGGCTATCAGCCGGGAAGGCTACGCGGTCCGCTTCGACGTGGCCGATGTCCCGGTTACCGGCGTGCGGACGGCCGGCGTGCGGGCCATTAACTTGAAGGCTGGTGACGTTATGACAAACCTGGCCCTGGCCACTGCCGGTCAGCGGGTCGCAACAATCACCCAGCGGGGGGCCTTTAAGGTCATGCCACTTGATGAGATTGAGATTGGGGCCCGTGCACGGCGGGGTGAGCTTGTCCTGCGTCGTCTCAAGAGTCATCCCCACCAGATTGCCGACTTTCTGACCTACGACGCTGACTTTGCCGGCACCCTGGAGGTTATTACCGACCGGCCACAGTTCCAGGACGTCGCGGTTAGCGATCACCACCTGGGTTCAATCAAATCCAACGGCACCTTTGTGATCGATACCGATACCCAGGGCACGCCGGTCGCAATCCGCCTTAAGCAAACGGCGGTCTTAAGTGAGGATCAGCCGGAGCAAACCGTCGATTGACGCTCCCTGATGCTGGTCGTGATAATGTTTTCGAAATGAGGAATTGAGATGGGAAGAACGGAACAGAATCCAGTGGCAATGGATCTGCACCTGCCACGCTACGCCGACCTGCCCAGACTGGGGCTTTACCTTGAGCAGGCGGTTGAGTATGTCAACGGGTGCCTGGTGGCCCTGGGCGACGTGCGGCTGACCAGCGCAATGGCCAGTAGTTACGTCAAGCATCACCTGCTTGGTCATCCCCAAAAGCGGCAGTACGGGCGCGACCACCTGGCCCGCCTGATCTTTATTGCAGCAGCCAAGAACGTCCTGCCCCTGGCCTCGCTGCGGGTGGCCGTGGAGATCCAGCAGGGGAGCCGGGACAGCTTTGCCAGTGCCTACGACAGTTTTTGCACTGAGCTGGAGAACGCCACCCGCTTGGCCACGGGACAGCAAGGCTCAGGTGAGGTGGTTGACGCCGAAACGGACCAGCAGCAAATGCTCCACAACCTGGCCCTGGCGATTGCCTACCGGTCCGTGGTAGACCGCTATTTCCACGCCATCAGTGCCGATCTTTAAGGAGGAGTTGCAATGGCTTATATCAAGGAAGTTCGTCAGCTGGTCGGACACCGGCCACTGATTTTGACGAGTGCATCTGGCGCCCTGGTCAACGATGCTGGGGAGGCCCTGCTTCAGGAGCGGGCTGACACCGGTGACTGGAGTTTCCCGGGTGGCTACATGGAATTTGGCGAGAGCTTCACCCAGACCCTTGTTCGCGAGTTTAAGGAGGATGCTGGGCTTGACGTTGCCCCGGTGCGGCTGATCGGGATGTTTGACCACGACTTTTACACTTACCCGAATGGGGACCGGGTGCAGCCGGTCAACGCCTTTTACCTGGTTCGGCAGGTGAATAGTGCGACTGCTATGCCGAAGCCCAGCGAGACGGTGCGTCTGGAGTACTTTGCTCTGGATCAACCGGCACCCCGCTTCTTTAACCAGCAGCACGCCGAACAGTGGGCGGCACTGCGGAAAATGGTTAGGCAGGGCGAAGATTGAACAAAGTCCTGCACGAGCGAAACGATTCATGCTAAAATGATTAATAGCGATTGGTTCACGCACGGAACTGATTGGTGCAAAATGTGAACAAACAGGAGGAATCATTTATGGATAAAGAATTAGTCTTCGGACACCAGAAGCCAGATACCGATGCCATCACGGCGGCAATGGCCTTCTCATACTTCCAAAACCAACTGGGTTATGAAACGGAAGCGGTCGCACTTGGCGAACCAAACGACGAAACCAAGTACGCTTTAAACAAGTTTGGCATGGAGGCCCCACGGGTAGTGACGACCGTTGCCAACGAGGTCGACAAGGTCATGCTGGTTGACCACAACGAACCGCAACAGAGCGTTAGTGACATCGACAAGGTTACCGTTACCCACCTGGTTGACCACCACCGGCTGGCAAACTTTAACACTGCTCAGCCACTGTGGGCAACCCTGCGCCCATACGGCTGTGTCAGCACGATCCTGACCGAAATGTTCCAGCAAAAGAACATCAACATTCCTGCTAACCTGGCTGGGATGATGCTCTCCGCCATCATTTCTGACACGCTGCTGCTCAACTCACCAACGACGACCGACCACGACCGTGAAGCTGTTAAGTACCTTGCCAAGGTTGCCGGCGTTGACGACTACGAGAAATACGGGGTTGAAATGCTGAAGGCTGGTGCCAACGTTGATGCCAAGTCCGACGCCGACATCGTTGATGGTGATGCCAAGACCTTCGAACTGGGTGGCACCAAGATGCGGATTGGTCAGGTTAACGCCGTTGAACTGGACGACGTCTTCAAGCGTCAGGCAGACCTGGAAAACAAGATGCACGAACTGATGGACCAAAACGGCTACCAGCTCTTTATCCTGATTGCGACGAACATCTTAAACAGCGATTCCGAACTGCTGGTTGTCGGTGACCAAACCGACAAGGTTGAAGAAGCGTTCGGTCACCAGCTGGGCGACAACAACCGGATGAACCTGCCAGGGGTTGTTTCCCGGAAGAAGCAGGTTGTTCCACCATTGACCAAGGCCTTTGAAGGCTAAATTCAACCATCTAACGGCAACGCCAGACAGATGACGCTGCCGTTTTATTTTTTAAAAATTTGGTGACCAGTCGGCACAAGTGTGTCATACTTAAATTGAAACTGGAATAATTGATTACCGAGCAGAGTATGTACTCGAGGAGGAAAAATATGCGCAAGCCTTTTATCGTTGCCAACTGGAAGATGCACAAGACGGTTGACGAATCGGTCAAGTTTGTCAAAGCAATCCGGGACCAGCTGCCGGATCCGCAGGAGGTCGAAGTCGGGATCGCGGCCCAGGCCTTTTCGCTGTATCCAATGGCCCAGGTGGTAGGCAAGTCCGGGCTGCAGATCATTGCCCAGAATGCGGCGGCCGAATATTCGGGACCGTACACCGGTGAGATCAGTCTTCGGGGCCTGCACGATCTCGGCTCCCGCTACGCCATGCTGGGTCACATCGAGCGGCGGCGGCTCTTCGGCGAAAACAACGCGGCCGTCAGTCAGAAGGTCAAGGCGGCCCTGCAAATCGGGGTCACCCCAATCATCTGTACTGACGAGACGATGGTCCAAAAGGAAGTCAACGGTGAGATTCACTACGTCTTCCAGCAGCTGATGAGCGTGCTGCACGGCGTCTCCCTGGATCAGATCAGGCGGGTCGTTATTTCCTACGAACCGAGCTGGGCGGTCGGGGTCGGTCAGCACGCCAACGCTGCCCTGGCCGAAGAAGGCTGCCGGATGATTCGGCGGACGATCGCGGACAACTATACCTACGAGATTGCCGACAAGATTCGGATCCTCTATGGGGGAAGCGTTAACCCGGACAACATCAAGGAGATCATGGCCAAGCCGGACATCGACGGGGCTCTGATTGGTCGGGCCAGTCTGGACGTCGATAATTTCCTCAAGATGGTCAATTATGCCAAAAATGAGGAGGCGCAGCTTGCAAAGCAGGCGCCTGCAAAGAAGAAATAGGGTGAAAGAATGCAACTGAAGAAAGCAGGAATGGCCGATCTCGAGTCGGTCTTGACAATTCTGCGTGACGGCCGGGATCAGCTGGCCGAACGCGGGGTCGACCAGTGGCAGGGGGACTACCCAAATGCCACTCATATCAAGCAGGACATTGAGGCCGGTAACGCCTACCTGATCCAATCCGACGATGATCAGACGGTCGGGACGGTGGCAATCGTGGGCGCCCCGGACCCGGTCTACGACGACCTAAATGGTCACTGGCTGACCCAGACGGATAAGTACGTGGTGATTCACCGGGTGGCCATTCATTCCGACCATGCCGGCAAGGGCTATGCCTCGGCGCTCTTTGTCCACCTGCTGGACTACCTGGCCGAGCAAACGGACATTCAATCGGTCCGGGCCAGCACCAACCAAAACAACCAGGTCATGCAGCACCTGCTGACCAAGCACGGTTTTACCAAGGTGGGGACGCTCAAGGGGGCTTACCGCCCGCAGGAGCTGTCCTACGTTTATGAGCGGCTTGTAAAGGAATAAGAAATGCGGATCGCAGTCTGATGAGGGGCTGCGATTCTTTTTATTAGCTTGGTTGAATGTGCTTATTTACTTTAACAAAATCCAAAACAAAAAAAGCACGCAAAAAATGCATGCTTTTAAGTTTACGAAAGGGCACGCTCACAAATTAGCGCACGCTATTTACCCATCGGATGAGGTGTGACATATAAAGTCTTCTGCCCGCGGAAAGTCACGAAACCAGGTTTGGCACCGCTGGGTTTGTGAAGCCGCTTGACCGGCAGGTAATCGACGGGGACGTTGTCCGAGTCACGGCCTTTGGAGAAGTAGGCGGCTAGCTGGGCGGCCTCGAGGATTGTTTGATCGCTGGGATTAGTCGAGCGGATCACAACGTGGGAACCGGGGATGTCCTTGACGTGGAGCCAGATCTCGTTCTTATTGGCGATCTTAAAGCTCAACCGGTCGTTTTGCATGTTGTTCTTACCGACCAGGACCAATGTGCCGTCGCTAGCGTGGAATTGTTCGGGCTTGCTTGCGCGAACCTTGCGCTGCTTCTTGCTCTTCTGGTGCTTGGCCTTGATGTAGCCCTGGTGCTGAAGCTCCAGCCGAATTTCCTGGATGTCAGCCGGGGAGGCGAGATCGATCTGGTTTTGGATGTTTTCAAAGTAGGCGATCTCGTCTTCGGTCAGCTTCATCTGCTCATTGACGTGGGCAACCGAGGCCTTGAGCTTATCGTACTTGGTAAAGTATTTTTGCGCATTGCGTGACGGCGACAATTCCGGTGCCAGGGCAATCTTTAGTGGCTTGTTGTCATCATAGAAGTTTGGCAGGGTGATTTCCTTCATCCCCGGCTTGAGCTTGCCGAGGTAAGTGGTTAGGATCTCGCCGCGAATCCGGTAGCGATCGGCCGCATCGGCATCGGCCAGCTGCTGGTGGAACTTCTTGACCTTGCGTCGGTCCTTCTTCAATTCGTTTTTGATCACCTTGATGACCTGGCCAGCCAGTTCCTTTGAGCGGTCCTGCTGCGCCTTTTGGGCATAGTAGTTGTCCAGTAGCTCCGAAAGGGTCGTAAAGTGCTGAAGCGAGTCTTCAACGCTGTCCAATGGTGGAAAAGCCATGAAGGACTTTTTCTTGCCGTCAATGATCACTGGATCTGGTGAATCAAAGTGCTGGATGAACTGTTGGTAGGTGGTTGGCAGGTGTTCGCTGTCCAACAAGCGCTTGGCCAGGTCGCGGGCGGTGTCGGTGCCCAGCCCCTCGTAGCCAACTTGGAGCTGGTGGGCGAGTTCGCGGGGATCCGAATACTGGCGTGTTAAGTCGGAATAGAGTTGGTTTGGCAGGTAAGGGTTGCGTTTTTCCTGCTTGGGCGGCATCACGAAGGTAGCACCCGGCAGGAGAAGGCGGACCCGGTTTTGGTCGGAGCCGACGTGCTTAATCGTGTCGATAATCTTGCCCGTCTTCTGGTTGACCAGGGAAATATTGCTGTGGCGGGCCATGATTTCGCTGATCAGGACCAGCTGCTGGCTGTCGCCGAGCTCGTCGCGGGTATCAAAGGTCAGCTTGATGATCCGGTCATTACCGACCTGCTCAATCGAGCTGAGGATGGCGCCCTCTAAGTACTTGCGGAGGGTCATCGTAAAGTTGGTTGGCACCGCCGGGTTGCTGTAGGGGATCGTCGTGATTTGAATCCGGGGATAGGTGGGATTAGCCGAAAGCAGCAGGGCGTGGTTGTGCCGGTGGGCGCGGATTGTGATGATCAGCTCGGCCGGGTAGGGCTGGCTGATTCTGGCCACACGTCCGGTGGTCAGGGTTTGGTCTAATTCATGCACCATTGCATGGGTGAAAAAACCATCAAAGGACATGGATAGCGCTCCTTTCCTGTATAAATACGCGTAAAATCGTGCGGTATTTATTATACCGTTTTTGTCCCATTCTAAACAAGTTTCAGCCCTTGTGTCGGCAAAGAAGGTTGGTTTATTCTAGAGGGTGTGGTATGCTTCTTGTATTATGCGAGTATTCTATACTGATTAATTTGCACTTATCTTGATAATTATCAAAATTGAAATTGGAGGACGATATAATGAAAATTGCTGTTGTGACCGACAGCACGGCCTACCTGACTCCTGAAGAGGCGGCCGCCAATCACATCCACGTTGTACCGATCCCGTTTGTGGTGGACGGCAAGAGTTATCGTGAGGGTGTTGATATTACGACCGCGGAATTTTATCACCTGCTGAAAACGTCAAGCACCTTTCCAAGCACTTCCCAGCCGTCGATCGGTGAAATGATGGAGCTCTACCAAGGCCTGGCCGACCAGGGCTACGATGCCGTCATCAGCATTCACCTGACCAGCTCAATTTCTGGCTTTTTGAACTCGATCAGCCAGCTTGCCGAAGAGATGAAGGACACGATTAAGATCGTGCCGTTTGATAGCCACATCACCGTCAAGCTGATGGGCTACCTGGCCCTGGAGGCCTCCAAGATGGTTCAAAACGGTGACGACCTGGACACGATTGTAACGAAGCTGACCCAGCTGCGGGACACGATTAATGAAGTTTTCGTGGTCGATGACCTGCAAAACCTGGTCCGGGGTGGCCGGCTTTCCAACGCCTCGGCTTTCGTGGGTTCCATTTTGAAGATCAAGCCGCTCCTGACCTTCCATAACGAGCACCACGCCATCGAGGCCTTTGAGAAGGTCCGTTCAATGAAGAAGGCCAAGCTGCGGTGTGAGGAGATCTTCAAAGAGGACTTGGCCAAGATCGACTATCCAGTTCGGGGACTGGTCTTCCACGCTAACGCACCGGAAGCCGGGCAAAAGTGGCTGGACAAGCTTCAAGCCGAGTATCCAGATATTAACTTTGAACTGACCTACTTCGGGCCGGTTGTCGGGACGCACCTCGGTCAGGGTGCCCTGGCCCTGGCCTGGATGCAGGACACCACGAAGAAGCCCTTAGAATGAGAACATCGGTAAAAAATGGGGTCATCGTGATCATCGCGGTGGCCTTAATGCTTTTAGTTGCTGCCATCAGTCCCCGGGTGGTCCTGCCGACGGGGAGCCTCGTTGCACCACTGGCCGGGATCATTGGCATCAGTGCCTTGCTGACGGTGGGCTTTTCTCTGGCACTTTTGATTATGATGCTGGGCTTGGTCGGAATGTATTTGCTGGGGGCCGCTGATGAGATCGTGATCATAGCCGTCGTGGTGACCTTTATTGTGGTTGCCCTTCTGCGTAACCGGCAGACGAGGCCGGTCAGTCACCAGCAATTAATCCTGTTTGGCCTGGTGGCTGGGATATTAATGTTTGTCCTCATCGAGCTTGGCCTCCTGGTCCGCGGCTGGCTGTTTGACGGTCAGTGGTCGACTGCCCTGGCTTTTGGGCAACTGGGCCTTTCGCTGGGAACCCTGACCGCCCTGCTCTATGCTGCCCTGGTGGCGCCGGTTACGATCGGCTGGCGCAAGGCGCTGGGCCGGTGGAACGAAAATGGATTGTAAAAATAAAAGAGGCTGAGGATTAACTCAGTCTCTTTGCTGTTATATAGTTGTAAATGCTACAGCGCGGTAGCTGGCTGGATTCCAGACGTTGATAAATCAACGCCCGGAACGCCTAGCCAGCCTCGCGGGGGTGGAAAGACGAACTCGCAAGCGAGTTCTGTTCCACTCCCTTTTTATTTTAGCGTTCTGCGTTCCATTCGGCCTTGAATTCATTTAGGAAGTCATACATCACCTGTTGACGGTGCTCGGCAATTTCCCGCGCGGTCTTAGTCTGCAGCATGTCTTTTAACTTGAACAGCTTTTCGTAGAAGTGGTTGATGATCGTTTCATCTGCTAAATTCCGGTATTCCTCCCGGCTCATGTTTTCCCGCGGCTTGGTAGCGGGGTCGTAGATTCGTTCACGGTGCCGGCCGCCGTAGTAGACGGCCCGGGTGATGCCGATCGCGCCGATGGCATCCAGCCAGTCGGCGTCCCGGACGATCTTGGCGACGAGGGAGAGGTGGATTGGCTCACCGTCCAGGGTGTGGGCAAAGGAAATGTTGGAGATGACGTTCATAATGGTGGTGACTTGCTCAGCAGAAAAATCCTGATCTAAAAGATAGGCTTTCAGCTCGGCCTTGGCACCGTCCACACTGTCGACCAGTTTTTCGTCAATCGTGTCGTGCAGGTAGGCGGCCACCACCGGCAGGAAGGGATCGATGCCCTCGCCAATGGACAAGCGACGGGCCATTCTGACAACCCGGTTGATGTGATCCATGCCGTGGCCGGACTTGTCAGCCCCCAATTTACTGATGGTGTAGTTCTTGACCGCGACAATTTGTTTTTCTTGCTCCATAGTGAACCTCCGTTACCAAAATTGAATGCGAGCCACCCGCGAAGCTTGTTATAATTAGGCAGAAGAATGAGGGGAGACGCGCAATGAATTTATTATTTTCAATTGATGACCATTATACTACACAGCTTGAAACGGTGCTGCTGTCGATTCGGCTGAACACCCGGCCGACGAAGATTAACGTTTACGTGATTCAAAAGCAGCCCCTCAAGCAGGCGGCTGAGCTGAAACGGGTCTGCGCTCACCTGGGGATGACCTACCACCCGGTGATGGTCGAAGATGGGATGTTTGCCACCGCGCCGGTGACCGATCGCTACCCGACGACGATCTATTATCGTTTGCTGGCCCATCAGCTGCTGCCAAAAAGCTTACATAAGATTCTCTACCTGGACGCCGACGTGCTCTGCATTAACGATTTGACCAGCCTCTACGACCTTGACCTCAGCGGTTACCTTTACGCCTCGGCCATCCACACCGGGCTGACCAACACCACCGAGGTAATCAACAAGATTCGCCTGCAAAACTTCGATGCCGATGGCTACTACAATTCCGGGGTCCTCCTGATGAATCTGGACGAGATCCGGCGGCGGGTGCGGGCTGAGGACATCTTTAGCTATATTCGCAAGCACGTCCTTCTTTTGCCTGACCAGGACGTCCTCAACGCCCTTTACGGCAAATACATCAAGTCGGTGCCGGACGAGCTCTATAACTTCGACACCCGTAACGGGCGCATCTACGAGACGATCTCTTTTGGTGAGTGGACCCTCGACTGGGCGGTCAAGCACACCGTGATCCTCCATTACTGCGGTCGGGAAAAGCCGTGGCTAACTACCAAAAATAGTGGACGCTACACGGCCCTGTACAAGCACTACTGGCGCTTGGCAGAACGAGTGGCGGACGATAAATTAAGACTCAATTAAAAGCGCGTCACGGGGCCGAAAATGGCTCACGTGACGCGCTTATTTTAGGCGGAGTTGATCGCCGGCAAGAAAACTGTCGTCGAATTTGGTCAGGGGATGAAAATAACGTTTGCCGAACTCATCGATCAGGCCGTGGAAGTCCTGGGCCATGGCGGCAGTGAAGTCGGCCGGCAGGGTAACCCGGTTGGCCAGCTGCTGGTAGGACGTCAGACCCGTGGCCCCCAGGCAGGTAAAAAGGGTCCGGGCATACTTGTCACTGATAAAGGTGGGAACCTCAAAAACGTATGTGAGCAGCACGTCGGCGGTCTCCGGGCCAATCCCGTGCAACTTGAGCAGTTGCGTGCGGAGTCCCTTCCCGTATTTTTGCCGGATCGCTGGGTAGTCGTAGTCAAACTGCCGCAGCCAGGAAAAGACGCTGACCAGGGCCCGACTCTGCAGCCAGGAAAAGACGCTGACCAGGGCCCGACTCTTATTGCGGTAGAAACCGGCGGGCCGAACCAGATCGTGGAGCTTGTCGGGCGTTAGTGCCAATAGTTGGTTGGGATTCAGGCTGGTTTCCTTGCGCAGCAGGGCCAGGGCCTGGTCGGCGTTGCGCCAGTTAGTGTTTTGGATCAGGATCGCGCCGATGATGATCTCTTCCTTGGAGTCGGCCGGCCACCAGCCGGACGGGCCCATCTGGCGGCGCATCTTTTGGTAAAGCGTGATGAGGGTAATCTGCATGTCATCAGTCCTTTCCAAACTATTTTTAACGAAAAAAAGAGAACGGGAGTGGGACAGAACTCGCTTGCGAGTTCGTCTTCTCACCCCCGCGAGGCTGGCTAGGCGTTCCGACGCGAAGCTAGCCTATCCTGGTGGACGTTGATTTATCAACGTTCGGAATCCAGCCAGCTACCGCGCTGTAGCATTTATAGCTATAAAATAGCAAAGAAACTGGATTAATGCCTAACCTCGTTCTTTTGATAGTAGGTTTTACTTGCCCCAGAAGAATTTGATCAGGATTTGATTGACCTGCGGGTTGTGGTGGAGCAGTTCGTGCTTGACATTGGTCCCGGTGAGCCGGATTTCGCGATACGAACGCGGCCGGTTGTTCAAGAGGTAGCGGAAGGATTTACTCGACAGGTTGCTGACCTGGCTGTCGTCACCAGTGCCGAGGTCCCCGTAGACGTTTAATACCCGAACCTGGCGCGGGTAGGAGTGGCGCAAGGGTAGCAGCTTGCGGTAGGAGCCATTCATCGCGGATGGCTTGCCGGTCTTGGCATTGACGGATTTCAGATCACTTGGCTGGTTCCAGCCCATGGCACCATCAAAGGGACCGCCCAGGGCGACTTCCTTTTGCAGCTGGGGCAGCTTTTTATTGTGGGCGTTGGCCAGGAGGTAGTACATCACCGCCAAGTTGCCCATCGAATGGGCCTCGATGTTGATCTTCTTGAAGTGGTAGGTGTTTGCGAGCTTAACGATGACGTTTTTAGCCCACTTGCCCTGCTCGCTGTAATTGGTGTTCTGGTTGTTTTCAAAATTGACCTCGACGAGCGGGTTGACGGCATTGTGGGGGATTGTGCCCTCCAGAGTGACCTGACCAGACCCACTGACGTCGGCGACAATCGCCGTCTTGCTGACGCCGACGGCCATGATTCCGTCAACCATGTACTGTTCTGACTTGGTTGAGCCCCCGAAGCCGTGGAAAAAAAGGGTCGGGGTGGTGGAATGGACATAGTGATCGGCCAACTGTTGGGCGTGGCCGCTGCTGGTCGGTAGGAGAAGGATAACCAGGGCCACTATGAGGCTGCTCAATATTACAAAACGCTGTTTCATGAAAATTTAGCCTTCTTTGATGTAATTTAAGGCTATCATAGCATCATCTGCTGGCGATGGAATGCTCGAATCCTTAATTGCCGGTTTTCTTTAGGGAATTAAGGAAGGCGGGACTGCTGGTAATCTTGGCGGCATAGTCGACCATTTCATCAATCCCCGGTTCCATCCCCCGCTTAAACCACTCGATCACCAGATTATAGGCAATCCCGTTCCAGGCGGCGTGAATGATGTAGTCCTCTTGGCCTGGCAAAATTTCCTGGTTCAGCAATGCAAGAATTTCTGCTTCCAAACCGGCATTGATGATGATCGTCAGCTTTTTTCGCTGCTCGTAAACAGCATTGAAAGTGTAGCGCCAGCCCTCTTGCAGGCCGGGGAAGAAACTATTAAAGCAGTTGGTGGTGACGCTTTGGATTAATTCTTCTAAAATGTCATTTTTGGACTTGTAATTGTTGTAAAAAGCGGAGCGCGAAACGCCGGCCACCTTGATTAATTCAGTAATCGTAATTTTGGCGAAATCTTTTTTCCGCATCAAAATGAAGAGGCCTTCCTGAATCGACTCCCGGACGATCTGACGCGATTCGTGGTTGGCCTTTTTTAGTGCGGCAATTTGTTTGGCAGTTTTAGTCATGTGAAGTGATCCTTTCTGTGAATACAAATTTGTGCTTCTGTCCACGCGGTTCCTTAAACCATTGTCATCCCCCTTATTATAAAGTAAACTACGGATAAAACAACTGTATTACCGGAAAGGAGAACGACATGATTAAGGTTTCGATCAGAGGAAAAGAATTCACCGAGACGGATATTAAGGAATGGGAAGCCTGGCGAGTAGGAGTCTCAAAGAAATTCTTTGAAAAGAAATTAAACAAGCAGCTCGACATTAAGAATGCGGATGAGCTTGCCGCATTTAAAGCAACGATTCCCCAAGCGGAGATGCGCCGCCTGATGCAAAAACAGGTCGACTTTACGGCCACTGGCAGCAATGTCGTCGTTCGAATGTCCAGGGGAAAGCGCAAGATCAGCGTGACGGAGATGGATGTTGACTTTTGTGATTCAAAG